>DASWCU010000022.1:0-29968 GCA_036389935.1 Candidatus Limnocylindria bacterium
TCGGAACCAGGCGCGCGCGATCGAACTGTTCCAGCTTGCGTTCATGCAAGCAGCGGGCGCACGGCTGCGTCCTCAGGACTACGCGCTCAAGGGCGGCGGCAATCTCCGCTTCTTCCTGAAGAGCGGTCGCCGCTCGGCCGATATCGACCTGGACTACCTCGGCGGCAACTTCCCAGCGTTCGGTGAGAACGTGAATGAGCTCCTCGGCGGCGACACGATCCCGCGTTTGCTCCGTCTGCGGGAGATCGCGCTGTCCGACGTGAGGCTGCGCAAGAACACCGACACGACGAAGCGCTGGATGATGAAACTCGCCGGAACGGGAATGCCTGACGCGACGACCAAGGTCGAGTTCTCGAACCGCGGTGCGAGTGCGGAGCCGGTGCTCGAGTCAGCCGATGCCGAGCTCGCCGGCCGGCTCGGCGGCGTGGCGGTGCGCCTGAACCACTACCCGCCGCCGGTCGCGATCGCGCAAAAAGTGGACGCGCTGTGCGACCGTACTCAGAACGAGCCGCGCGACGTGTTCGACCTTGATCACCTTATTCGCCAATACGCAGGCGCACTCACTGCGGCCGTCATCGATGTCGAGCGCGTCCGCCGTGCCGCCGCGGTCGCCGAAAGCATCGGATACGAGCGCTATCAGGAGCTCGTCGAGCCCTACCTCGATGAGACGGTCGTAGACCTCTATGGCGGCGCGCAGGCATGGTTGGACATGCAGATCCGCGTCATCACGCGGCTCCGTGAACGCGCTGAGGGCGAGTAAAGCGATGAGCGCTGCCACCACCTACGCCCAGCTGCGCCGTGTCGGTGCGCGTGTGCTCAGCACGGGTGAGGCCGCCGCCGCGTTGCACACCTCGCAGAGCGCGGCGAGCCGCTCGCTGCGTGACCTCGAGCGCAAGGGCCTTGCCCGTCACGTGCGCTTTGGTCTGTGGATGGTCGGCGATGAGCCGATGAACCCATATGCGCTCGTCGGCGAACTCGCGCGTCCCTTCCCCGGATACGTCTCGTTCGCCTCGGCGCTCGCAACGCACGGCGCGATCGACCAGATCCCGCGCGAGATTTCCGTCGCCACGCTTGGCAAGGCGCGGCGAATCGCTACGCCGTTCGGAACCTACGCCCTGCATCGGCTTCCGCCCGAGTTGTTCGGCGGCTTCGTCGAACGTGAGGGCGTTGCGCTCGCCACCGTCGAGAAGGCGATCTTTGACTACCTCTACGTCGCGTGCGCGAGCGGGCATCCCGACCGGCGTCTGCCTGAGCTCGACCTGCCGGCGGATTTCTCAGAAGCACGCCTGCGCGAGTGGCTGCCCCGCATCGGCTCGGCGCGCCTCCGAACGCTCGTCACCGCCGCCATCGAGCGCACGCTCACGCACGCAGAACGCTAGGAGCGACCGCCGCAGAAAGTGTTGCCCCTAGGGAGTACGCCGGAATCCTCCTTCGGCGCCCGCGGGGCCCAATAAGCGGGGGACGGTCGGAGCCCGGCCCACGATCGAAACGGATTCCTTGTCCGCCGACTTGGACCCTGACCCGCCCGTCAGCCGACTATCGAGCCGATGAGCCGACCTCATTTCCTATCTATGACCCTCAGTAGACATGTCGCTCGTCATGACAATGGCCCGCAGCGACGTTGGTGCGCCGCGGTCCGGGGGCCGCTCTGGTCCTCCTCAGCCGGATTTGCGATGACGCCGCTCGTGCGCGGTTCGAAACCAGTCAGAACAGCAGCAGATCGATCGGTTCTGCAGACGTGGGAATCGTTCGGATCGTCTTGCCATCGTTCGACAGAACGACGAGCGCACCCGGGATCAAGCTCGGTGCCGGTATGGCGGTCTTCGCGACGACGAGCCGCGAGCCGTCGCTCAAGGCGGCGATGCGTTCCCCACAGATCGCGCCGAGGGTCCGCGGCTGGACAAGGACCCGGGTCCGGCCGGTCGCGAGATCGACCGCGGCGAGACCGCCGGTGTACCCGCATGACCCGACCGCGTACAGCCCGCCGCCGGCGGCAGGGATGGCGAACTCCATCAGGTGGTTGCCCTCGAGCTGCAGGTCGTACTGACCTCGCTGTGCGCCTGTCACCGGATCGAGCACGAGTACCGGCGACCCGCCGGTCGCCGCGAAGAGTTCGCCGTCTCGGAGCGTGAACGACCCGTGGGTCCGGAAGCAGCCTGACTCGGCCGAGGCCGCGATGCCGCAACGCGACAAGCCCGTTGGGTGGATCGCGAAGCGATCGACGCCGGTCGTATCCGGACCGTGGTAGCTGATGTACAAGGCGCTCTCGTCGGACGCGACAGCTCCCTGGTAGATAAGCCAGCTGCGGCCACCGGAGGCGCGCGCCGGCCACGTCTGCGTCGCCTGCCCACCAGTGGGGTCCACCACCCGGACCAGTGCGTCGCCTCCTTGATCCGCGAAGAGGAACAGGCGACCAGTCCGTGGACCGACGGCGAGCCCCCGGTACTCGAGACCGGGGCCGGGATCGAAGGTGGCGGTGACCTTGAGAGCCGCTACGTCGACCGCCACGATGAGCCCATGTCCGTTGGCCTCGTTGACGAGCACGAAGAGCGTTCGGCTGTCGCGGCTCATTGCCATACCGTGCATCCCAGAAATCAGCGATGCCGGCGCGCCGAGCGTCAGTTCGGCGAGGACCGCGCCGCTGGTGATGTCCGCGACGACCAGATGGTCGTTGGCGAGCAGGCTGAAGACCCTCGGGCTGCTCGGCTCCCTGCCTGGGGGACTCGACGCGGCTGCCGGCAGCGCTGGGGACCCGGTGCCGGTATTCGGTGGGCCATTCGACGCGGTGCACGCGGTCATCGCCAAGGCGAGGACCGTTGCCGCGACGCCCGTGACGAGACCGGGCATTGGTGGCTCGCGGGCCTAACGGAGCGCGATGAGGTCGGCGACCTGGCGGTCCACGTCGCGGGTGGCGACGATCCGCCCGGTGCGAAAGTCCACGGCGCGAAGGGTGGCGCTGCCTGGATAGGACCACCGCGTCAGGTACGCGACGCCCTGGCGTTCGATGGCTCCGGTCTCGCCCGGGCCGCTCACGCGCGCCAGCTCGTGCAGATCTGCGGCGTCGAGGAGGGCCGAGTCCTCGCCGGATGACAGCAAGCGACCCCCATCGCTCGAAAGCAACAGCAAGCGCGCACCGCCTGCGACCCGCGCGGTCTCGCGCATGGTCGAGAGGTCCACGCGCTGCACCGCGACCGGAACCAGTGTCAGGTGTTCCGGATCATTTTCCGGCACGTCCTCGCGGAACCCGCTCACGTACAGCCAGCGACCGTCGGCGCTGAGGGTGGCGACCTTGCGGGTCGTGGACACCATCTTCGCGCCGCCGGGCGGTCCCTTCGACGCCGTGCGCGTCCGGATCACGCGTTCGCCGGTTTCGGTCTCGTGCAGCAGATCGACGATCCGGACCACCTCCCGCTCGGCATCGACGAGGACGAGCTGACCGCGGGCGAGGTCCCACACGGTCGCAGGGAGGATCATCCGATAGGGGTTGAGGCCGGCTTCGCTGACGGCGAACTGTCCGAGCCGCATTCCGGCCAGCTGCAGCTGCGAACTGATCCGACCGGAAGCGGTGTCCACGAACACGACTGCCGCGTCGTCCTGCGCCAGGTAGCGCGCGTTGATCGAGCCGAGCACCGCGACGCGCGAGCCGGAAATGCGCGTTTGGTACGGCTGAAATCCCGCGGGCAACCGCGCGAGCTCGCGAACGGTGAGCGTGGCAACGTCAGTGACGAAGATCGCATTGAGCTCGGTCCCGACCGCCTGGAGCCAGTACAGCTGCCTGCCATCGGCGGACCACTCCAGCCATTGGAGGTTCTCGTCGACACGCACAGCGGTCCCTCGGTCGGTCCAGCCGAGCGGGTCGACGAGGTGGAGCACCCCTCCAGCTCCGCTCCCACCGCCTGCGGCCGGCCATACGAAGGTAGCCAACGTGCGTCCATCCGGCGAGAGCGCGGCTCGGTAATGGTGTCCCAGGTCGAGCGGCGTGAAGCCGGGGATGTCGGCGAGCGTCCCCGGATCGATCGGCCGCGCGCGGAGCACGCCGAGTCCCGGCTCCTCCACGCGGACGAGCAGGAGCGACGCGATCGCGCCGTCAGGCTTCGCCATGACCGACTGAGTACTCGCTGGATTCCCGGTCCGGCTGGCGTTCGGCGTCGGCGCTGCTTCGGCCGTGGCCTGCGCTGGGACGCCAGACCGCAGAGGTATCGACGGTTCCGCCGCGACGCAGCCCCCGAGCAGCGCCGCTGCCGCCAGCAGGCGGACCCCGCGGGCTAACGCCTCCATCGGTCTCCCTACAGCGCCCGGTCAGTCGCGGTTCCATAAGCCCGCGCGCGGCTGCTGTCGGACCCTCGGTATGGCCTGCTCTGCCGGCCCTGTCCTATTTTGCGGAGGTCGAATCTAGCCCGCGTGCGGCGGCGTCGCGAATTCGGGCATCAGCCCTTTGCCACCAGGCTGTCGCGAATCTGCTGCGTCAGTTGATCGATCCGCCGCGTCAGCTCCGCGACCTGCTCGGTGATGTCGGTGTTCTTCTGGAGCAGCTCGAGGTTCATGCGCGACAGCTCCTCGCGGTGCTTCGCGTCCGCTTCGGTGGTCGCCTTGTCGCGATCCGCTTGGCGGGTCTGCGCGAGCAGGATCAGCGGTGCGGCGTAGGCGGCCTGGAGACTGAACCCGAGGTTCAACAGGATGAACGGCATGGGATCGAAGGTCGCGATGCCCGCCGAATTGGCGATGATCCACGCCGCGACGATGGCGGTCTGCGTGATGAGGAACGTAGGCGTGCCAAAGAAGCGCGCGAAGGCTTCGGCCTTCTCGCCGAACCACCCAGTACCGAACGGGGCCGCGAGGCGCTCGTGCTCCACGTGGAATCGCATGTGAGCCATCGAATCAAACCTCCATTCCGGCAATAGCTATAGCCGCTCGTCGAGGGCCCCGCGTTCGAGGCACATGCCAGCGATCGATCAACGACGAGGAGCGGCCGAGGTCCTATTGCACCGGCACCACCTGTTCCCTTATCGATGCGGCGTGAAGAAGTGCTCGCGGTGCGGCCTGCTCAAGCCGACGACCGACTTCTATCGGAACCGCCAGTGGAATGATGGTTTTCACCCGTATTGCAAGCCCTGCCTGCTCGCGTACCAGCGAGCACGCTATCGCGAGAAGCCAACGCCTACAGGCCAGCGTTGGGCGACGACACTCGGCGTCAACGCTGACTACTTCTCCACGATCGACCGGGCGGTCAAGGCGTATGTACTCGGCCTGCTCGCCGCCGACGGCAACGTGATCGGGCAAGAGGGAAAGAACCGAATCTCCCTGGAGCTCAATGAGCGAGATCGCGAGCTCGTGGACATGGTCCGCGATGAACTCTGCCCCCGCCTGACGATCCGCGCGCGCGAGCGGCGGGAATCGCGCTATTCAGTGCTCGCCTTGAGCTCGAAGCGTCTGCGGGACGATCTCGTGGCGCACGGCGTCGTCCCCAGGAAGAGCCTGGTGCTGCGCTGGCCGACGATGGTGCCCGCGTCCCTGGAGTGGGCCTTCCTCCTCGGGTACTTCGACGGCGATGGCTCCGTCACGTCGTATGTAATCCGCTCGCGCCGGTACTGGCGGTGGAGCATTCTCGGCACACGGGAGTTCCTGATAGCCGCGCGGGAGGTCATCGAACGCAACACGGGCGTCGTGTGTCCGCTGCCGCTACAGCGTGGATCGATCTGGAAACTGGACAAAGCGGGCCGCGGCGCGCACGCGATCGACCGCTGGCTGCACCAAGACCCATCGTTAGGGCTCGATCGCAAGCGCCCCGGTCCACCACCGGGCGGGCCCGGGCCGACCGTGTCTGAGGAGATCCGCGCCTACGTCATCGCGCCCGCGGACGGGCATCGCTTGGCATCGCCTCATCCCTCCGATTCGCTGCGCGACCGCTCGCCGATGTCGAGCGGCTCGAGATCGAGCTGGATGAAGCCGCCGTCCCGACGCCGCTCGCCGGCGCGCCATCCGACGGGCGTGCGGAAGAGCGGCCCCGAGAACGCGAACGAGTGGTATTCGCCGTTCTCGCCGCTCGGGTCGATGCCGACGTCCGCGATGTCTCGCACGAAACGCTCGTCGATGACCCGGCCGAGCCACCGCTCGTCGAGCTTCGCCACCTCGCAGCACGTGATCACCGCGCGGCTTCCGCCGGCGACGAATTCCGCGAGGAGGGCCGCCGGTCGCTCGCCCCACAGCGGCTCGACGTGCTCGAGCCCCGCCGCACGCACGCGCTCCTCGTACCAGGCGCGCACGTCGGCGAGATGGATGTCGCCGAAGATCACGCCCGCGAACCCATCCGCGCGAAGCTCCGCGAGCGCGCCCTTGAACGCGGGCTCGTAGTCGGCCCACGCCGTCGGGATCTGGCGGAGCTCGACGCCGATCGCCTCCGCCTGCGCGCGGATGAGCGAGGTCCGGGTCGCGTGAAAGCGGACCCGGTCGGTCGCCCCGTCGTGGAACGAAAGCAAGCGCGTCACGGCGAGGCCGCGGGCCCGCGCGCGAAGGAACGCGAGCGTGCTGTCCTTCCCGCCGGACCACATGAGCGCGTACACCTCAGCGCGCGCCCGCCTTCAGCGCTTCGACCGCGCGCCAGAGCCCGGCCCAGATCGCCCGCCGCTCGGGATCGGTCGGCGCGCGACCTTCGCGCTCACGGAACGCCCGCACGCCCTGGGCGGCGAGGGCGCCCCAGGCCTTCGGGACGGCGCGGGCCGATCGGGCGACGAGGTCGGGATGTTCCTCGATCGCACGCGAGATCGCGGCGTCCACGGACACGCGGGCTAGCCTACGGAGGTGCGCATCGCGTCGCTCGTCCCGGCCGCCACCGAGATCGCGTGCGCGCTCGGCGCGACCGGCGAGCTGGTCGCCGTGACGCACGACTGCGATCACCCAGCTGCGGTGCGAACGTTGCCACGGCTCACCCGCTCGACCATCGCGCCGGGGTCGCGCAGCGCCGCGATCGACGCCCAGGTCCGGCGGGCCGCGGCCTCGGGCGAGGGGACCTTCCATCTGGACCCGGACACGTTGCGCGAGGCACGACCCGACGTGCTCCTCGGTCAGACCCTGTGCGATGTGTGCGCGGTCACGCTCTCGCAGCTGCCGTCGGCGCTCGAGTCCGCGCCGGAGGTCGTGCCGCTCGATGCGAGCACCATCGAGGGGATCTTCGCCGACATCGAGCGCGTGGCGGACGCGCTCGCACGCCACGACGACGGACGGCGGCTCGTCGCCTCACTGCGCGCCCGGCTCGCCCGGGTGGAGGAGCGTGTCGCCGGGCGAGCGCCGCCGCGCGTCGTCTGCCTCGAGTGGATCGAGCCACCGTTCAACGCCGGCCATTGGGTGCCGGAGCAGGTGCGTCTCGCCGGCGGCTTGGACGCGCTCGGAACGGCGGGCGCCCGCTCGCGCGAGGTGTCGTGGAGCGAGATCGCTGAGGCCGCGCCGGACGTGCTGTTCGTCATGCCCTGCGGCTTCGATGCGCTCCGGGCGTCGGACGAGGCGGCCGACCTGAAGAGCCGACCCGAATGGCCGACCTTGCCGGCGGTCCGCGCCGGACGTGCGTACGCGCTGGACGGCAACGCCTACTTCAGCCGCCCAGGCCCCCGCGTCGTCGATGGCGCGGAGCTCCTCGCCTCGCTCATGCACCCCGGCATGGTCGCGCCGCCCGAGGGTGCCCGCGTCATCCCGCTCGGATGAAACGTCGGGCGAGACCGGCGGTGGATGCCGGCCTCGCCCTCGAACACATGCATATACCCGTGAGCCGCCGATCGCGGTCAACGTTCGGTCAAAAACGTCGGGGTCAGGAGACGCCGGCCTCGACCGCCCAGACCTCGGTGACGTACGCCGCCGGGACGGCGTCGCACGAGCGCCACCCATGACCGTCGCTGTCTCGGAGCCAAGGGTCCGGACAGTACGCGAGGACCCCGTCCACGCGACGGATCGGCCGGGTCTCGGCACCGCGCTGGTGGTCCGCACGAACACGGACGAACGTCACGACGTCGTCGCCCACGCCGCCGCGGGAGCATGGGCTGCGCCAGAAATCGTCGTCGGATGAGGGAGCGGCTGCTCGCGCTGCGGGGACCGCTCGCTGTGCTCGCCGCGATCCAGTTCGTCTCCAGCCTCGGCATCGCGATCATGCTGCCGCTCATCCCCCTCTACGCGCTGTCGCTCGGCGCGTCGCCGCTCGTGCTCGGCCTGCTCACGGCGGCGTTCGCGATCACGAATGCGCTCGGCCAGTTCGCGACCGGGCACCTCGTCGACCGGTTCGGGCCGCGCCGGTTCATCCGCGCGGGCATCGGCGGGTACGCCGCGGCGAACGCGCTCATCGCCGCGGCGACCGATGCCGCGCAGCTGGTCGCGTTCCGCTCGATCGCGGGGCTCGCCGGCGGCGCGAACCTCGTCTCGACCCGCGTGTACGTCGCGCAGGTCGCTGATCCGGCCCGGCTCGCGTTCGTGAACGGAGCCCTCTCCGCGGCCGCGTCGGCCGGCACCGTCATCGGCCCGGCGGTCGGCGGCCTCGTGGCCGCGGCCTCGGATCTCCACGTGCCGTTCGCGATCGTCGCTCTGACGAGCGGCATCGCCTTTGCGGGGTCACTGCGGCTCCGGCCGGTCGCGCCGCGCCCGACCGAACCCGGCGCCGGGACCGAGGCGCCGCCGTACGGCAGGCCGGTGCTGGTCCTCCTCGCGTCGAACCTCTTCCTCCTCATCGGATTCGGCGGCTTCATCACCACCTACGCGCCGTTCACGACCGAGCGTCTGGGCTGGTCGATCGCCGAGGTCGGGCTCATCTGGTCGCTGTTCGGCCTCGGCGACATCACGCTCGGCCCATGGCTGGGCCACCTCGCCGACCGAACCGGTCGGCGGCGTATGGCGATGGCGGCCGTGGTCCCGATCGCGTTCTTCGGCCTGGGGGTCGTGCTCGCGCTCCCGCGGCCGATCCTCTACGGGCTGACGATCCTGACCGGCGGAGGGCTCACCGCCTTCAACGGCTCCTGGTTCGCACTACTGACCGCCGCGGTCCCAGCCGCGCGCCGCGGGCGCGTCTTCGGGACGGTCAGCGCGGTCTCCAACGCCGGAACGGTCATCGGGGCGGTGGCGGCGTCCGCCATCTGGCAGGCGGTCGATCTGAGCGGTGGCCTGGTCCTGTCGAGCGCCGCCTGCCTGGCGGCCGGGGGCGCCCTCCTCCTGTTCCCCCGACCGGAGAGCGAGCGCCAGGTCCAGCCGGCCGTCACCTAGCACGCGGCCGCACGGGCTCGGGGCGGCAGGTTAGGCTCTGGGCGGCGTGTCAAAAGAACGGAGACGACGAAAGTGAACGGCACCATCAAGACCCTCACCGACCGCGGATACGGGTTCATCGCGCAGGCGGATGGAACGGACCTCTTCTTCCACCGCTCCCAGGTCGCCGGCGGAGGCTTCGACCGCCTCGCCGTCGGCCAGGCCGTGACCTACGAGAAGGGCGTCAGCCCGCGTAACAACAAAGAGGAAGCGCAGAACGTCACGCCGGCCTAGCGCCGGCTGATCGCTCGCGCCGGCAGAGCGGTCCGCGGAACGGCCGGTTTCGACATAGTGCGCGCGGGATCGTCGATTTCGGGAGCTCCTGATCGTCGTATGGGGGAGAACGCGCCCAACAGGCGCGCCATGGGAGGACAGGCGTGAAGTACATGCTCATGTTCATCAGCGACGACTCAATGTGGGACCTGAGCCAGCCCGAGACCCAGGAGGCGTACGCCCGCGTCGGGAAGTGGTGGGAGGAGCAGTCGAAGACCGGCAAGATCGTCGGCGGCGAGGAGCTCAAGAACCGCAATACCGCGACGACCGTGCGCAGCCAGAACGGGAAGGTCACCGTGACCGACGGTCCGTTCATCGAGTCCAAGGAGACGATCGGCGGCTACGCGATCGTGGACGTCGCCGATCTCGACGAGGCGATCGCGCTGGCCAAGACCTGGCCGGTGCTGAACACGATCGAGGTGCGGCCGCTCGTCGAGCACTGAGTCGGACGAGCTCGAGCGGATCTATCGCGACGAGGCGGGGCGGCTCACCGCCGCCCTCGTCCGCTCGCTCGGCGACTGGGATCTCGCCGAGGAGCTCGTCCAGGACGCGCTCGTCGCCGCGCTCGAACACTGGCCGCACGAGGGCATCCCGGATAACCCCGGCGCCTGGCTCATGACGACCGCGCGGCGCAAGGGCATCGACCGGCTGCGCCGCGAGGCGCGGTACCGCGACAAGCTCACGCGGCTCCAGGAGGCACCGATGCCGGTCACGCGATCTGAACCCGACGACCGGCTCGCGCTGATCTTCGCCTGCTGTCACCCGGCCCTGCCGCGCGAATCGCAGATCGCGCTCACGCTTCGCGCGGTGCTCGGCCTCACGACGTCCGAGATCGCGCGCGCGTTCGTCGCGACCGAGGCGACGATCGCCCAACGGCTCGTACGCGCGAAACGGAAGATCGCCGAAGCCGGGATCCCGTTACGCGTCCCGGAACCCCAGGAGCTGCCGGACCGGCTGGACGAGATCCTCGGCGCGCTGTACCTGCTGTTCAACGAAGGCTACGTCGCGAGCGCCTCACCTGAGCGGCGCGACCTGGCGGAGGACGCGCGCTGGCTCGCTCATCTGGTCGTGCGGCTCATGCCCGACGAGCCCGAGGCGCTCGGTCTGCTCGCGCTCATGACGCTGCAGCTCGCGCGCGCGGCCGCCCGCTTCTCCGGCGACGGGCGGCTCGTGCTGCTCCAGGACCAAGACCGGTCCCGCTGGGACCGTGCGGCGATCCGCGACGGCACCCGGCTCCTCGAGCGCGCGGGCCGGATGCGCCGTCCCGGGCCGTACCAGCTGCAGGCGGCGATCGCCGCGTGCCACGCGGAAGCGTCGTCGTGGACGGCGACGGATTGGCCCCAGATCCTCCTGCTCTACGACGCGCTCGCCGCGATGACCGGATCGGCCGTCGTCCGCCTCAATCGGACGGTCGCGCTCTCGCACGTAGCCGGTGCGGAGCGCGCGCTCGCCGAGCTGGAGACGCTCGATGGCGAGCTGTCGCGCTACCACCTCTTCCACGCCACGCGCGCCGCGTTCCTGCGGGAGCTCGGGCGCGACCACGAGGCACGCGCGGCCGACGGGCGCGCCCTCGTCCTCACCGAGAATCCCGCCGAGCGCGCGCTCCTCGAAGAGCGCCTCGGCCGGTGAGCGAGAGCTGCGCGTTCTGCGCGATCGCGCGCGGCGACGCGTCCGCGCACCTCGTCCACCGCGACGGCGAGACGTTCTCGTTCCTGGATCGGAGTCCCCTCCTCCCGGGACACGTGCTCGTCGCGACGCTGCGGCACGTCGAGACGTTCGACGACCTGCCGCCGGAGCTCATCGAGCCGCTGTTCGCGGTGGTCCGGCGCCTGTCGATCGCGGTGCAGGCCGCGCTCGAGGCGGACGGCTCGTTCGTCGCTGTGAACACGAGGATCAGCCAGAGCGTCCCCCACGTCCACGTGCACGTCGTGCCGCGGCGCCGCAACGACGGCCTGTTCTCGCCGAAGCTCATCTGGCGGCGGCGCCCGTACGCGAGCGAGCCGGAGGCGGCGTCGATCGCCGCGCGGATCCGGACGGCCTACGAGCGACCCGCGCCCGGAGGCCCGCCCGGGTAATTCACAGCTTCTTTACGCGCGTGCCTCCGCGCTGCGCAACCGCGAGCGACGCCGATGCGATACCACTGGCATGATGAACGGCACGCGTAGGCTCACGGACTGATGCCCGCCTGGCTCCTGCGCGTCGCGGCCGTCGGGATCACGCTCTTCGCGCTCGGCGGGTCCTACGCGTACACGACGGCGCATCTCAAGAACCCGGGTGCGCCGCTCCAGCCGCCCGTCGTTGCCGCGGACCCGACGGCGACCCCATCCCCCACCCCCGAGCCGGCGACCGCGCCTCCGGGCACGGCTCGCCCGAGCCAACGCCCGACCCCGTCACCGGGGCCGCGGCTCACTCTCGCGCCCGGCGTGCGCAGCGCGACCCTTCCGCCGATCACGTTCACGCACGTGTCGTAGAGGAACGGATGGATCTGCAGCTCTGGTTCTGGGCGGTCGCCCGGGCGACCGGGCTCGCGTCCTACGCCGCACTGTGCCTCTCGGTCCTCTCGGGCGTTGCCCTTCGCACCTCGGTCCTCGATTTCCTGGCGCACAACCGCGCCCTGCGAGCGCTGCACGACTTCGTCACGTATCTCTGGATCCCGCTCGGGCTCGCGCACGTGACGACGCTCATCCTCGACCACACCGCCCAGATCCGGCCGGTGGACGCGGTCGTGCCGTTCCTCGTCGGCTACGGGACGCTGGCGATCGGACTTGGGACGATCTCGTTCGATCTCGCCGTGGTCATCATCGTGACCAGCTGGCTGCGCCGGCGGATGGACGACCGCCTCTGGCGGTGGATCCACCGGACGAGCTACGTCGCGTTCGCGACGGTCTTCCTGCACTCGTACCTCTCGGGCACCGACTTCGACGCGCCGATCGTCTCGGCGTTCACGTGGTCCGCGGCGCTCGGCCTCGCGGTGTTCACCGCCGTGCGTGTCGTCTGGGGCCGCCTGCCGGAGTAGCTCAGCGCTGCTGATGTCTGTCGGTTATCAGGCGACCGGCATACCCGTCACTCTCTCGTACGTCAGCCGGGCAAGTAAAGTCACGGCGGTGGACGACCTCGTCTCGCCGGGTCCGCGCTGTCACATTCGGGCGTTCGGCGGTGCTAAAGCAGAGGACGTATGGACGCCGAGGTCGCATCGCTGAGCGGGATCGGGCGCGTCGCCGCGCCGCTTCCGGTCGCCTTCGAGCGGCTGTTCCACGCGGAGTACGCGCGGGTGGTGCGCATCGCGCACCGTGTCCTCGCGGATCCGGGTGAGGCGGAGGACGTCGCGCAGGAGGTCTTTCTGTCCTACTACCGCCGGCACGCGGCCGAGGCGCCGTACGCCGCGGCGTGGCTGCACGCCGCGGCAGCGCACTCCGCGCTCAACGTCGCACGTTCACGCACGCGCCGGGCCGCGCGCGAGCGCGTCGATCTCGATGCGCGCGCCGACCCGATCGATCCCGAGGATGCGGCGCTCGAACGTGAGCGCGCGGACGAAGTGCGCGCGGCCCTCACGCGGATGCCCCGGGCGTCCGCGGAGCTGCTCGCCCTGCGGTACAGCGGGTTGAGCTATGCCGAGGTCGCGGCGGCATGCGGCATCAAGGCCGACCAGGTCGGCACGCGGTTGCGGCGGGCGCACGAAGCGTTCCGCAAGGAGGTTCAGCATGGACACGCGTGATGAGAACGAGCGGCTCCTGTCGCTCCCGCCGATCGAGGTGGACACCGACGCGGCGCTCGCGCGCTTCCGGTCGACGGTGCGGGATCGCCGGACGCAGCCCGCGGGCCGAGGAGGGATCGTCCATCTCAGCCTGCCGAGGGTGAAGTGGCTCGCCGCCGCGGCGGCCGCGGTCATCGTCGCGACCACGCTGACCCTCACAGGCGTCGCCGAGTCGCTGCTGCAGATATTCGAAGCGAAGCAGTTCGCCGGGGTGACCGTCGTGCCGACCGACCTCCAGACCCTCAGCCAGCTCACCGCCTACGGCACGATCACCTGGTCCGCCCAGCCGTCGCCGCATGAGGTCGCGAGCCTCGCGGCCGCGACCGCGGAAAGCGGACTGCCCGCGGTGAGCGTCACCCTGCCGGCCGGAGTCGGCACGACCGCGCGGTACGGCGTCGTCGACCGGACCACCGCGAAGTTCGTCTTCGACGCGACCAAGGCCCAGCAGAGCGCCGCCACGATCGGCCGCACCGCGCCGCCGATGCCGGCGCGGATCGACGGCAGCACGCTCGTCTTCGGCGGCGGACCGGCGATCGTCCAGACGTACGGAGACGTCCAGGGCGCGAGCGGGCCCACGGTGGTCGTCATCGTCTCGCGTCCGCCCACGGTGAGCTCCGATGGGGTGACCGTGAGCGAGCTCCGGTCCTACCTGCTCTCGTTGCCCGATGTCTCGGCGGAGCTGGCGGCACAGATCAGGGCGATCGGCGATCCGGCCACGACGCTTCCGGTCCCGATCCCGATGGGCCAGGCCGCCTCGAAGAGCGTCGGCGTCCACGGGACGACCGGGTTGTTCGTGGGTGATTCGACCGGCCTCGGCAGCGGCGTGATCTGGCAGCAGAACGGCCTCGTCTACCTCGTCGGCGGCACGCTCACGGAGGCCCAGACCATGGCGGTGGCAAACTCGCTGCGGTGAGCGACGGCGCGGGCGCGCCCGCGATCCGCACCGAGGAGCTGGCGAAGCGCTACGGGCGGATCACCGCGCTCGCCGGGCTGACGATGTCGATCCCGCGCGGCGACATCTTCGGGTTCCTGGGGCCGAACGGCGCGGGCAAGACGACCGCGGTGAAGCTGCTCCTCGGGCTCGCGCGGGCGAGCGCGGGCGAGGGCTGGATCCTCGGCGCGCCGCTCTCCGATCGCACCGCGCACCGACACGCTCGCCGGCGGGTCGGCTATCTCCCCGAGCTCTTCCGTTACCAGCCCTGGCTCTCGGCGCGCGAGGTGCTCGCCGTCCATTGCGAGCTCATCGGGCTCGAGCGCGCCGAATGGGACGCGGAGCTGCGTGAGGCGCTGCGGATCGTGGGGCTCGCCGACCGGGCCGACGATCGCGTGGGCACGTTCTCCAAGGGGATGCAGCAGCGCCTCGGGCTCGGCGTCGCGCTCCTCGGGCGGCCGGAGCTCGTGCTGCTCGATGAGCCCACGAGCGCGCTCGACCCCGTCGGTCGGCACGACGTGCGGGAGATCATCCGCGCGCTGAAGGATCGCGGCGCGACCGTCTTCCTCAACTCGCATCTGCTGAGCGAGGTCGAGCAGGTCTGCGACCGCGTCGCGATCGTGGACCACGGCCGGGTCATCGCGCTCGGGCGGCTCGACGAGCTGCTCCGCACGCAGGCGGTCCGGGTGCGAGCGACCGGCCTCCGAGATGGCGCTCGCGACTCGCTCAAGGCCTTCGGCGAGCTGCACGCCGAGGGAGACTGGATCATCGTCCGCGGGATCGGCCCGGAGCGCGTTCCCGACCTCGTCGCGGCGATCGTCGCGCACGGCGGCCGGGTGTACGCGGTCGATCCGAGCCACGAGACGCTCGAGGATCGCTTCCTCAGCCTGCTGGAGCACCCGTGATGCGAGCGCTCGTGATCGCTCGGCTCGTCTTCCGTGAGGCCGCCCGGCGGCGGCTGCTGCTCGCGCTGCTCCTGCTGACGATCGTCGTGATCGCGCTCACCGGGTGGGGCTTCAGCCGGATCCCGACGTTCACCCAGCGCGGCGCGCCGCTCGGCGAGGCGGCGGTGAGGGTCATCGCGTCGCAGTTCCTCATCCTCACGATGTTCATGTTCAGCTTCGTCCTCGCGATGGCCGCGGTGTTCGTGGCCGCGCCATCGATCTCCGGCGAGGTCGAATCAGGAACGGTGCTGGCGCTCCTATCGCGTCCGCTCGGCCGAGCGGAATACGTGGCCGGGAAGTGGATCGGGCTCGCCGCGCTGGTCGCCATCTACGCCGGCGGCGCCGCGGCGATCGAGCTGGGAGTCGTGAACGCGGTCGTCGGCTACGTACCGCCCGAACCGCTCGCCTTCCTCGGCTTCATCATCGCCGAGGGGCTCGCGATCATGACCTTCGCCCTGCTCCTATCGACTCGACTTTCCGGCATGGTCGGCGGCGTCATCGCGCTCGTGCTCTTCGGGATCGCCTGGATCGGCGGGATCGTCGGCGGGATCGGCGCGGCCTTCGACAACGCGACCATCACCCACGTCGGCACCGTGACGAAGCTCCTCCTCCCGACCGATGGCCTCTGGCGTGGCGCGGTGTTCGCGCTGCAGCCGGCGGCGATCGCAGCGGGCGCGCAACAGGCCGGTCCCGCGAGCTCGGCGAATCCGTTCTACGCGGCGGCGGCGGCACCGCTCGCGTACGAGCTGTACGTCGTTGGCTGGACGGCGGTGCTGTTCGCGCTGACGGTCGTCTCGTTCCGCACCCGCGAGCCGTGATCCGCGCCCGCGTCGCGCCCCCGTCGCTCCTGTTCAGCGTGGTCTTCGCGCTCGCGCTCGTCCGCGGAGGACGCTGAGCCCCGACGATCAGTCGGCGGGCCGGTCGTCAGCGACGACGAAGGTCTTGCCCGCGCCGAGGATCGACCAGTGCGTCATGTCCCTGCCGGCCCGGGCGCCGTGCCAGTGACGCTCGCCGGCCGGAATGAACGCGACGTCTCCTGTCGCGACCTCCCGCTCCTCGTGCTCCGTCGCGACGATGCCCTCGCCCGCGGTGACGATCAGGACCTGATCGGTCGTGTGGGTGTGCAGCTTGTTGCGCGCGCCGTCGTGGAAGGTCACCTCGGTACAGCGGATGTCCCGCGCGTCGTCGCCGACCACGTTCTGCGTCTCGACCGTACCGATGAAGATCTCGCCGTGGTCCGGCTGCCGGCCTTCGGCCCCCACTCGCTCGACGCGCATACCCGCACCCTACTCCGGAGCCGCAAGGCGAAGGAGCAGGACGGTCAGGCGCCGCGAAGCGGCGGATGACCACCTACCACGGAGCCGCAAGGCGAAGGAGCAGGACGGTCAGGCGCCGCGAAGCGGCGGATGACCACCCCAACGAACGCCGCCCGGGCCGAGCCCGAGCGGCGATGTCATGCCGCGGCCGGCTCAGGCCGCGAGGAGCTGCGCGAGATCGAGGAACGAGCGCGTGTTCGTCGGCGTGGTCACGATCCGCGGATACGCGTACACGATGAGCACGAGGACGATGAGGATGAGCAGCACGATGCCGATGATCATTCCGGCGCCGAAGCCACCGTCGCCGGTGGTGCCCGGACCCGGGGCGTTGACGTTCGTCTGTCCCATGAGCGCTTGTTCTCCTCTCCGTTCGACCGAGCGCTACGAGCAGCGTCCGTGCGCTCCGCAACGAGAGGCAAGCAGGCTGCGTGCCACCAGGCGACGCGCCGCTAGAACGGCCCCGCCAGCTCGGGCGGGGCGAACAGGCTCGTCGGGGGCTGCCACCACTGCTCGATCGACTCCCCGCGGGCCCGGGCGAACAGCGCCGCGAGCGTGTCCGCCGGCTGGCCGCCGGCGGCCGCGATGATCACGACCCGGCCCGCCGTGAGGTGCGGCCCATACCGCCGGCGGACCTCGCGCGGCAGTGCGCCGGTGAAACGACGCACCAGCTTGCTCAACCCGCGCTCACCCTTGCCCGGGTACCAGGCGCGGTCGGCGGCGAGCCGCTCCGCACGCGCCGGATCGCTCGCGATGACCGTGATGTCCTGCGGCCGAACCCCCGAATCGGCGAGGAGCCCGATCGCCGCTTCGGCCACGGCGTCGTCGGTGAACGACGCGCCCGCGACCATGCCGCCCGCGAGGTCGGGCAGGTAGGACGAATCGCTCAAGACGCGCGCCAGAGTAGGACAGGGATCCGCATCTCGTCGGGGGTCATGCCACCGTGCGCGCCGCGATGTCTGACGACCTGACCGTCGACGCGAACGACGGTCGACGCGCGGTCGTCGCTGAGCATCGCCAAGATCTCGCCGACGCGGCTGCGAACGATCGTCGGGTCCCCTCGTCCGAACAGTCCGGCGAGGATCGCCTCTTCGCGATCGATCAGGAAGAACAGCCCCGGGTACGCGTTCTCGAGGTACGCCCGCACATCGGCAGGCCGGTCGGTGTGGAGGAAGACCGCCCGCGGCTCGCCGGCGATCGGATTCCGCAGCAGCCTCCGCAGCTCCAGGTCGGCCTCGAGATCCACGAGCCGCGCGGGATCCACGCTCGCGTGCCCGTGATCCGCCGTGAGGATGACGAGCGTGTCGCCGGCCTCGCGCCCGGCGAGCGCCCGCTCGAGGTTGCGGTCGAGCCCCGCCGCCTCCGCCGCGTGCTCGGGGCTGCGCGGCCCGTGGAAATGCGCGGCGGTGTCGATGCCGGCCCAGTACGCGTACGCGTAGAGCGGCGCGTCATCGGTGGGACGTCCGTCGAGGAGCTGCCGGAGGCGTACGCCGAGGCTCGAGGGCAGCACGTAGCCGAGGAACTCGGCCTCGGCCGCGTGCATCCGCGTCATCGCCTCGTTGCGGAAGAGCTCGGGCTCGATCACGTGCGGCCGCCCACCGTGCGCGCGGATCGCGCGATGGATCGAGGGGACCCTCGCGTACCGCCGCGGGTCGAGCGCGGGGTCGTCGAAGAACGACCCGCGTCGCACGTTACCCGGTCCCCAGCGCAGCATCTGCGCGACCTGCGCGAACTCCTCGAGCCAGACGAAGTACGCGAGGTTGCCGTGCTCCTGTGGCGTCCGCGCCGTGTTCAGCGTGGTGATCGCGGCAGCGGTCGTCGAGGGGAAGATCGTCGTCGCGTCCAGGAGCTGCGCCGCGTCGCCGTTCCGGGCGCGGTCCAGGATCGAGGCGAGGAATGGCGTGTCCCCGGCCGCCGCGAGCCGTCGGAGCTGGTCGCTCCCGAGCCCGTCGGCGAGGATGACCACGACGTTCCGCACGCCGCTGAGCAGCTCGGGCTCGACGCCCCGCAACGGCGGTGGGTCGGCTGGACCGCGCGCGCCGCAGATGTCGAGCACCGTCGCCGGGATGTTCAGCAAGCCGCCGCCGGAGTAATCGGGCGGGAGAAAGCCGCGCGCGCGGAGCCGTTGGACGAGCGTCTCGGACATCGGCGCACGATACTGCGCGGCGACGTGCGGACGCTCATCGAGATCGACGGGCTCTTCGACGGCGAGCGCACCGTCGAGAACGCGGCCGTGGTCATCGAGGACGGCCGCATCGCCTGGGTCGGAAAGCGCGGTCGGGCCCCGAAGTCGAAGACGAGGACCGAGTCGGTACGGCCGCCCGGCGCGTTCGCGCTTCCCGGCTTCGTGAACTGCCACAGCCATCTCACGCTCGATGGGCGGCTCGACTTCACGAGCGACGCGCGGGCGCCCGAGGCGACGCTCGCGCTGAAGGCGTTCCGCAACGCACGCGCGCAGCTGCGGAGCGGCGTCACGACGGTGCGCGACCTGGGCGCGAACGGTGCGATGGTCGTCGAGCTCGGCCGCGCGATCGCCGCGGGCATGGTCGAGGGCCCGCGGATCATCGCAGCCGCGCGCGGGCTGACCACGACCGGCGGTCATGGCGCCGACATCGGGCGGATGGCCGATGGAGCCGACGGCGTGCGGCAGGCGGTCCGCGAGCAGCTGATGGCCGGCGCGACCGTGATCAAGCTCTTCTCGACCGGTGGCGTCGTGGGCGAGGGTGCCGCGCCCGAGGTCTCGCAGTTCACGACGGAGGAAACGGAGGCGGCCGTGGCCGAGGCCCACCGGCACGGGGTGCGGATCACGACGCACGCGCACGGCGGCGACGGCATCCGGATCGCGGCGAGCGCGGGCATCGACTCGATCGAGCACGCGACGCTCATGGATCAGCGAACGGTGAAGCTGCTCAAAGAGAAGGACGTGGCGATCGTGCCGACGATGTCGGCGCTCGCGGCGCTCGTCGAGCACGCCGACGAGCTTCCGCCGGCGGTGCGCGAACGTACGTTCGCCGTCGCCGAGCGCTCGAAGGAGAGCATCCGCATGGCCCATCGTGCGGGCGTCCGCATCGCGGCGGGGACCGACGCCGGGACACCGTTCAACCTGCACGACCGGTTCGTGCTCGAGCTCGAGCTGCTCCGCTCGGCCGGTCTGGACGCGCCAGAGGTGCTCGTCGCGGCGACATCGGGCGCCGCGGCGGTCGTGGGTCGCGAGGACGTCGGCCGGATCGCGGCCGGCGCGTATGCCGATCTCGTGTTCGTCGACGGTGACCCGCTGCGCGATGTCACTGCGCTGCGCCGCCCCGCGGCGGTGTGGCTCTCGGGTGTGCCGGCAAGCTGAGTGGAGGTGTGACGAAAGACCCATCCCTACGCGGCGTACCCTCTAGTCCAAGTCGCATTCGCGGCAGGGAGTGATCAGATGAACGACGCGAAATCCCTCCGTCATTTCGTCTCGCTCGTCCTCATCAGCCTGTTCGTGGTCGTGGCGTGCCAGCCAGGCGCCGCGCCGAGCGGGAGCCCCGGCCAGATCGGCGGCACGGTCAGCGTGCTTGCGACCTGGGGTGGCAGCGAGCAGGACTCGTTCCTCGCGATGGTGAAGCCATTCGAGGATCAGACCGGCGTGAAGATCCAGTACGAAGGCACACGCGACCTGAACGCGATCCTCAGCACGCGCGTGCAGGGCGGGAATCCGCCCGACGTCGCCGGCCTGCCCGGTCCCGGGCAGATGGCCCAGTTCGCGAAGGGCGGCAAGCTCATCGATCTCGGGAATGTCCTCGACATGAATGCCATGCGGGACCAGTACCCCGACTCGTTCCTCAAGCTCGCCCAGGTCGACGGCAAGCAGGTCGGCATCTTCATCAAGGCCGCGTTGAAGGGGCCGATCTGGTACAGCCCGAAGCAGTTCCAGACGAAGGGCTACACGGTCCCGAAGACCTGGGACGACCTGATCAGCCTGTCCAAGAAGATCGCCGACTCAGGGACGACGCCGTGGTGCGTGGGTCTCGAGTCCGGCGCGTCGTCCGGCTGGCCCGGCACCGACTGGCTCGAGGACATCGTCATCCGCCAAGCCGGCCCCGACGTGTACGACCAGTGGTGGCAGGGCAAGGCGAAGTGGTCGAGCGCTGAGATCAAGAAGGCGTGGCAGACCTGGGGGACGATCGTCGCGGATCCGAAGATGGTCCTCGGCGGAAAGTCTGCGATGGTCGCCACAGCGTTCGGCGACAGCGGCAATCCGATGTTCACGAACCCGCCCAAGTGCTTCATGCACCACCAGGCGTCGTTCATCACCGACTTCTTCACGAAGGCGAACCCGAGCCTGAAGGCGGGCGACGACTTCAACTTCTTCATGACCCCCGACATCGACACGAAGTACGCGGGTGCGGTGACCGGCGCCGGCGATCTCTTCGGCATGTTCAAGGACACCCCGCAGTCGCGCGCGCTGATGAAGTACCTGACGACGCCGGCCGCGCAGGCGATCTGGGTGAAGCGCGGCGGCGCCCTCTCCGCGAACAAGCAGGTCACGGACTATCCGGACAAGATCTCGGCCGACTCGGCGAAGGCGTTGACGTCGGCGAAGGTCTTCCGCTTCGACGCGAGCGATCTCATGCCCGACGCGATGAATACGGCCTTCTGGAAGGCCGTGCTCGACTACGTGAACGACCCGACGAAGCTGGACTCGATACTCACGAGCCTCGATAAGGTGCAAGCCGACTCGTACAAGTAGGTGATCGACCGCGTCCCGCAGGTCGCGGCGGCGCTCGTCCTGCCGATCGCGGCCCTGCTCGGGTACATCGTCGCGACCGAGTGGCTTCTCGGCCGCCTCCCGGCAGGCGCGCGCCCGCGCGTGCGACCCTGGGTGTGGATCGGACCGGCCCTCGCCTTCGTGGGCTTCTTCCTGATCGCGCCCGCGATCCAGACGATCGTGCTCAGCCTGAAGGACGCGACGTCGACGAGCTTCGTGGGCGCGGACAACTACATCGCGGTGCTGAGCGACCCCAACGTCCACCTCGCCATCCGCAACAACGTGTTCTGGTGGATCGCGTTCTTCACCAGCTTCGTGCTGATCGACGGCCTCGTGATCGCGGTGCTCGCCGACCGGGTGCGGTACGAAAGCATCGCGAAGTCGCTCATCTTCCTCCCGCAGGCGATCTCCTTCGTCGCCGCGGGCACCATCTGGAAGTTCATCTACTCGTATCAGCCGCCGGGAGTCGAACAGACCGGCACGCTCAACGCGCTCCTCGTGGGCTTCGGAGGCGAGCCGCATCCGTGGCTCGCCGAGGCGCCGACGAACAACCTTCTGCTCATCGTCGTGGGGGTATGGGCATGGGCCGGCTTCGCGACGGTCATCCTCTCGGCCTCGCTGAAAGGCGTGCCCGTCGAGCTGATGGAGGCGGCGCGCCTCGATGGAGCGAGCGAGCTGATGGTGTTCCGCCGGATCACGCTGCCCCTGCTGATGCCGACGATCACCGTCGTCGCGACCACGCTCGTCGTCTTCGCGCTCAAGGCGTTCGACGTCGTGTACGTGATGACGAACGGCAACTTCGATACCGAGGTCCTCGCGAACCGCATGTACAAGGAGATGTTCACCGTCAGGAACTACGGTCGCGCGAGCGCCGTCGCGGTGCTCCTCCTCGTCGGCATCGTGCCGGTGCTCCTGTTCAACCTTCGCCGGTTCCGTGAGCAGGAGTCGATCCGATGACGTTCTCACGACGATTCGGATCGCTGCCGGTCCACGTCACCGTGATCGCGGTCGTCCTGATCTGGACCGTGCCGACGCTCGCCACGGTCGTGAACTCCTTCCGCCCGCCGGCGCTCGTGGGCTCGACCGGGTGGTGGACCGCGTTCGCGCCGCCCTTCGTGTTCTCCCTGGAGAACTACGAACGGGTACTGACCACGAACAACATGGGAACGAGCTTCCTGAACAGCCTCACCATCGTGATCCCGGCGACGGTCATCCCGATCGCCGTCGCCGCCTTTGCCGCGTACGCGTTCGCCTGGATGAGCTTCCCGCTGCGCAACACGCTGTTCCTCCTCCTCGTCGGGCTCATCGTGGTGCCGCTCCAGGTGACGCTCGTCCCGGTCCTCCAGGCGTACCAGAACCTCGGGCTCACGGGGACGTTCCTCGCGGTGTGGCTCGCGCATACCGGATACGGCTTGCCGTTCGCGATCTACCTGTTGCGGAACTTCTTCGGGGCGCTGCCCAAGGATCTGTTCGAGGCCGCGTCCATCGACGGCGCGGGCATGCTGGGGACGTTCTTCCGGCTCGTCCTCCCGCTCTCCGTCCCGGCGCTCGCCTCGCTGACGATCTTCCAGTTCCTCTGGGTCTGGAACGACCTCCTCGTCGCGCTCATCTTCCTCGGCGGGCGACCGGAGGTCGCGCCGTTGACCGTGACGGTGAGCAACCTCGTGAACTCGCTCGGCCAGGACTGGCAGCGGCTCACCGCGGCAGCGTTCATCTCCACCGCGCTGCCGCTCGCGGTCTTCCTGGCACTGCAGCGGTACTTCGTGCGCGGCATCCTCGCCGGCTCGGTGAAGGGCTAGCGCGACGCACGAGGTCGCCGTCGCGACGAAGCGCCTCGCGGACTACGCCGGCGTCATCGGTGAGCGGCGTTACGCCGAGCTGCGCGGCCTCGCGGCCAACGCCAAGGGCCGCAGCATGGTGCACGTCAACGCGACGGCGTACGGCGGCGGCGTCGCGGAGATCCTGCAGAACCTCATCCCGCTCCTGCGCGACGCCGGCGTCGATGCCCACTGGTGGGTCCTCGACGCGCCGGCAGCCTTCTTCGACATCACGAAGAAGGTCCACAACGCGTTGCAGGGGATGGCGCTGGACCTGTCCGACGCCGAACGCGCGCTCTTCCTGGATATCTCGCGCGAGAACGCGGCGCAGCTGTCCCGCGCGGACGTCATCCTCGCGCACGATCCGCAGGCCGTCGCGCTGCGCCACTTCGCGGGAAAGGCCGGAGCGGGCTGGGCGTGGCGCTGCCACATCGACCTCACCACGGCATACCAGCCGGTCTGGTCCTTCCTCCGGCCATTCGTCGAGGAGCACGACGCGTCGCTCTGGACGATGCCGCAGTTCGTCCGCCCGGATCTCGAGATGGAACGGGTCCTGATCCAGGCGCCGACGATCGACCCGCTCTCGGAGAAGAACCGCGAGCTGACGAGCGCCGACGCGCGTGGCATCGCGCGTCGGTTCGGCGTCGACGTCGACCGGCCGATCCTGCTTCAGGTCTCGCGCTTCGATCCCTGGAAGGACCCCCTCGGCGTCATCGACGGGTACCGGATCGTGAAGGCGCAGGTGCCGGCGGTGCAGCTCGTCATGATCGGGTCGCTCGCGGACGACGACCCCGAGGGCGCCGACTACCTGGCGCGCACGAGAGCGCACGCGCAGGGTGACCGAGATGTCTTCCTCCTCACGAACCTCGACGGCGTCCGCGATCGCGAGGTGAACGCGTTCCAGCACGTGGCGACGGTCGTCATCCAGAAGTCGCTGCGCGAGGGCTTTGGCCTCGTGGTCGCCGAGGCGCTCTGGAAAGGGGTCCCCGTCGTCGGCGGGAACGTCGGCGGGATCGTGCTCCAGATCGAAGACGGCATCTCGGGGTTCCTCGTATCGAGCGTCGATGAGGCGGCCGCTCGCTCCCTCGCGCTCCTACGCGACGGCACGTTACGGAGGCGGATGGCCGACGCCGGGCGCGAACGCGT
The DNA here is from genome assembly GCA_036389935.1 of Candidatus Limnocylindria bacterium. GTDB lineage: Bacteria > Chloroflexota > Limnocylindria > P2-11E > P2-11E > UBA4735. The sequence continues at coordinate 24,193 of DASWCU010000022.1, forward strand.
GCGGGACCGCTTCCTCATCACGCGAGATCTGCGGGATCAGCTGGAGCTCGTCACCATGCTCGCCGCCTAAGCCCGTCAGAGCGCTTCGGGGCCCGCCTCGTCGCGGACCGAGGTCGCACCGGCTCCGTCGAGCACGCGCGCCGCGAGGTCGCGCTCGGCCGCCGTGCACTGGACCGACACGACCGCACCGCCGTGACGGACCGCTCCCTCGAACGCGTGCGCGTCCGGCGCGTGCCGGCCGATGGTGCGGCCGATGACGAGCCCGATGACGGCGAGCCCCCCGACCACGCCGATCCCGCCGATCACCAAGCCGACGGGGTTCACCTGGAGGTTCCCCATGATCGTGAACACCGCGGTGACGATCAGCCCGACGATCGCGCCGGCGACGAACCCTTGCGAGGCGAACGTCTTGCCGCCCATCTCGGCGGCCCGCGACGGGTCGTCGCCGACCATCTGAACGCGCGACGCCTCGAACCCCGCCGCGTCGAGCGAGCGGACCGCCTCGAGCGCCGTTCGGTCGTTGCCGAAGATGCCGACGATCGTATGCAGCGGTGTCGTGCTGGACGTCGTCGCCGTCACGCCTCGCGAAACCGCAGGCTGCGTGCCGTTCAGTCGGCCGCGAACCGCCGCCGAGCGCGGGCCAGCTCGGCCGCCAGGTCAGCCGGCGCGTCGATCGGCGCCGAGCAGGTCGTCCCGACGCACACGTACGCCGCCGTCCGCTCCGCCGGATAGCCGCGCGCGGCGATCAGCTCGTCGTCGCGTCCAGGCACGAGCCACGCGCGGGCGCCGGCGGGATCGTCGCTCGCGCGGACCACCTGCCAGAGCGCCCGCGCGACCGGCGCGTCGGCCGGCCCGACGACCACGGCGAGCCGCGGCTCGACGAGCGCGCGGGCCACGGTGGCCGCGTACAGCGCGGCGAACTGCCCCCACTGCCGGTACTCGCCGACGAATCCACCGAGCGCGCGGAGCGCGCTCTCGCGCCAGCGCTCCTCACCGGACAGGACGGCGAGCCGCAGGAGCGCGTCGGCGGCCAGGGCGCCGTCCTCGATCGGCTTCTCCCGGCGCGCCAGTCGCCCCGGCTCGTCGCGGGCGGGCGCGTCGTAGTACCCGCCGCGTTCCGGATCCTCGAGCTTCGCGAGCATCGCCTTCGCCATCCCCGAAGCCGCGCGCAGGGCTCCGGGGTGCTCGCCGGTCTCGTATTCGTCGAGCATGGTGCCGAGACAGGCGGCGTAGTCCGCGAGCAGGCCGCGCAGGGTCGGCCCGTCGCCGCGATCGAAGTGCGCGAGCGCCTCGCCGTCCCACATCCGATCGCCGAGCGTCCGCATCACCTCCGCCCCGCGATGCGCCACGTCCGGGTCATTCAGGGCCGCGCCCGCCGCGAGGTACGCCGACGCGGCGAGCGCGTTCCAGCTCGTGTAGATCGTCGGGTCGACGTAGGGCGCGCCGTGCCGTTTCCGCTCCTCGATGCCCAGGCCGTAGTAGTGCTCATCCGCGTCCTGCGATCCCGAGAAGGCATGCACGTCGTCGCGCCAGAGCGCCGCATCCATCCAGCGGATGACGTCACGCACGATGCGGTCGTAGCCGGCGGAGGGGAACGTCCGATGCGCCTCGGCGTACAGGGCGAGCAGCTCCGCGTTGTCCTCGAGCATCTTCTCGAAGTGCGGCACCTGCCACTCACGGGTCGTCGCGTAGCGGAAGAAGCCGCCCTCCGCCGGGTCGTACATCCCGCCGCTCGCCATCGCGCCGAGCGTCTTGTGGAGCATCGTCGCCGTGTCGGCGGAGCCCGTGCGCCGGTGCTCGTCCAGCACGAAGCGAAGCAGCTTCGGCTGCGGGAACTTCGGCTCGCGGCCGAAGCCACCGAACTCGGGGTCGTACTGCCCGCGGATCAGCGCGCCGACGCTGTCGACGATCTCCCAGCGGAGCTCGCCGGGCCGCTGGGCGAGCGCGTCCCGCTCGCGCTCGCGCAGCTCACGGAGGCGCGTGAGGAGCTCGTCGCGCTTGTCGCGCCAGAGGTCCGCCACCTGCGAGGCGTAGTGCCGCATCGTCTCCGGCGGGACATAGGTCGCACCGTTGAGGATCTCGCCATCGGGCGTGAGGAACGCGGTGGTCGGCCAGCCGCCCATGTTGTACCGACGGTTCACGTCGGGCCGCTGGTCGTTGTCGACCCGGACCGGGATGTACCGCTCGTTGATCGCGCGGATGACCTCGTCGTCGCTGTACGAGGTCTCGTCCATGACGTGACACCAGTGGCACCAGACCGCGCTGATCGCGAGCAGCACGGGCTTGTCCGCGGCCCGCGCCTCCGCGAATGCGGCGTCCCCCCACGGCCGCCAGGCGATCTCGCCGGCCCGGTTCGGGCGCGGCGAGAAGTGGAACTCGCTCACCGCCGCGTGCCCTCGGCTGCCGGCTCGGCTGTGCCGATCTCGTCGAGCTCGATCTTGTTGCCGAATGGATCGAAGACGTAGCAGCGGCGCCAGCCCGGGATCGGCGTCGCCTCCTCGAATCGCACGCCGGCCCGCCCGAGGGAGGCACGCAGCGCGGCGAGGTCGCTGACCCGGAAGGCGAAGTGCCGCCGGGGGTGCAGCGCGAGGTCGGGCTCGACGGAGAGATGCACCTGGCCACCGTCCGGAGCTTCGAACCAGAGGCCCGCGTTCGTCAGGAGGGTCTGCGGCCGCGGGACCTCCTTCAGCCCGAGCTGACCGGCATAGAACGCCCGGGCAGTCGCTTCGCCGCCCGCCGGGCAGAAGACCTGTGCGTGGTGGAGGGCGAGGACCGGCACGTGACCGAGTGTAGGTAGTGTTCGCAGAGCGTCCGGTGCTCGGAACCCGCTGGAATCGCGCTGGATCGGGGCTAGAATGAAGCTCGGAACAGCAGCGAGGAGGCAACCTTGGCGATCGACACCACCACCGAGACCAACGCCGGCGAGGCGGTCGTGACGCTGACCGCGCGGGCTTCGGACAAGCTCAAGGAGATCATCGCGAAGCAGGCCCGCGACGACCTCGCCCTGCGCGTCTACGTCACTCCAGGCGGCTGCTCCGGCTTCTCCTACGGCATGACCTTCGCCGAGGGCACCGAGGAGGGCGACGCGGTCGTCGAGGCCGATGGCGTGCGGGTCGTGGTCGACCCGATGAGCGCCATGTACGTGAAGGGCTCCGAGATCGACTTCGTCGACGCGCTCATGGGCGGCGGGTTCGCGCTGCGCAACCCGAACGCCGTGTCGAGCTGCGGCTGCGGCCAGTCCTTCAAGACCGCGGGCGACTCCGGCACCGCGAAGGCCTGCTCGCACTAGACCGCTCGATCGATCAAGAGAGGGCGGCGCGAGCCGCCCTCTTTTTGTTTCCCGGCGTCGCGCCGGCGTGCTCCCTAGACGCGGGCACCACAGCCGACGCACGAGCCGCTATGCGTGTTCTCGGCCCCGCATCGATCGCAAAGCAGAAGGCCGCCGCCGTGCGGTGGGCGGGCGTCGAAGACGTCCTGGCTTGTATCCGAGTGCCACCTGTCGACCATCCGGACCCGCACGGCGCCCGCCGTCAGCCCGATCGCGAGGAGGATCAATAGGCCGACGATCTGGGCATCCACGGCTCCGCTCAGACCGCCTCGGGCTCACGCGTGCGGCGAAAGCGCTTCGCCTTGAGCTCGAAGCGCGGCAGCGTGCCGGGCTCCACGAACGCCATCTCGACCCGGATCCCGATGTCCCGGTGGAGCGCGTCTCCGACGGCGGCGGCCAGTGCGGCGGGATCGCGACCAGCGCGCGGCTCGATCGTGCAACGGAGCGCGTCCATCCCGCGTTCGACGTACGCCTCGATGCGGAACTCGGCCACGTCGGCGAAGCGACGCACGACCGCTTCGAGCGCGCTCGGGAAGACGTTGACCCCGCGGACGGTGAGCATGTCGTCGACCCGGCCGAGGATCCCGCCGGCCAGCTTCACGAACGTGCGTCCGCAGGCACAGGTTCCGCGCAGCGCGCGGACCCGGTCACCGGTCCGGTAGCGGATCGCCGGCATGCCCAAGCGCCCGAGATTCGTGAGCACGAGCTCGCCCTCGCCCTCATCGGCAATGCGACCGTCCGGCGCGAGTACCTCCGCGACGTACTCGCGCTCGATGAGGTGCACGCCGTCGCGTGCCGCGCAGCTGAATCCGGTCGCACCCACCTCCGTCGCCCCGGTGTGGTCGAACGCCCGCACACCGAAGGCCTCCTCGATCCGCTGGCGGGTGGACGGGATCGAGGCGCCCGGCTCACCCGCGTGGATCGACACGCGGAGCGCGGATCGTGCCGGCTCGATCCCCTCTGCCGCGGCGACCTCCGCAAGGCGGAGCGCGTACGTCGGGGTCGAGAGCAGGACGGTCGCCGCCGTGGCGACGATCGCACGGAGCCGTTCGGTCGTCGACTGCGCCGCACCCGAGATCACGAGCGCGCCGAGCCGCTCCGCGCCGGCGAACGCGGACCAGAAGCCGACGAACGGCCCGAACGAGAACGCGAAGTACACGCGATCCGCGGCCGTCACGCCGGCGGCCCGATAGATGAAGTCCCAGACCTCGCCCCACCAGGCCCAGTCGGCGGCGGTGTCGATGATCCGGAGCGGCATGCCGGTCGTCCCGCTCGTCTGGTGGAGCCGGACGTAGCGCTCGAGCGGGTACGTGAGGTTCGTGCCGAACGGCGGATGCTCGGCCTGATCGGCCGACAGCTCGGTCTTCGTCGTGAACGGCAGCTCGGCCCACGCGTCGACCGAGGCGCGCTCGCCGAGCTTCGCTCGATAGAACCCATTGGACGGCAGGACCGCGGCGAACAATCGCTCCAGGCGGTCGCGCTGGTACGCCCGCCGGGCCGAGTCGGTCCAGGTCTCGCTCGGATCGAGCGCTGCCTGCCGGCCACCCACAGAGGCGGATGATGACTCGGCGCCCGGTCACGGACCGAGCGCGTATCCTGTACGGTACGGCGTATGGCGGAGAGTACGTATCGGCTCGTCCCGGCGGTCGACAAGGCGGCGCGCCTGCTCGCCGAGCTGCAGGACGACGAGGGCCTCGGGATCTCCGAGCTGGCCCGGCGCATCAACGCCTCGAAGGGGACCGTGCGCGACATCCTGCTCACCCTCGCGTCGCACGAGCTCATCACCCGCGACGCCGACGGGCGCTTCCGCCGCCACGACCGGCGGTCCGATCTGTTGCACCTCGCCGAGCCGCACCTGCGGGCGCTCATGGAAGCGTTCGGGGAGACGGCGATCCTGGGCATCGTGACCGACGGGGCGGTGCAGATCGCGGCGCGCGCCGAGCCCGCGACGGACCTGCACATGACCGCGCCGATCGGCCGGCGCATCCCGCTCGACACCGGGGCGCACGGCAAGGTCCTCTCCGGCCGGGCCGCGATCGGCTACGACGACGAGGAGTACCTGCCGGGCGTTCGGGCCGTCGCCGCTCCGGTCACGGACGCGAGCGGCAGACGCGCGGCCGTGCTGCTCGTCGTCGGCTTCAAGGAGCGACTCGACCTGCGCACGCTGCGCCGGGTCGGCGAGCGCTGCGCCCGCGAGGCCGCCGCGCTCTCCGCCGAGCTCGGCCGGCGCGAGGCGGTCGCATGACGAAGCAGCTGTTCACCCTTCACGTGAACGGCGAGCGGCACACGGTCGCCGCCGAGCCGCATCACACGCTGCTCGAGGTCCTCCGCGAGGAGCTCCAGCTCACCGGCACGAAGCACGGCTGCGAGCTGGGCGAGTGCGGCGCGTGCACCGTCCTCGCCGACGGCGTGCCGGTGCTCTCATGCCTCACCCTGCCGGCCCAGCTG
>DASWCU010000023.1:0-7351 GCA_036389935.1 Candidatus Limnocylindria bacterium
GCTGCCGTCTTCCGCGGCGGCGTCTTCGTGATCGGCGGGTTCGGCGGCGGCCGGGTCGTGGAGCGCCTGGGCGGGCAGCCGGCGTCATGGAGCCGGGTCGCGGAGCTGCCGATCGAGGTGGATCACGCGATGGCCGCCGGCGTCGACGTCGACGGCGCCCCGGGCGTGTACGTCATGGGCGGCAACGTCAACGGGACCGCGACCGCGCGCGCGTTCCGTTGGTTCGGCGACGAGGGCTGGCGCGAGATCGCGGCGATGCCGGCGCCGCGCTCGCAGGCCGCGGCCGTCGCGATCGGATCGAGGATCTACGTCGTCGGCGGCCAAGCGGGCGGCGTCCTCGTGTCGCCGACGTTCGTGTACGACCTCGCGACGGGGCGATGGGCGACCCGCGCGGCGATCCCCACGCCGCGCGACCATCTCGCCGCGGTCGCGCTCGCCGGACGCGTGTGCGCCGCGGGCGGACGGCGTCTGTCACTGGACGCGAACCTCGCGTCGCTCGAGTGCTACGACCCGTCCGCCGATCGCTGGGAACGCCTCGCCGACGCGCCGACCGCGCGAGGCGGCGTCGGCGCGGCGGTCGTCGGCGATCGCCTGTTCTTCGTCGGCGGTGAGCAGCCGCGCGGGACGTTCCGCGAGGTCGAGATCTACGACGCGACCGCGCGGGCCTGGTCGCGCGGACCGGACCTGCCGACCCCGCGGCACGGCATCGGCGTCGCCGCGCTCGGCTCGACCCTGTACGTGCTGACCGGTGGTCCGACGCCCGGCGGCAGCCAGACCGCGGCGTGCGAGGCGCTCGACGTCCCCTAGACTGACGCCGTCTTCGGGCGTGAGCGCCGCCACCGGTGGCGCGGAGGGTTTCGGATGAACGGCAAGGCTGTCCTCAGCGCTCTCGCTGCCTGCGCGCTCACGCTCGGCGCGTGCGCTCAGACCGGCACCGCAGGCGCGAGCGGCGCGCCGAGCGCGCCTGCGGCGAGCAAGCCCGACATCAAGGTGGGCATCGTCCTATCGCTGACCGGCGTCGCCAACGTCTACGGGCCGATCCAGCGCAACGGCGTGCAGCTTGCGGCCGACCGCATCAACGCGGCGGGCGGCGCGAGCGGCGCGAAGCTCCAGCTCATCATCGAGGACGATCAGTCCACCCCGGAAGGCGCCGTCACCGCGTTCCGTAAGCTCGTGTCCCAGGATCGGGTCGCGGCGATCCTCGGTCCGACGCTGTCCAACAGCGCGGTCGCCGCGCACCCGGTGGCGCAGGCCGCCCAGACCCCGGTCATCGCGATCTCGAACACCGGCGACGGCATCGTGGGCAAATGCGACTATGGCCCGTGCGACTACGTGTTCCGCGTTTCGCTCGGGGAATCGGCGGCGGTCCCGGAGACGGTGAAGACCGTCAAGGCGAAGCTCAGCGTCAAGAGCGTCGTCCTCATGTACGCCCAGGACGACAAGTTCAGCTCGGACGGCTTCAAGATCTTCCAGAAGGCGCTCGCCGCGAACGGCATCACCGTCAAGAAGGAGATCGCGTTCTCGAAGAACGACGTCGACCTGTCCGGCCCGGTGACCCAGGCCCTCGCCGAGAGCCCGGACGCGATCGTGGACAGCTCGCTCGCCGGACCCGCGATCAACATCCTGAAGGAGGTCGCCAAGCGGAAGCCCGGCCTGCCGGTCGTCGGCGGCAACGGTTTCAACACACCGGCGATCATCCAGTCCGCCGGCGCGGCGGCCGAGGGCGCCATCTCGGGCGCCGCCTGGTACTTGGGCAATCCCGAGCAGACGAACAAGGACTTCGTGGCCGCCTACAAGGCGAAGTTCAACGCCGACCCCGACCAGTTCGCCGCGCAGTCGTACGCCGCGCTCTACGTCCTGCTCGACGCTCTGAAGCGCACGCCGAACCCGAACAGCATCCTCCACGACAAGCTGCGCGACCAGGTCGAGCTCACCACCGGCGTGAAGACGCCGCTCGGTGAGGTGTCCTTCGACAAGAATCACGACGTGAGCCAGAAGATCTTCGTCGTCCAGATCAAGGGCGGTCTGTTCACCCCGATCAACTGAGAGGCGGCCAGCCCGCTAGCCTTCGCGCGTGGTCGATCAGGTCTACAACGCGATCTTCATCGGCAGCATCTACGCGCTCTTCGCGCTCGGATTCACCCTCGTCTTCAGCGTCCTCGACATCCTGAACCTCGCCCACCCGGCGCTCTTCACCCTGGGCGCGTTCACCGCGCTCTTCGCTATGCAGCAGGGCGCGCCCGCACCGGTCGCCCTCGTCGTCTCGTTCGTGGTGTGCGGGGCGGCAGGGATCGCACTCGACCGCCTGGCCTTTGCGCCGCTCAGGCGCCGCAGCGCGCCGCCGCTCTCGGCGATGATCTCGAGCATCGGGGTCTCGCTCATCGTGGTCCGGCTGATCCAGTTGCGTTACGGCCCCGACATCCAGGCGTATCCCGCGGGCGCGCTCCCGGCCGCGGTCTTCTCCGTGGCCGGCCTGCAGCTCGACACGCTTCGGGCGATCATCATCGCGCTCGCCCTCGCGCTGATGCTCGCGCTCACTTACCTCGTGCGGCGCACCCGGCTCGGTCGGGAGCTGCGCGCACTGGCCGAGAACCCGCGCGCCGCGCGGCTGCTCGGCATCGACGTCGACCGCGCGATCGCCGCGACGTTCTTCCTCTCCGGCGGGCTCGGGGGCATCGCCGGCGTCCTCTACGGATTCGCGACGAACAGCCCGTTCTCGCAGATGGGCCTCGCGTTCGAGCTCAAGGCCTTCGCGGTGATGATCGTCGGCGGCATGGGCAGCATCCCCGGCGCGGTCCTCGGTGCGTACCTGCTGAGCTTCGGCGAGATCGCGAGCCTGGTCCTCCTCCCCAGCGAGCTGCGCGACGCGTTCGCGTTCGGTCTCCTTTTCGTCGTGCTCCTCGTACGCCCCAGCGGCATCCTCGGGCAGCGCGTCGTGGACCGGGTCTGATGGACGATTTGCTCGAGCTCCTCGCCGCGTACCAGACGACGATCGGCTTCATCGGGATCAACGCGATGCTCGCCCTATCGGTCTGGCTCACGCTGTACACCGGTCAGCTGACCCTCGGCAACGCGGCGTTCAGCGGGATCGCCGCGTACACGTCGGCCCTGCTCACGCTGAAAGCCGGCCTCCCTTTCCCGGTCGCGCTCATCGCCGGGGCGCTTGCCGCGGCCGTCGTCGCGCTTCCGCTCGGGGCCACCGTCTTTCGGCTCCGCGGGGTGTATCTGGCCATCGCGACGCTGGCCTTCGGCGAAGTGGTCCGCGTCGCGATCCTCGCGATCCCGATCACCGGCAAGGGTCAGGGCCTCGTCGGCATCCCGCCGAAGACGGAGCTCACCCACATCTACCTGTCGCTCGCGGTCATCGCCTACGTCTGTGCTCGGCTCCGCGTGTCGACGGTCGGCCGGTCGTGGGCCGCGATCCGCGAGGACGAAGTCGCCGCCGCGAGCCAGGGCATCGCCGTGCGCCGCTACAAGCTCGTGGCGTTCGTGCTCGGCGCGCTCATCGCGGGCTGGTCCGGCGGGCTCGCGGCGCACTTCAACTTCGCGATCACGCCCGATGAGTTCGGCTTCGCGCGCGCCGTCCAGATCCTCGTGTTCAGCGTCGTCGGCGGCATCCCGAACGTGTTCGGTCCCCTGCTCGGCGCGCTGCTGCTCACCGCGCTGCCGGAAGTCCTCCGGCCGCTGCAGGACTACCGCGACATCTTCCAGGGCGTGATCCTCGTGCTGGTCATCGTGTACCTGCCGCGCGGCCTGGTCACGGTCTTCGAGCTGCGACGCACCATGCGGCTGCGGCGCGTCGGAGCGGCGGATGTCGCTTGAGCCGCAGGCCGCCGGTGCCGGATCGCGCAGCCCCCTGCCCGCCGCCTCTCGGCCGATGCTGCTGGAGGCGCGCTCGCTCACGAAGCGGTTCGGCGGCGTCATAGCCGTGAACGCGGTCGATCTCGCTATCGCGCCCGCGCAGGCCTTCGGCCTCATCGGCCCGAACGGCGCCGGCAAGACCACGCTCATCAACCTGGTGTCGGGGCTCATGCGGCCGGACGGGGGCGCGATCACCTTCGCCGGCGCCGACACGACCCACCTCGCGCCGCACGAGCTGACCCGCCGAGGGATCGCCCGAACGTTCCAGGCGATCCGTCTGTTCAAGGGCCTCACCGCGCTCGAGAACGTGCTCGTCGGCCGTCATGTCCGCATGCGCTCGGACGTCCTCGACCGGATGATCCCGCTGCGCCGCGCCGACGCGACGCACGACGAAGCCGCGCTCGCGCTCCTCGAACGCCTCGGTCTGCGACGCCGCGCCGATGCGCTCGCGGGCGAGCTCCCGTACGGCGACCAGCGGCGGCTCGAGATCGCCCGTGCCCTCGCGTCGCAGCCCCGGCTGCTCGTCCTCGACGAGCCCGCGGCGGGGATGAACCCGACCGAATCCGCGGCGCTCCGCGAGCTTCTGCGCGAGCTCGTGGCGGAGGACGGTCTCGCGATCGTCCTGATCGAGCACGACGTGCGCCTGGTCATGGGGACGTGCGAGCGGGTCGCCGTCCTGAACTTCGGACGCAAGATCGCCGAGGGCACGCCCGCCGAGGTCCAGGCCGATCCGGTCGTGCACGAGGCCTATCTCGGAGCGCCCGACGATGCCTGAGCCGATGCTCGAGCTGCGCGACCTCGTCGTCCGCTACGGCGCGATCGAGGCGGTGCACGGGATCAGCCTCGACGTCGGCCAGGGCGAGGTCGTCGCGCTCATCGGCGCGAACGGGGCGGGGAAGAGCAGCACCCTCGCCGCGATCTCGGGCCTCGTCCGGCCGGCGCGCGGGACGGTGCGCGTTGCCGGGCGCGACCTCACCGGCGCGCCGCCGCACGCGGTCGTGCGGGCGGGCATCGTGCAGGTGCCGGAGGGCCGGGAGATCCTGGCCCGCATGAGCGTCGAGGAGAACCTGCTCCTCTCCGGCGCGCACGACGTCACGACGATGTTCCGGCGCTTCCCGATCCTCGCCGAACGCCGCGGCCTGCCGGCGGGCAACTTGTCGGGCGGCGAGCAGCAGCTGCTCGCGATCGCGCGCGCGCTCCTCGCGGCGCCGCGCGTCCTGCTGCTCGACGAGCCGTCGCTCGGGCTGGCCCCGAAGATGGTCGCCGCCGTGTTCGACGTCCTCGCGGACCTCAAGCGATCGGGGACGACGATGCTGCTCGTCGAACAGAACGCGCTGCGCGCGCTGCGTCTCGCCGACCGCGCGTACGTCATGGAGCTCGGGCGCATCGGCCTCGCCGGGACGGGCGACGCGCTGCTCCGCGATCCGGCGGTCCGCCAGGCCTATCTCGGCGGGTGACCCGCGCGCTCGCGATCGTGAATCCGGCGGCGGGTGGCGCGTGGGGCGCCCCCGCCGATCTCGGATCCGTGCTCTCGCGGATCCGGATGGCCTCGATCGCGATCGACGTGGTCGAGACCGCGGATCGACCGAACGACGCGGAGTCCCTCGCGCGCCGCGCCATGCGCGACGGCTACGACAGCGTCATCGTCGCCGGCGGCGACGGCACGGTCGGGCAGGCGGCCCGAGCGCTGTATGGATCCGAGGTCGTGCTCGGGATCCTCCCCTATGGGACGTACATGAACATCGCGCGCAGCCTCGGCGTGCCGCGCGAGCCGGCCGCGGCGGCCGACGTCATCGCGCACCGCCACATCCGGCGCATCGACGTGGGCGTCGTCGCCGGACGTGCGTTCTTCGAGGCCGCCGGGATCGGGCTGGACGCCGACGTCGTCACGGCCGGGCACGCGATGCGGCGAGGCGCGGGGGGTCTGCTGCGTTCGGCCCTGGCCTCGCTCGTGCGGCGCACGAGCCGTTCGTTCCTCATCGAGATCGATGGCCGGCGATACGTCCGCCGCGCGCTGCAGGCCACCGTGTCGAACGGCCCGTACTACGGCTGGGGCTTCGCCGTGGCCCCCGATGCGGTGCTCGACGACGGGCTGCTCGACCTCGTCCTCTTCTCCGACGATCGGGCGAGCGTCCTCCGCGAATTCGCGCGCGCCGCGCTCGGGCGCCCGTTCGTCGCCCGGGGGCGCCGATTCCGCGGCCGCGTGATCCGGGTGCGCTCGCCGCACCCGACCACGGTCCACGCCGACGGCGTGCCGGTGGGCACGCTGCCCCAGATCTTCACCGTTCGGCCCCAGGCGCTCCGCGTGTACGCGCCGTTCAGTCCGGCTCGATGACCTTCGTCGCTCCGGGGTAGGTTCCGAGCACCTGGATCCAGGCGCAGCACGTGCGCATGAGCGCCAGCGCCTCGGTGGTCGGGGTGCGCACGGGGTCGCCCTCGAAGTCGAGATAGAAGACGTAGTCCCAGGGCGCGGCTCGGCTCGGCCGGGACTCGACCTTGGTCAGCTGCAGCCCCGCGGTCGCGAACGGCTGGAGCGAGCGCGTCAGCGCCCCGGGGACGTTGGCCGTCGCGTAGGCGAGGCTCGTCTTGCGCGTACCCAGACGCAGATCGTCCGGCACCCGCTTCGCCGGGTACTCGTCGCCCCGGCGGGCGAGCGCGAAGAAGCGGGTGAAGTTGTCGGGCGTCGTCTCGATCGCCTCCGCGAGCACGGTGAGCCCGTACACCTGCCCCGCGCGCTTGCTCGCGACGGCCGCGACGCTCCCCTCCGCGGCCGCGGCGACGTCGGCGGCCGCGCCCGCCGTGTCGTAGGCGACCTGCGGCTCGATCGCCCGCGCCCGCAGGAAGTCGTCCACCTGCGCGAGCGCCTGCGGATGCGACCGCGCGACCCGGATGTCGTCGAGCCGCGCGCCGGGCACGCCGAGCAGGCAGTGGCGGACCCGGATCACCGTCTCGGCCATGATCTGCAGCCCGGCGTGGTGATGCAGGAGGTCGTAGACGTCGACGACCGATCCCACGTGCGTGTTCTCCACGGGCACGACGGCCGCGCCGACGGTGCTCGACTCGAGCGCCGCGAACACCTCGCCGAAGGTCCGGCAGGGGACCGGCGTGTCCTCGGGGAAGAGCGTGAGCGTCGCGGCCTCCGAATACGCGCCCGACAGGCCCTGGTACGCGACCTTCATCGGTACGCGGCGGTCCGCCATTCAGGATGCGCGGCGTCGTCGCCATGCGCGAGCGCGCTGTACCGTTCGCCGAGCGCCCGCGCGACCGGTCCGATCCGGCCGTCGCCGACCGTCCGGTTGTCGACCCGAACGCAGGGCGCGACCTGGGCGCCGGTCCCGCAGAAGAACACCTCGTCCGCGATGAACAGCTCGGTCCGGTCGATCTTCCGCTCGACGACCCGATAGCCGGCCTCGCGCGCGATGGTGACGAGGGTCTCGCGGGTGATGCCCTCGAGGATCTCCTCGGTCACGCACGGCGTGACGAGCTCACC
>DASWCU010000024.1:0-6955 GCA_036389935.1 Candidatus Limnocylindria bacterium
ATGACGAAGGACATCAACGGTCCGGTCCTGATCGGCGCGGATCCCGTCGCGGCGCTCGCCGAGCAGGAGCGCCTGTTCGTCGAGGTGCAGCGAGACATGGCGTTGCACGACGCCGCCGGCCGGAAGGCCGCCCTCGTTCTCGTCTTCGCGACGAACGAATCGCCCGACAAGGGGGACAAGATCGCCGAGGCGGTCGCCGGTACCTTGAACAAGTCCAACTTCGACGGGTGCGCGCTCGACAAGGCGGCCGGACCGTCGACGAAGTGCATCGTCCGCACGTTCCATGAGCTCGCTCCCCTCGACCGCGGGACGTCCGTCACGATCGAGGTCTATTTCTATGAGTGAGCACATGTGGCCCGCGCCACTCGACTCGGCCGCGCTGCGGCGCCAGGCCCGGCTCGCCGGATTGAAGACGGCCCTCGGCCACGATCCGATCGCGGCCGCTCACGCCGCCGCTCGGCTGCGCATTCCCCGCTCCGAGATGAGCGCGCGTGACTTCCTCGCGGCGCGTCAAGCGCGGGCGCGTCTCGGCCGGGCCCTCCGAGCGGCGCGTGTGCGGTCCGAGCGCACGGCGGTCCTAGCTCCTCTTCCACGGATCGTCCCCGTCGTCCCACCGATGCGCCTGTGGCGGGCGCTCGCCATCGCGCTCGCCGCGCTCGTGCTGCTCGTGTGGCCGATCGCGATGCCGGGCACTAGCGAGCCGCCCGGCGGAGGCGAGCCGGCCCCAGCGGCAGCACCGGTCCCGGTCGTCCAGATCATCCAGGCGTCGTCCGGCAGCCGCGGCATCACCGACCCGGGCTACCTGGTCGCGGTGAAGGTGGCGCCGTCCATTGAGCCGACGCTGCCTCCCCAGGCCTCGGTGCCCCCGCAGGTGGAAAAGGAACGGCCCGATGTCGAGACCGGCGGAGGCGGATCGTCCGGTGGCGGCGGGAGCGGGTCCGGCGGTAGTGGCGGCGGCAGCGGCGGGGGTTCCGGCGGCGGCATCGGCACCGGTCGCGGCACCGCGCCCCCCGCGCCGACCACCGCCCCCACGCCCGCGCCGGTGCCCACCCCGGCCCCGACGCCGGTGCCGACACCGACCCCGACACCCACGCCGATCCCGGCGGACCGCGGCCACTTCGGCGTGCGGGTGACCGACATCTTCACCGGCGCGCCGATCCCGAACGTGTGCGTCGTCGTCGGGACGAACGACTGCAGCCCTGGATCGCCACACACCGACGCGAACGGCGTCTGGCAGGTCGAGGTCCCGCTGGGTCAGCTCACGACGTGGGATCTGCGCTTCTTCAAGGATGGCTACCAGCAGCTCAACCGGCGCATCAGCGCGCGCGGCACCGAGCCGCTGTTCGAGATCCATCTCTTCCCGAAGTGATCGCGGGGAGCATCCGCTAGCCTACGCGTCCCATGGCCGGTCTCCTGCGGCATCGCTATGCGTCGTTCCTGCCGATCCTCGCCGTCTTCGCCGCGATCGCGCTCGGTGGGCAATTGAACAGCGTCGACGCGCGCGGCGTCGTCATCGACGACTCGACCGACCAACCCGTCGCGAACGTCAGCATCACGTACGGCCAGTTCAAGGGCGCGACCACCGGCGCCGACGGCTCCTACGCGATCGAGAAGCTGCCCCGCGGCGCCAGGCTGCACACCCGGGCGCCGGGATACCTCCCGCAGGACCCGCCGGCCGAGACGACGCAGGTCCGCCTCGTCCCCGGCTCGCTCACCGTCCAGGTGAACGAGGAGGGCGTCGACCCGCCCAAGGGCGTGCCCTTCCCCGAGTTCCGCATGGGCACGACGCTCCTGACGAAGGGATCCGAGACCGGAAACGCCGTCCTCACGCTCGTCGGCAGCGTGCCGATCGGGACCAAGGTCCTCGTCTGCGCGGACGGCTTCGGATCGAAGGAGATCGAGGCGCGCGGGGTCACGCTCGTGATGACCCTGCCGCGGCCTTCGGCCTCGTCGCCCGCCTGTACCCCGCTCCCGACGCCGAGCCCCACGCCGTCACGCTCGCCGGCCCCGAGCGGGTCGCCGGCCCCGAGCGGCTCGCCCGCCTCGACCCCGAGCCCGAGCGCCAGCCCGTAGCTCGTCGCGGACCGTTCCGACCTACGGCGCGCTAGGCGGACGCCTCGGCCCCAGGTCGGCCCCTCCTTCCACGGTGACGATGCAAGGCACCCGGCGGATGCGGTCGGTGACGTCGACGGGTCCCGTTCGCGCACCCGATCAGGACCCGAACGTCACCGCCCGCTCAGCGCGACGCGGAGGTCGCGCTCGAGGTGAGCGCCGGCGGCCCGCTCGCCGGGAAGCCCTCGTAGATCATCGCGTTGACCCCGGCGGTCGCGAGACCTCAGCGTGGACCGAGCGCTATGGTCGTTGTCCCGGCTTCGCTGGCCCGTCCGTCAGCAGGGCGGCGAACTGTCTGACCGTCAGGATGCGGATGCCCTCGTACGTACCCAGGGCGAGGAGGTCTCTATCGCCCGTGACGACGCTGTCAACGTTCCCATCGAGCGCCGCCGCCAGCACCATGTCGTCGGCGGGGTCGCGACTCGCCGGCGTGATCTCCGCCGGACGCCGGACATCGGCGAGCGAAGAGAGCTCCTCTCGCAGGGCACGTGTGATGGTCGGCGGACGTGCGAACTTGACCCGCAGCACCCGCTCGAGCTCGTCCAGCATCGCCTCGCTGGTCACGAGCTCGAACTCGCCGTGAAAGGCCCGCTCGACGAGATCTTGGGGGAGCCCGTCGAAGAGCACGGCCGACACAAGGACGTTCGTGTCGAGCAGCGCGCGCATTCAGCGCGCGGCGCGCCCTCTCCGATCCTCCTTGACGATGCGCGCGACCTCGCTCTCGCTCAGCCTTCGGACCGGAAGCCCGCGCCGCGCCTCGACCAGGAGGCGATCCCAGCGCTCGAGCCGCGCCGCGTACTGGCGGAATGCTTCGCGGAGGAGCTCGCTCCGGGTGCGGCCCTCCTTGCGGGCGATGCGATCGACCTGCCGCGCGAGCGCGGCCGGGATCGAGATCGTCATCGTGCGCTGCTCCGTCATGCGATGGTCAAGTGTAACACATATTCTTACAGCACGCGCCGCAGTAGCCGTCGAACGTGGCTCGTCACCGCCCCGCGGAGGTCGCGCTCGAGGTGAGCGCCGGCTGCCCGCTCGCCGGGAAGCCCTCGTAGATCATCGCGTTGTCACCGCCGGTCGCGAGCTCGATGACGATCGACGCGACCGTGCCGCCGGTCCCGTTCACCACGACGGCGTACTGCGTGTCGTCGCTCAGTGCCGCGACGTCGCGCGGATCGATGCGGATCCCCGTGCCGGCGGCGACCGTCAGGACCTGCGTCGTGACGAGCGAGCCGTCGGAGAAGCGGTACCAACGGAGCGTGGCGCCCCCGGCGCTCACGGTCTGCAGGAGGATCGGCGTCGTCCAGCCGCTCGGCCCGCCGAGGGTGCGGGTCACGTTCGGGAGGAAGTACTTCGCGTCCGGCTTCGGTGAGGCGGTATAGCCCATCGCCGTCGCCGGGCTGATGACGTTCACGACGGCGGCGATGACGCTGGTGCTCGACGCGGCGACGACCGAGTACTCGCCATCGCCGAGGCAGGTGGCGGTCGGTCCGGCGCACGGCGTCGTCGTGCCGAGATCGAACCGCGGATCGAACGCCCACGACGCGCCGGGCTGGATCGCGCTGGGCGAGGCGAACGTCTGGACGGAGCCGAGCGATCCCGCGATCGGCGTGAAGGTGAGGGTCGGCGCCGTCGCGACCGTTCCCACGTTCTGGACGACGATCGTGCTGAGCCGGCCGATGCCGTTCGCGTTCTTGGCCGCGTACGGCGCGTAGACCGCGGCCGCGCCGGCGCTGATGCCGTCCGTCGCGTAGGCGACCGGGTTCGCCACCGCCGGCGCGTCGTTGTGCGCGTTCTCCACCACGGCGATCGGTTGTGCGGAGGTGATCGTGACCGCGTACTGCTTCCCGTCGATCAATCCCGGCTCGCTGTTCGGATCGATGAACTGCGACCGGCCGGGTGCGATCGTGCGATTCACCGTGAGCGTGGAGGTGCCGTCGAAGCTCACGAACGACGCTGACGCGGCGGTCGTGTCCGAGCCGAGGTTCTGAATGATGATCGGGGTCACGAAGCCGAAGAACCGTCGGGTGACGTTCGGGAGCGAGACCTTGGTCGAGCCGGCGTTGAATCCGTCGTAGGCGAGCGCTTCCGCTCGCGCGCCGACACCCGCGTGCTCGTTCACCACGCCGACGATCGTGGCGCCGAAGCTTCGCACGACGACCGAGAACTGCGTGTCACCGGGAAGATCGGCGTCGTTGTTGGGTACGTCCGCGAACGAGGTGCCCGGAGCGAGCGTCGCGCCACGGCGCGTGATGCACTCGCCGTCGCTGAAGCGGAAGAAGCTGACCTCGATCGTCGTCGCCGCCGTGCCGGTGTTCTGGATGATGAACGGCGTCTGCCAGCCGGTCGGACCGCCGAGGGTCTTCGTGACGTTGGGCAGGTAGACGGTGGAGGTGGGCGTGCCGACCATGGGGATGTCGCACGTCGCCGCAGCCGGCCGTCCCGCGAGCACGAGCGTCGCACAGCCGAGGACGATGCCCATCCCGATGGTCCCGAAGCGTCGGAGTCGAGCCATGTTCCCATCCTCCCTGGTCGAGTGACCGGTGTGCTTGCCGTGCACGAACCGCACCAGCCGGGTGTCGATGCCGGTAGGGAGGCCGCGGCCGATCTGCACGTAGACTCGCGCATCATCAGCGGGTCGCACGACCGCGGCCGGGCCGCGTCATTCCCGTCGCTGCCCGCGCTGCCCCGCTGGGTCCTTGGCTACACGGCCGGCAACGCCGCGGCGCTCCTGCTGGTCCTGTACGCGGCCACCCGGCCGTGGGTCGTCGCGGCGGGCGAGTCGCCCGTGCCCGCCAGTCTCGTCCGATCGTGGATCCCGTTCGCGCTCGCGCTCGCGACGATCGTCGATCTCGCGATCGCCGCCGTGCTCGCGCCCGAGCGGCGCGCGGCGTTCCTCGCGCGACACTTCGCGCTGTACCTGGTCGGCCCGCTCACGCTGCTCTTCCTCTATCTGTCCGCGCCGGTGGCGAATGCGGACGCGGGCGCCTTCTGTGCGTTGCTCGTGATCGCCTTCGCTCTGAACGCGCTCCATGGGATCGCCGGCGCGCTCGACCGCCTGTCGGACCGCAGGGCCGCCATGCTCATCGGCGCGGCCGCGCTCGCCGCGTACCTGGCGGTCGTGCCCTATCACCGCGCGGTGCAGCCGACGGCATCGGACGAGCCCCATTACCTGATCGTCATGCAGAGCCTCGTCGACGATCGCGACCTCGACCTCGCGAACGACTACGCCGGCGACCGCTATCTGCGCTTCTACCCCGCGAAGCTCGAGGACATCCACGGGATCCATGTTGGCGCCGCGATCTACTCGATCCGCGACCTCGGCCTGCCGTTCCTCGGTGCGATCCCGTTCGCCCTCGGTGGTCGCACGGGGGTCCTCGCCCTGATCGCCGTCGCGGGTGCGGTCCTCGCCCTCCAGCTCTACCTGCTCCTGCGCGATCTCGCGTTCGCGCCGCGCGTCGCCCTGCTCGCCACCGCCGCGACGGCGTTCGTCCATCCGCTGTTCACCTATACGTCGCAGGTGTACCCGGAGCTGCTCGCCGCGCTCGCCTTCGTCACGGCAGCGCGGCTCCTGCGGCGCGGAACGCTCACGACCGCGCGCGAGCTCGCCCTCGCGAGCGCCGCGCTCGGCGCGCTGCCGTGGCTGACGACGCGCGCCTGGCCGATCGTCCTCGGGGTGGGGCTCTGCGTCGCCTGGCGCGCGTTCCGCCCGTTCTCGGTCGCCCGCGTGGCCGCCGGTGCGCTGCCCTTCGCGCTCCTCGTCCTCGCGCTCTGCGCGCTGAACTGGAGGACGTTCGGGCTCTTCATGCCGGCCGCGGGGTACTACCTCATTCGCGAGCAGCAGGAGGTCCTCGCCCTCGCTCCGCAGACCGGCACCCTGGGCCTCTTCTTCGATCGCGACTTCGGGCTGATCGGCCGTGCCCCGGTGTATCTCCTGGCGTTCCTCGGCATCGCAACGCTGGTCCGCCGCGCGCGCGACGGTCATGGCGCGCTGCTCGTGCCGCTCGCTCTCGGCTGGCTCCTCTCGCTCGCGTACATCGCCGACATCGCGTACTGGTGGGCCGACGGCTCACCGCAGTCGCGCTACCTGGTGGCGACGATGCCGTTCCTCATCGCCGGCGTGGCCGGCGGGATCGAGGCGATCGCCGCGCTGCGACGCAGCCGAGCCCTGGCGGCGGGGCTGGCCTGGGCCGCGGCGGCGTGGTCGATCTTCATCACGTTCGGCTACGCGACGCTGCCGACGCTCGGCTACGACCTGGCGCTCGAGATCCGCTCCGGCCGCGCGACCGGCCGCCTCTGGGAGTGGGTCGGCCGCGTCGTCCGGCCCGACCCCGGGCTGCTCTTTCCGTCGCTCGTGCGGGTCGACGCTTCGACAGTGGCGTTGTCGGCCCTCTGGGTAGCCGTCGGTGCGGCCCTGGTGGTCATCGGCTGGCGGGCGGGTATTCATCGGCTCGCTGGTGCCCCCGTCCCGAAACGCGGCGCTTGGCTCTAGGTATGGTAGTATCGCAAAAGTAATGCGTTCGTCGTAATGCAAGGGGAAGTGAGCCGTCGGTGACCAAAGAGATCCACAAGAAGCGGTCTGTCCTTGCGCGGGCCACGCTCACGAAGAAGGGCCAGATCACCGTGCCGAGTGCGGTGCGGCGCAGCCTTGGGCTCCGTCCCGGTGACCAGATCGGGTTTCGATCGGACGGACAGGTCATCGCGCTCCCGCGAGGGCGCCTGTCGGATCTCGCGGGCTCGATGCCTCCGCGCAGCGGGAGGACTCGGACGCTCGACGAGCTGCGTTCCGAAGTGGCCGAAGATCTCCCCGAGCGTTTCCGGCCCGCGGCCATGCCGCGTCACGCGACGG
>DASWCU010000025.1:0-35692 GCA_036389935.1 Candidatus Limnocylindria bacterium
CGGCGCGGATCCAGGTGCTCAAGCGCGACGGCTCGCGCCAGGAGTTCGACCGCCGGAAGCTCGCGAGCGCGATCGAGAAGGCGGCCTCGAAGAGCCTGTCACGGGAGAAGCTCGCCGCGCTGATCGACGATGTCGAGGCGACCCTCAAGCAGAGCGGCACGTCCGAGGTGCCGTCGCAGCGGATAGGTGAAATGGTCCTCGAGCGGCTCGCCGACGTCGACCCGATGAGCTACATCCGCTTCCGGATCGTGTACGCGAAGCTCGACGATCTCGCGGCGCTGCGCGACGAGCTCGCGCTGCTCGATCGCCGGCGCGAGGTCGCGCGCGACCGCAAGGTCGCCGAGCAGATCGCCCTGCTCGTCGAGCCCGTCCCGGGCGGGACGCCGAGGCCGCGCCGCCGCCGATAACGCGCCGGCCGCCGCGGTGAAGGGCGTGGGCCGCATCGTGCCGCGCGCTCGTATCCTGCGGGAGGGATGGTCCTTTCCGACCGCGACATCCGGATCGAGATCGAGCGCGGCCGCATCGGCATCGAGCCCTTCGACCACGACTGCGTCCAGCCCGCGAGCGTTGACATCCGGCTCGATCGGCGCTTCCGCGTCTTCCGCTCGAGCCACCATGCCTACATCGACCTTGCCCGGCCGCTCGACGACGTCACCGAGCTCGTCGAGGTCGGCGATTCCCCGTTCATCCTCCACCCGAACGAGTTCGTGCTCGGATCGACACGCGAGCGGATCCGGCTGCCCGACGACATCGTCTCGCGGGTCGAGGGGAAGAGCTCGCTCGGCCGGCTCGGGCTGCTCATCCACTCGACCGCGGGGTTCATCGATCCGGCGTGGGACGGCCACATCACGCTCGAGCTGAGCAACGTGAACACGATCCCGATCACGCTCTATCCGGGGATGCGGATCGGACAGCTCTCGTTCTTCCGGCTGACCTCGCCGGCCGAGCGGCCGTACGGATCGGCCGGGCTGGGCTCGAGCTATCAGGGCCAGTCGGGGCCGACGCCGTCCCGCTACCGCCTCGATCTTCCCAAGCCCTAGCGATGTGCCTGCTCTGCGTCGCGAACATCTACGTCGAGGCGTTCATCAACGTCCTCTCCGGTGCGCTCATGCTCGCGATCTTCGTCCGCGTCCTGCTGTCGTGGATCCCGACCCGGCTGCCGTGGGGCCTCGGTGAGTTCGTGTTCTCGGTCACCGAGCCGATCCTCGCGCCGATCCGGCGCCGGCTCCCCTCGGCCGCCGGGCTCGACATCTCGCCGTTCATCGCCATCGTCGCGATCCAGGCCGCCAGCCTTCTGCTGCTCCGGCTGCTGCCGCCGTCCGTCCAGTGACCGGCGTCGGCCTCGTGCCGCGCGGCGAGCGCGTCCACTTCCGGGTGCGGCTCACTCCGCGGGCCCAGCGGGCCGGGCTCACCGGCGTGCGCGACGGCGTCCTCCTCGCGCGCGTGACGGCGGCGCCCGAGCGCGGCGCGGCCAACGCCGCCCTCGTCCGGCTCCTGGCCGACGCGCTCGACGTCCCGCCGAGCGCGATCGCCATCGAGGCCGGCGCGACGGCCCGGCTGAAGCGGCTCTCTGCGCCGAGCGGGGCGGAGGCGCGACTGCGCGCGCTGTAATGCGCGGGGTCGCGCCGGCGTATTGAGGAGCGAGATGGAGGGGGCCGCTGCCGGGCTCATCGCGTCCGGTCCCGCCGCGTTCGGTGCCCGGTGGGCACGCCACGCCCCGGTCGCCGACCGGGTGACCTTCGCGGACGCCGTGCGCGAGCACCAGGACGAGGTGTACGGGGTCGCGCTCCGCATCCTCGGCGACCGGGATGCGGCGCTCGACGTCGCGAACACCACCTTCCTCAAGGCGTACCGCGCGCTCGAACGCTACGACCCGGCCCGGCCGATCCGGCATTGGCTCCTGCGCATCGCGGTGAACGAGGCGATCTCGGCCGGCCGGGCGCGCAGCCGCGAGCGGGGCAGGTTGACGCCCGAGGCGGGCGCGGCGGCGGTCGCCGACCGCGCCCCGAGCCCGGAGCGGGCGCTGCTCGATCGTGAGGCGCGCGACCGCATCCGTGCTGCCGTGGCGGCCCTGCCGGAGCTCTACCGCGTCGTGGTCGTGCTCCGGTACTTCAACGACCTCCCGCTCGACGAGGTCGCCTCCATCACCGGACGGAGCACCTCGACCGTCGGGGTCCAGCTGCTCCGGGCCCGGCGGCTCCTGCGTAAGGAGCTCGGGACGTCCGGCGTATGAAGGACATGGAGCTGATGGAGCCGCTCGCCGAGACGAGGCTGCGCCGGGCGCTCGCGTTCGACGCCGATGAGCGTCCGCCGCGGTTCGACGTCGCGGCGATCATGGCGGCGGCCGAGCGTGAGCCGAGGGTCGCGCCGGATACGCGGGCGGCGCGCGCGGCCGCCCTGATCGGCCTCAGCTTCGCGGTCGAGGTCGCGATCGGCGTGCTGGCGATCAACGCCCTCGGTGCGGCGGGAACGGGCACCGCCGTCTTGAGCACGGGCATCGCCGCCGTCGAGACGGCCGTCGCGAGCCTCATCGAGCTCAGCGCACCGCTCACCAGTCCGAGCATCGCGCTCGCGACGCTTGCCGCGGTGCTCTTCGCGACGGTCTACGAACGCGGCTACGGAAGGGGAATGCACCATGTCCGCGCGTCTTGAGCGGAGTCGCACCAACCGCGTCATCGGCGGCGTCTGCGGTGGGATCGGGGAGTACCTGCAGATCGATCCGCTCCTGGTCCGGGTCGCCTTCGTCATCCTCGCCTTCCCGTTCGGCGTCGGCCTGCTCGCCTACATCGTCCTGCTCGTCCTGATGCCCCATCCCGGCGAGCCCGCGCCGTTCGTCCGGCCCGCACCGCCGGCCGGCCCGGCGCCCGGCTCTCCCGGCGATGAAGCCGCGCTGGTGACCGGCACGGGCGACTCGGTCGTCAGACCGGAGCCGGCGTCCGCCGACGTCGTCGACCGCCGGCGGAACGCGATCGGGCTCCTGCTCGTCGGCGTCGGCGTCATCTTCCTGCTCGGCAACATCGGCGCCCTGCGGTTCATCGACATGCGCTACATCTGGCCGCTCGTCGTCATCGCGCTCGGGGTCTTCCTCCTCATCGGAAGGACGCGGCGATGACCACCGAGACAGCGCCCACCCCCGAACCCGCTCCAGCTCCTCGGCGCTCCGGCCGGCGCGGCGTGTTCTGGCCGCTCGCGCTCATCGCCGTCGGCCTCGTCTTCCTGCTCGCCAACTACGGGCTGATCGAGCCGGTCTCGTTCGTCACGCTGCTCGCGCTCTGGCCGGTCCTGCTGATCCTCATCGGCATCGACATCGCGTTCGC
The DNA here is from genome assembly GCA_036389935.1 of Candidatus Limnocylindria bacterium. Taxonomy (GTDB): domain Bacteria; phylum Chloroflexota; class Limnocylindria; order P2-11E; family P2-11E; genus UBA4735. Next base: position 3,318 of record DASWCU010000025.1, read on the forward strand.
GCGCCGCTGGCCGATCGCCACGCTCGTGGCCGAGGTCGCGATCATCGGCCTCGCCCTGCTCCTCGCCGCCACCCAGCCGTCGGTGCTCACCCTCGCGCCGTTCCAGTTCGGCGGATCGAACGCGTGTCGCGAGCCCAGCGGGCAGGTCTCCGCGTCGCGCGGCAACGCCGACAGCCTCGATCTGCGGGTGCGTGGAGGTGCCGCCCGCTACCGGGTCACCGGCGGCGCGTCAGGGCTGCTCGAGGCGACGTGGGATCCGGGTCTCTGCCTCAGCGACCGGAGGAACGGCTCGCGGGCCGAGCTCGAGCTCACCCAGGGCGGAGCGCGCCCTGGCCGCTCGTCGGACGAGGTGAGCGTGCGGGTCGCGACCGACGTCCCGCTCGCGCTGCGCTTCGATGCGGGCGCCGGCGACTTCTTCGTCGACCTGCACGACGTCCGGACCTCCGAGGCCCGATTCAATGTCGGCGCCTCGAGCATGACGCTCGTCCTCCCGCATCCGAGCGGCGACGTGGGCGTGCGCATCGACGGTGGGGCGGCGAACGTGAACATCGAGATCCCCTCGGACGTCGAGGCGAGGATCACGGTGAGCGGTGGGCTCGTGTCCTCGAACACCGCCAACTCGCGGACCACGAAGGACGGCAACGTCATCCAGACCGCGGGCTACGGCGCGGCGAAGGACCGCGTCACGGTGACCGTCAACGGCGGCGCGAGCTCGGTGAACGTGCGCTAACGCCCAGCCGTTACGCTCGCCGCGGTGGCGGGCCTCCTCTTCCGCGGCGCCGCGCTCGCAGACGGTCGTTCGGCGGCGCTCGAGCGCGGCGTGTCGCTCCTCATCAGCGACGGCAAGATCGCGTACCTCGGGCCGCGCGATGGCGAGCCGGATCCGGGCGAGGCGCAGATCGTCGACGCGAGCGGCGCGACGATCGTGCCCGGGCTCGTCGACTGTCACGCGCATTTCACCGGGCTCGGCGGCGCGCACTGGATCGATCGCTTCGGCGATCCCGAGGACGAGCTCCTCGGACGAGGGCCGCGGGCGGCTGACGCGCTCGTTCGGATGGGTATCCTCGCCGCGCGCGACGTCGGAGCGCCGCGCCGGCTGAACCTCCGGATCCGCGACGCGGTCCGCGGCGGCCGGCTCGCGCCGACGATCGTCGCCGCGGGTACCTGGATCGCGCGCCGCGACAAGTTCCCGCCGTTCGTCGTATTCGTCGATTCGCCTGAACAGCTGCTGCAGGCGGCCCTCGCTGAGCTCGACGCCGGCGCCGATCTCGTGAAGTGCGCGGTCGACACCGGCCGCACGGGCGACGAGGTGACGTTCTCGGTCGACGAGCTGCGGCCGATGGTCGAGGCCGTGCACGCGCGGGACCGGAAGGTCGCCGCGCACGCGCAGGGGAAGGGCGCCGCGATCGCGGCCGCGGCCGGCGTCGACTCGATCGAGCACGGCTTCGGGGTCGACGCCGGCGTCGCGGGCACGATGGCCGGCCACACGGCGCTCGTGCCGACGCTCTCGGTCCTCGCGAGCCTCGTCGGGTTCGCCGCGACGGACGGCGGTCGATTCGCCGACGCGCGGCCGACCTCGGAGGCGCTCCTCGAGCGCGCCCTCGACGCGGTGCGCGCCGCCCACGCCGCGGGCGTGCGGATCGCGACCGGCAGCGACTTCGGCGGCGGATCCGTGCGCCCGGGTCACCTGGCGTGGGAGGTGGAGCTGCTCGTGCGCGCCGGGCTCGCGCCGCACGAGGCGCTCGGGAGCGCGACCTTCGTCGGCGGCGAGCTGCTCGGGCTGCCGGATGCCGGCCGGCTGCGGGTCGGCGGCCCGGCCGACTGCGCGCTCGTGCACGGCGATCCGCTCTCCGACCCGGCGGCGCTGTGGCGGGTCTGGCTCGTCGTGCACGACGGGGTCGTCGTCTAGCGGGAGCTCAGGGTCCGTGCCGACGGTGTTGGAAGAATCACGGCGTTTCTTCCGCCCATGAAAGAAAGGCGGCTATACTTTCATCCATGGAAGAAACGCGCTGAGTTCGATGGATTACCGCCTCGACAGGCAAGCAACTATCGGACAGCTCTCGGAGCTGGAGGACCTCCGGTGGCTCTTCGCCAACCTCGGTCTCGACCCCCGTTATCGCGAGTGGTTCCGGCATCGGGCGTGGGTCCGGACGATCCATGGCACCACGCGCATCGAGGGCAACAGCTTGAACGACCTCGAAGTCGAGGAGGTCTTGGAACAGCTTCCCAGGACGCGCAGCAAGGACGCACTCGAGGTCCTGGGTACACGCAGCGCGCTGGCGTTCGTCGATGAGATCGCGGCCGACCCCGAGGTCGCGGTCGACGAGCGGGTCATCCGCGAGATCCAAAAACGGGTGATCGATGACATCGACCCGATGCTCCGGCCCGGTGAGTTCCGCACCGGCGAGAACCGGGTCGCCGACGCTGAAGGCAACGTGATCTTCACCACGGCTCTCTCCGGCGACGTGCCCGACGTGATGCACCGCTTCGGAGGTTGGCTGCGCGACGGCGCCGGGGACCAGCATGTCGCTGTGGCGGCCGCTCTCGCGCACCTTGAGCTCGTCGCCATCCATCCCTTCTACGATGGCAACGGCCGGACGGCTCGTGCCCTGTCGCGGTTGCTGCTCGCGCAGCATGGCTTCGCCCTGGACGGTCTGGTCTCCCTCGACGCATACCTCGACCTGCAGCGCCGCGACTACTTCGCAGCGATCCGCTCTTCCCTGGGCACGTCTTACACGCGTGGCTATGACGCGACCCCCTTCGTGGGCTATTACTTGGGCGCGATCAAGGGCGCGGCGGAGCACGTGCTCTCGCGGGTGAAGGGCACCAGCGAGCTGCTCCGCGTCCTCCGCGCGGCTGTCGCAACCGCCGAGCTCGCGCCGCAACTCACCGATCCGCTCGTCTACGCCTGGATCAACGGAAGCATCCGGCCGAGCGACTACCGGAAGATCACCAAGCGGACCGGGCCGAGCGCGACGCGCGACCTCGCGCAGGCGGTGCGCGCCGGCTACCTCACCGCGTCCGGCGAGACGAAGTCCCGTCGCTACAGCGCTGGCCCGAAGCTCCAGGCCGTGCGGTCGGTGCCCGTCAGCGCGCGCGACGGTTAGGACGAACACCGAGCCGGCTATCGCGGCCTGCGGTCCTCGATCCGGCGCCGGCGGTAGAGGTGGCGGAGCTCGCGCCGCGCGTCGGCGCGCTGTCGCGCGTCACGCCGCGCCATGGCGTGCTCGTCCTCGCGCTCGAGCTTGCGCAGGCTCGCGAGGCGCGCGGCGCTGAGCGACCCGGCGTCGATCGCCGCGCGGACCGCACAGCCCGGCTCGCCGTTGTGTCCGCAGTCGGTGAAGCGGCACGCGCGCGCGAGCGACGCGATATCGGCGAACGTCGCGTCGAGGCCGTCGGCGGCGTCCCAGAGCTGGAGCTCGCGCAGGCCGGGCGTGTCGATCACGATGCCACGCTCGCCCGCAACGACGAGCTCGCGCCGGGTCGTCGTGTGCCGGCCGCGGCCGTCGGCGAGCACCGCCGCGGTCGCGGCGTGGCCGCCGGCGATCGCGTTCACGAGCGAGGTCTTCCCGACGCCCGACGGTCCGATGAACGCGACCGTCCGGCCGAGACCGCCGTACCGATCGAGCGCGTCAAGGCCGTCGGCCGTCCGGACGCTCAGGGCGTGCACCGCCACACCGGCGGCGCCGCCGCTCACGACGGCGATCGCCGAGGCGACGTCCGCGCAGAGGTCGGCCTTGTTGAGGAGCACGACCGGCTCGGCGCCACTCCCGAACGCGAGGGTGAGGTAGCGCTCGAGCCGGCGGAGGTTCAGCGGGCCCTCGAGGGACTCGGTGACGAAGACGGTGTCCACGTTCGCCGCGACGACCTCCTCCTCGGTCACGCCGAGCCCCGCCTTACGCGAGAACGAGGTGTGGCGCGGGAGGACGGCCTGGATCACGAGGCCGCGGACGAGCACCCAGTCGCCGACCGCGGGGAGGTCGGCCGCGCCGCGCGCGGTGTGACGCAGCCGTCCAGCGACGACCGCGGTGATCTCCGCCTCGCCGGTGTGGACGAGATACGCGCCGCGGTGCTGGACCGCGACGCGCGCGGGTGCCTGGCCCTCATCCGGAAGGGTCGCGAGGAGCGCGTCGCGATCGGGTGTCCAGCCGAGCTCGCGGAGTCGGGGGTGCATTGGCGTCTCCTTCGATGTCGTGCACCGGTACCGGTCACGGCGCCGAAGGGCGCGGGCTCAGGCCGCGGCGCGACCGATCCGGGAGGTGCGGCGGTGGGGGAGCGCGTTCAGGACCTGCATCGATGCACCTCCGATCGTTCGTCGCGCGAGCGCGCGCGGCGCAACAGTAGCATCACGGTCGCGCCAGGCGGAGGTGGACCATGCCCGACCCAACGAGCACACCGCGGCGGCCCGTGGAGCCCGAGGACCTGCTCGCGCTGCGGACCGTTTCCGACGTGCAGCTGTCACCCGATGGAACGCGCGTCGCGTACGTCGTCACGTGGATCGACGCCGCGGCGGACGAGTACCGTTCGCGGATCGACGTGGCCGCGACGGATGGAACCGGTGCGGTCGAGTTCACGCGCGGGCCGAAGCGCGACAGCGCACCACGCTGGTCGCCCGATGGCGCGTCGCTCGCGTTCCTCTCCGACCGGGATGGCCCCGCGCAGCTCTACGTCATGCCCGCGCGCGGGGGTGAGCCGCGGCGGCTCACGTCGCTCGCGCGCGAGGCCGGACCGGCGTGCTGGTCGCCCGACGGACGGCGGATGGTCTTCAGCGCTCGCGTCGCGAAAGATCCGGAGCCCACGGACCACGCGGAACGCGAGCGCTGGAAGCAGCGGCCGCGCCATGTCACACGGGCCCAGTACAAGGCGGACGGCGAGGGCTACACGTTCGATTCGAGCTGGCGGCTCGCCCTCGTCGACGTCGCGAGCGGCGAGCTCCGCGAGCTGACCGACGGCGCGCACGACGATCGCGCGCCGGCCTGGTCGCCGGACGGCCGGCGGATCGCGTGGAGCCGGTCGCGCGGGCGCGCGCGCGACTTCAACGCGAACGACATCTGGATCATGGACGTCGAGACCGGTGAGACGCGCCAGCTCAGCCGCGAGGCCGGGCGCGCGACGTCACCGACGTGGAGCCCGGACGGGCGGACCGTCGCCTGCCTCGGGACCGACCGGCAGGAATGGGGTCTGGGCGACCCGATGGAGCGGGTCTGGCTCATCGACGTCGCAGGCGCCAGGGAGCGGAACCTGACCGCCGAGTACGACCGGAGCGCGGTCCTCCTGCCGCCACCGGCGACGACCCCCGGTCCCGCCTGGGCCGCCGATGGCGCCAGCGTCTCGTTCATCGCGGCCGATCGCGGCAACGCCCATCTGATCCGGGTGAACACGGCGACGGGTGGGGCGTCGGTGGTGATCGGCGGCGACCGGCAGGTCACCGCGGCGAGCGCCGGCTCGGACCGGATCGCCTTCGCGGCGGCCGATCCGCTCAACCCCTCCGAGCTCTACGCCGCCGACGCGGTGGGTGGGGGAGAGCGGCCCCTCACCAGCCTGAATCGCGACGCGCTCGCCGCGCTCGAGCTGCCGACCATCGAGCGGCGGTCGTTCACCGGCCCGAGCGGCGAGGTCGATGGCTGGCTCTATCGGCCCCGCGACGCGCGCGAGCCGCTGCCGCTGCTGCTCGACATCCACGGCGGCCCCCATTCCTTCACCGGGAACGCGTTCAGCCTGGGCTACTTCTTCCGCTACGTGCTCGCCTCGCGCGGCTGGAGCGTGCTCGCCCTCAACGCGACCGGCTCGGGCTCGTACGGACGGGCGTTCGCGCACGCGATCCGCGGTCGCTGGGGCGAGCGCGACCTTCCCGAACAGCTCGCCGCGATCGACGCGCTCGTCGCCGACGGCCTCGCCGATCCCGAGCGCCTCGCGGTCTTCGGCTACTCGTACGGCGGGTTCATGACGAGCTGGGTCATCGGCCACACCGATCGCTTCAAGGCCGCGGTCGTCGGGGCACCGGTGGTGAACCAGGAGTCGTTCCATGGCACGTCGGACATCGGGATGCACTTCTCGAGCTGGGAGCTGGGCGGCGAGATCCGGACATCGCGCGAGACGTTCCGCCGGCTCTCTCCGGTGCAGTACGCCGACCGGGTGACGGCGCCCACGCTGATCCTGCACGGCGAGGCGGACGACCGTTGTCCGATCGGGCAGGGCGAGGAGCTCTTCACCGCGTTGCTCGCGGCCGATCGGGTGCCGACCGAGATGGTCCGCTACCCGGGTGGCAGCCACCTGTTCATCCAGAGCGGCCGACCGAGCCATCGCGTCGACTTCGGTCGGCGGGTCGTCGAGTGGGTCACGCGTCACGTGCGCGGCGGCGCTCCCGAGGGCCAGCGCGAGGAGGGCGAGCAGCAGCCGGTCGCGTAGTCGCGGACGTAGAATGCGTGGGTCCGCCCGACATTTCGGGCTGTTAGCTCAGCCGGTTAGAGCACTGCGTTCACATCGCAGGGGTCGCTGGTTCGAATCCAGCACAGCCCACAGCAGATCCGGGCCTTTCGCGCGAAGAGTCCTCGGCCTTGACCCCAGAACACCAGGACGCTTCCAGCAGAGCAGCTGGACGAGATTTCGGTCGCTTGCACCCGATCGCCGAGGAGGACTACGTTCTCGCGGTCGTGGTGTCGCGCGACAGCCGGGAGAATCGGAGCGGATCGCGATCACTCGGCGCGATCGCATGCGCGTTCGCGATCCTCGCCGCGGGGTGTGGCGGAGCGGCGGCTCCCTCAGCGACGCCCTTCTCGGCTCCGAGCGCCACCACGAAACCGAACGAGGCCGTGGGCTACACGAGCGCAAAGCTCGCCGATGGACCGCTCGCGGCGTTGCCGGCGCTTCCCCTCTACGTCAACGTACTCGACGTGCCGCAGCAGCCGGCCGCATCGACCCAGCACGCACACATCGCTGGATTCGTGTTTGTGGCGAGCGGCATCCACCGGCTCGTGATCCAAAACGGTGAGACGAAGGACAGTCAGCCCGGCCAAGCGGTCTTCGTCGGTCAAGACGTCGTTCACACGCACGCCAACCCGGGGACCGCGCCAAATGAGTGGTATTTCATCGCCCTCCGGAACACGAACGCACGCTCGGCGGCTCCGACATTTCCCGGTCAGAGCACGCTCTACGAATCGCCCGATCTGCCGGCGAACGCGCTGCTCGCGGGAAAGTACGTCGAGCAGCTGAACCTCGTGACCCTCGAGAAAGGGGGACGTACCCCGTCCCATAAGCACGGCGGCGTGGAGATGGTGATCGTGCTCGACGGGACGGTGCAGGTCAGGGCTGCCGGTCAGGCTCAGGCCCTGACGAAAGGGAAGGGCGGGGTGATCGCCCCGAACACGATCCTTCAGGCCACGAACGTGGGCGATGGCCAGGCGAAATTCCTCGCCTTCTTTGTCACACCGGAGGGAGCTGACTTCTCGACGAACGTCGATACGGTTCCGTGAGATCGAACGACCGCCGGCCCGTGTATCGAATCCCCATCGAGAGCTCGTGCTGCGCGTCCACATCGTCGCGGAGTAGGTGGACCATCGACGTTCGCCCGTCCGTCGCGGGATCGCGACAGCCCAGCGGCGTTCGGCCGAGGTAGAGCCGACCCGTCGTTCGGGGCGACCTCGAGACCGGGACCCTCGGCGCGCTCGCCGGTCGCCACAAGCGTGCGACAGACGCCCACACCGATACGTTGCGAGGCGCACGCCTCGGATGTGGTTCGCGCCGCATCGGCGCGCCGACCAAGCGTCGACCCTGGGAGCGAGCGGCTCCCGCGGCCGGCGATCGCCGGCGGAGGCACCGGCGAAGACGGGGCGTCAGGGCCCGGCGTTTCCTGGAGGTACTCGACCATGCACCCGGTAGAGCTCGCCGTATCGATCACCGTGTTGATCATCGCCGGCGTCGTCGGTCTGACGACACGGAAGTGGCTGCCTCCGATCGTCGTACTGATGGTCGGCGGCATCCCCCTGCTGGCGACCCTCCCGAACCTGCCCATCCCGCTCTTGATCGTCACGGGTGTCGTTGCGCTCACGGCCCGCAACGTCCGCGCGGAGATGCGCCGGACGGATCGTCCCATCGGTCGGTTCGCCGGCTTCCGCATCGGTCTGGCGGCCGTGCCCCTCTACTTCGCCGCGGTCGGGCTAGGACACGTCCTGCTCGCGCTGGTCTGGAGCGCCCATACCGCCGGACTGGCACGCGACGGCCAAGCGTTCAGCGGGACGTTCGTGCTCGGCTTGGGATTCATCCTGCTCGGCTTGGCGGCGGCACCGTTCTTCATTCCGGCGGAGCGAGACGTGGGCGGTGTGGTGCGCGGCCTGCTCAGCGCGGTCGCCGTCGCGGCATCGGTCGTCGCGTCCACGTCCACGCGGGGTTACGCGACGGGTGGCGTCTCGGGCGAGCTTCATTGCATCATCGAGCAAGGTCGCGAGATCTGTCCGCCCGGTGACGGCACATGGATCATGGACGCGCGCCCCGACGTGTTCGTGATGCTGCTCGCGGCGATCGGCGCCTACGCCCTGTCGCACGCGGTGGGCCGACTCGGTCCACCGGCTCTCGGTCTGAGGTTGTCCACTCCGCGATGAGGTCACCGCCGGCAGTTCGCCCAACCGTCCGACGAAGCCGCACGGCAACGGTCCTGTCGATCGCGCTCGTCATCGGCGTGGCCGGCGCCCTCATGTTCTTCGTCAGCACGTTCCTGCGCTTCTTCTGGGGCGGGAATCGCGTCGGACCGGACCCGGGCACGCTCGAGATCGGCGTCGTCGGCGCCACACTCGTGACCGCCGCCTACGTCTGGAGGACGTGGTCGCCCGCCGCCGCGCTGGCGTGGACGCGGATCGTCACGATCGTCGCGTGGGCGGTGGCGGTGTTGGTCCAGTGGTACGCGTCATTCGGCGGAGCGTGAGCGGCCGCCACCCGCAGCGGCGTTCAGCCCGCGGTCGCGATCACCTGCGCGAGGACTGGATCGCGACCTCACCGTCTGCGTAGCGCACGTACGGCATGACGGCCTCTCCGATGCCGTTATGCCAGGGAGTCGAGGTCCCCGAAGTCGCCCTCGTCCGCGACGGCCGACTCCTCGGCGAGATGCGCGGCCTCGAGCTCGCCGTCGGTCGCATCGTGCCTGCGCGTGGAGGCGTCTCCCTTCCGTCGCTCCGCACCGGTGAGACGATCGAGCGCGCCGTGGACGATGCTGCCGAGGTCCATCCGCGCTACCGGAGGACCTGGTTCACCGCGAAGTCGCTGACCGCGAGCAGGACCACCATGATCGCGACGACGACCCCGATGCGCCGGAAGTCCTTCACGACGAAAGCCCGTTCCATCTGGGCCGCTCGCTCGAGCGTCGGTGATGGGGTGCCGATCGCCCGCGCCGCACCCGCTCGCACGGGCGAGCCCGGACGCGTCGAGCCGGCGTACGAGCGACGCGGGGTTGTGCCCGTCGCCGGACGCTCCTGGACGCGGACCGGACGCTCGGTCGAGTTGCTGGGCCGGCGGACGCGCGTTGACCGTCGCTGTCTTCTCGCCATGGGAGGACAAGGATAACGGAAAGCCTGTATGTTCCCGGCCGATGCCGTTCGATGAGCGGACGCTCTCGCTCGCCGTCATCAGCATCGCCGTCGTCGCGTCCGCGCTCGTCGTCTGGGTGGCGATGCTCCAACGCTCGGAGTCGCGGCTGCGCCGCCGCCTGCGGCGCATCCTGAGCGATGATGGATCGGCCGGCCTTGACGAGGTGCTCGCCGGGCACGCGCAGCGGATCGAGCAGCTCGCCGGGCGGGTGGACGCGCTGAACGCGCTGCAGCGTGAGCTCGAGGGTGCGATGCGCCTCTCGCTGCAGAAGGTCGGGATCGTGCGCTTCAACCCGTTCCCCGACACGGGCGGCGATCAATCGTTCGCCATCGCGCTGCTCGATCAGAGCGGGACCGGCGTCGTCCTCTCGAGCCTGCACAGCCGGAGCGACACCCGCGTGTTCGCCAAGCAGGTGACGCACGGCCGGTCGAAACACGCGCTGTCGGATGAAGAGCAGGACGCCATCCGCCAGGCGTTGAAGTGAGCGCTCGAGCGCGCCCGGCGGGAAGCGAACCCGAATGAGAGCGGAGCCGGTCGGGCCGAACGGCCAGGCGGCAGCGATCGCGATCCTGAATCCTGAAGCCGGGCACGGCGCCGGGCGGAGGCTCGCCCCGAACCTGGCACGATCGTTCCGCGAGGCGGGCATGCGCATCGAAGTCCTCGTGACGCCGGGCCCATCGGAGGCGGCGCGACTGGCGGCGGAGGCCGCCGACGACGGCTACGCCATCGTCATCGCGGCGGGTGGCGACGGCACGGCGAACGAGGTCGCGAACGGCCTCATCGGCACGACGACCGCGCTCGCGCTGTACCCGCTCGGCAGCGGCAACGACTTGGCGCGGGGCCTCGGCTACCCGCGTCGCCTGCGCGAGGTGCCGGCGTTCATCGCCGGTGCTCGCCGGCGGGTCATCGACGTGGGCGAGCTGAACGGCCGCGTGTTCGTGAACGCCGCCGGCGTCGGGATCGACGGCGTCGTCGCCGAGGGGGTGCGCGGCAGCACGCGGGTCGTGGGGCCGACGCTCGGCTATTTCGCCGGCGCGCTCGCGGCGATCGCCACGTACCGGGCGATGCCGATGCGCATCACGATCGACGGCGAGTCGCGTGAAGGCCGGCATCTCATCGTCGTCGCATCCAACGGGAAGTTCTTCGGCAGCGGGATGCGTCCGGCGCCTGCGGCTTCCCTCGACGACGGCTGGCTCGATATCACCCTCGCCTGCGAGCTGAGCATGGCGGCGACGCTCGCCGCGCTGGCGCGTCTGTACCGTGGGACGCACGTGAATGGGACGACCATCCAGACGCGTCGGGCGCGCTCGCTCGAGATCGAGCTCGACCGGCAGATCGCGATCGAGGTCGATGGCGAGGTCATCCGCGCATCGCATGTATCGATCAAGGTGCGCCCCGGAGCGCTCGCCGTGATCGCCCCATGAGCGATCCGCGGCGCCGCGTGCCATCGGTCGACGCGGTGCTGCGTGAGACCACGGCCGAAGGGCCGGAGCGCAAGCGCCTGGCGTCCGCCGTGCGCGAGGTGCTCGCGGCCGCGCGAGGAGGCGACGTGGAGATCCTCGCGCCGGGTGACTACGCGCGCCTGGCGCGCGAGCGGCTCGCCTCGCGCGATCGGCCGACGCTCCGCGCGGTGATCAACGCGACGGGCGTCGTGCTCCACACGAATCTCGGCCGCGCGCCGCTCTCGGCCGCCGCCCTCGCGGCGATCGCCGAGACCGCCGGCGCGTCGACGGTCGAGTACGACCTCGCGCAGGGCCGGCGCGGCGAGCGGCATGGCCACGCCGCCCGGGTCATCAGCGAGGTGACCGGCGCCGAGGACGCGGTCGTCGCGAACAACGGCGCCGCGGCCGTGCTGCTGGCCCTCGCCGCGCTCGCGGCGCGCCGTGAAGTGATCGTGGCGCGCGGCGAGCTCGTCGAGATCGGCGGCGGCTTCCGCATTCCCGACGTGCTCGTGCGATCGGGCGCGAAGCTCGTGGAGGTGGGCACGACCAATCGCACCTACGCCCGCGACTACGCCGGGGCGATCGGCCCGCGCACCGGGGCGATCCTTCGCGTGCACGCGAGCAACTTCGCCCTGCGCGGCTTCGTCGCCCGCGCGACCGACGCCGAGCTCGTCGCCCTCGCTCGCGAGCGCGGCGTCATGTTCATCCACGATCTCGGCAGCGGGACGCTGCTCGACACGTCGCGCTATGGGCTCGGTCGTGAGCAGACGGTGCAGGAGGCGATCGCGGCCGGAGCGGACGTCGTCACCTTCAGCGGCGACAAGCTCCTTGGCGGGCCGCAGGCCGGTATCGCAGCCGGTCGCGCCGCGGCGATCGCGAAGCTCCGCAGCCACCCGCTCATGCGCGCCGTTCGGCCGGACAAGCTGACCATCGCCGCGCTCATCGCGACCCTGACCGCGTATCGGGACGGCAGCGCCGTCGAGACGCTGCCGGTGTGGCGCATGATCGCGGCGACGCCCGCCCAACTGGCCCGCCGAGCGAGGGCGGTGGCCGCCGGGCTTGCATCGGCCGGCGTCGCGGCCGCGGTCGTCGAGACGGACTCGACCGTCGGCGGCGGTTCGCTTCCGGAGGAGACGCAACCCTCGCGGGGCGTCGCGCTCACCGCGGCCGGCGCGGCCCGGGCGGTCGCAGCGCTTCGCGCCGCGGATCCGCCGGTGATCGCGCGGATCCTCGACGACCGCGTCGTGCTCGATCTGCGCGCGGTGCTGCCCGAGCATGACGAGCGGCTCATGCGCGCGGTCGCGGCCGCGCTCGCGCCGGCGAACGACACTCAAGGGGGATGAGCATGGATCTGTCAGTCGTGACGACCGACCAGGCGCCGAAGGCGATCGGACCGTACAGCCAGGCCATCGTCGCGGGCGATCTGGTGTTCTGCGCCGGCCAGGGCGCGCTCGATCCAGGGACCGGCGAGAACGTCGGCGCCGGTGACGTCCGCGCGGAGACCGAACGCACGCTCTCCAACATCGCCGCGGTCCTGCGAGCGGCCGGCACCGATCTCGCGCACGTGGTGAAGACGACGGTGTTCCTCATCGACATGGCCGACTTCGCGGCGATGAACGAGATCTACGCGAAACACTTCGGGTCGCACCGCCCGGCCCGTTCCACCGTCGGTGTCGCGTCGCTGCCCCGCGGCTTCCGGGTCGAGATCGAGTGCGTCGCGACGAAGGGCTGAGCTCCGCTCCGCGGTGAACGCCGCGCCCGGGCGGCCCCCGCGGGTCGGCGGTCACGACGAGGCCAAAGGATCGACGTTCCCGGTCAAGGCGACCGCGATCGTCCTCGCCGCGTGGGTGGTCGTCCTGCTGCTCCTCGCGCTCTTCGTGGTCCCGCTGCTCTTCGGCCTCTGCGGGTCGTCACCCAGCTCGGTCCAGTGATCGGCGATCGCGGTCGGCGCGCGGGTCGTCCGGCTACAATTTGCCTGCGAACGCGACGCTCCGCGACGCCCGAACGCGCTTCGCGTCCTCATCGCGGCAGACCGTGCGCGGGAGCGCCGTCGACGCGCGATCCGGAAGGGGAGGGCCAATGAGGTTCCGTGCCGTCCGCGAGAAGGATGCCGGCCAGACCGACGTCACCATCGTGCCGCTGTTCGACGACAAGGAGCCGCGTCCGTCACTCGGTCGGTCGACGCGCGCGATCGTCGGGCGCATCGCGCGTGAGCGCGGCGCCACGACCCTCTATTCGGTGTTCACGCACGTCGGCGGGGACAGGGAAGGCCGCATCGTCGTCGTGGGCGCCGGCAAGCGTGTCGAGTACGACGCGGATCGGGCTCGCGGCATCGCGAGCGCCGGCATCAAGTCGCTCTGGAAGACGGACGCGAGATCGGTGACCGTGCATGCGGAGGCCGAGCGCATCGGCGCGGCCCGCGCGGCGCAGGCGACCGTCGAAGGCGTCCACTTCGCGATGTGGCGGCCCGAAGCCCATCGGAGCAAGGCTGAGGAGCGCCGACTGCCACCGCTCGTCACGGTCGCGATCGTCGTCGAGGGCGAGGTGCGCGAAGCGCTGCGGCGCGGCGATGCGATCGGCGTCGCGGTCAATCTGGCGCGGCGTCTGGCGAACGAGCCGGCGAACAAGATGACGCCGACGATGGTGGCGGGCGAGGCGCGCGAGATCGCGAAGGCGGCGGGCATCGAGTGCGAGGTCCTCGACCGCAAGAAATGCGAGACCCTCGGGATGCACAGCTACCTGTCGGTGGCGCAGGGAAGCCACGAGCCTCCGCAGTTCGTCGTCCTCCGCTACCGCGGCCGCGGCGGCAAGGGCTACGACCTCGGGCTCGTCGGCAAAGGCATCACGTTCGACTCGGGCGGGATCTCCATCAAGCCGGCGGACGGCATGTTCCGGATGAAGGCGGACATGACGGGCGCGGCCTCGGTCATCGCTTCGATGTCCGCCATCGCCGCCCTGAAGCCACGGGTCAACGTGATCGCGGCCGCGCCCTGCACCGAGAACTTGCCCGGGGGCGGTGCGACCAAGCCCGGCGACGTCTTCACCAGCATGAGCGGGAAGACGGTCGAGGTGATCAACACCGATGCGGAGGGTCGCCTCGTCCTCGTCGACGGGATCACCTACGTGCAGCGCGAGGGCGCGAAGCGCGTCGTCGACGTCGCCACGCTGACCGGCGCGATCGCGGTGGCGCTGGGCAACCACTTCACCGGTCTCTTCGGCAAGCCCGAGGCGTTCGTGGATGAGGTACGCCGGGTCGGGGCCGAGGCGGGGGACCGGCTCTGGCCGATGCCGCTCACCGACGAGTACCGCTCTGAGATCAAAAGTGATATCGCCGATCTCACGAACAGCGCCGGCCGTGACGGCGGAGCGATCAAGGCGGCCGCGTTCCTCGACGCGGCGGTCGAGGACGGCACCGAGTGGGCCCACCTCGACATCGCCGGGACCTACTGGTCCGAGCGCGACCGGGCGCAATCGCCCAAGGGGCCCCAAGGCCCCTCGGTCCGGACGCTCGTCGCCCTCGCGGAGCGATTTGCCCAGCGGTAGGATATAGAACGGATGAGCGAATCCGTTCTCGTCGTCGGTGCTGGGCTGGCCGGATCCGAGGCCGCGTGGCAGTTGGCTCAGCGTGGCGTGGCGGTGGAGCTGCTCGAGATGCGGCCCAGCGCGATGACTCCGGCTCACCGGACCGGGCGGCCGGCCGAGCTCGTGTGCACGAACTCGTTCAAGGCGGATGTCCCGGAGGTGGCGGCCGGCCTCCTCAAGGAGGAGCTCCGCCAGCTCGGCTCGCTCGTCCTTCGCGCGGCTGACGCCGCGCGGGTGCCCTCGGGCCAGGACCTCAGCGTGGATCGGGAGCGGTTCGCGGCCGGTGTCGAGGCCGGGTTGGATGCGGTCGGCGTCCGCCGGGTCGGCGGCGAGCTCACAGGGATCGACCCCCGCCGGGTGACGATCGTCGCGACCGGCCCGCTCACCTCGCCGGCCCTCGCGGCCGAGCTCGAGCGCCTCACCGGCGAGGAGCACCTCCACTTCTACGACGCCGCCGCGCCGATCGTCGTGGGGGAGTCGATCGACCGATCGACGCTGTTCCGGGCGTCGCGGTATGGCAAGGGCGACGGCGCGTACCTGAACGTCCCGCTCGACCGCGCCGGGTACGAAGCGTTCGTCGCCGCGCTGGTGTCAGCCGAACAGGTCGAGCTCCACGACTTCGAACGGACGATGTGGTTCGAGGCCTGTCTGCCGATCGAGGAGCTCGCCCGGCGCGGTCCCGAGACGTTGCGCTACGGCCCGCTGAAGCCGCTCGGTCTCGCCGATCCGCGGACCGGCAGGCGGCCGCACGCCGTCGTGCAGCTCCGCCAGGACGACGCGGCGGCGGGCCTCTACAACCTCGTTGGCTTCCAGACGAATCTCCGTTGGCCCGAGCAGCGCCGGATCTTCCGCTCGCTGCCGGGATTCGCGCGCGCCGAGTTCGCGCGCCTTGGGGTCATGCATCGGAACACCTACATCAACTCACCCGCACTCCTTCTCCCCTCGCATCGGCTGCGCTCCGCGGAGTGCACCTATCTCGCCGGCCAGCTCGTCGGCGTCGAGGGCTACCTCGAATCGGCGATGAGCGGGCTCGTCGCCGCGCTCAACGTCGCCGCCGCGTGGCAAGGCGAGCCGGCCGTGGTGTTCCCGGCCGAGACCGCGATCGGATCGCTCGTCCGCTACGTCACAACGCCGCAGCGCGAGTTCGCACCGATGAACGCGACCTGGGGCCTGTTCCCTCCGCTCGGCGACGAGGTCCGCCGGGACCGGCGCGAGCGCGCCCGGGCCCAGCTCGCCCGGGCGCGCGGCAGCCTCGCCGTCTTCCTCGCCGGTCGGCGGGCGCTCACGCTCGGTCCTGCGGCGGTCCAGCCCCAGCCTGAGCCGACAGTGGGTGTCGAGCCAGTGACGTTCAGCTCGTGACCCGGCCCGTTCGTTGTCCGTGACCGAGCAGCTCCGGTTCGGGCTCGCGGAGGAGAAGCCCGACATCCTCGCCGGTCTCACCCTCGAGCAGCGCGCCGCGGCCGAGCACGGCGACGGCCCGCTCCTCATCGTCGCCGGTGCCGGAACCGGAAAGACCCACGTGATCACCGCGCGGATCGTCCACCTCATCGCCTCGGGCAAGGCGAAGCCGCACGAGATCCTGGCGCTCACGTTCACCGAGAAGGCCGCCGCGACGATGCAGGAGCGCGTGGACCTCAACACCCCGCTCGGGCTCAACGATGCCGCGATCCGCACCTTCCACGCGTTCGGTGACGAGGTCTTCCGTGAGTTCGCGCTCGAGCTCGGCCGCTCCGGCGAGCTGCGCGTCCTGTCCCCGGCCGAGCAGGTCATCTTCGTGCGCGAGCACCTCTTCGAGCTGCCGCTCCGGCGTTACCGTCCGACGGGCGACCCCCTCCGGCACGTCCGGGCGCTGCTCGACCTCTTCGGCCGCGCGCGCGACGACGACATCTCGCCGGAGGAGTACGTCGCGTTCGCGGCGCGGCTGGTCGCCGAGGCCGGCGATGACCCGACGCGGGACGAAGCCGAGGCTCAGGGCGAGCTCGCCGCCGCATATGCCGCGTACTCCGCCCTGAAGGAGAAGCACGGGTTCGTCGATTTCGGGGACCAGATCGCGCTCTCGCTGCGCGTGCTCCGGGAGCATCCGGGCGCCGCCCGGAGGCTGGGGGAGCGCTACCGATACGTCCTGGTCGACGAGTTCCAGGATACGAACGACGCGCAATTCAAGGTGATCCAACGGCTGGTCGAGCCGCATCGCAACCTCACCGTCGTCGGGGACGACGATCAGTCGATCTTCGCCTGGCGGGGCGCGACGCTGTCGAACTTCGATGCCTTCCGGGCGGCTTATCCGGACCATCATGTCGTCACCCTCGTCGAGAACCGGCGCTCGCCGCAGGCGCTGCTCGACGCCGCATACGCCCTGATCCGCCACAACCCCGACCGGCTCGAGGATCGGCTCGCGGTCGACAAGCGGCTCCAGGGCCGGCCCTCGGTCGATGGGGCGGTCGAGGTCGACCATCTCGCGTTCACGAGCGGGGCGGAGGAAGCGGAGGCGATCGCCGACCGCATCGCCGAGGGCGCCGTCCAGGGCCGGCGCAAGCTCGGCGAGTTCGCGGTCCTGGTCCGCTACAACGCGGACGCGCTGCGGGTGCTCAACGCGCTCGCGCGCCGCGGGATCCCGGCGCACTTCTCCGGTGGCGGCCAGCTCTATGACCGCGACGAGATCCGGCTGCTGGTCTCGTTCCTGAGCGCGGTCGCGGCCCCGAGCGACTCAAGGCACGTGTACTTCCTCGCGACCTCTTCGCTCTACGCCTTCCCGCCCTCCGAGCTGGCCAAGCTCGCCGAGGCCCAGGGTCGTCGGCAGCGGCCCTTGCGCGAGCTCTTCGAAGAGCTCGCGCGTGGCGACGGCGCGGGGTTCAGCGACGGGGCGACGGCCGCGGCGCGCAAGCTGGTCGGAGACCTCGAGCACTACGCGGCGCGCGCCACCGAGCTGACGACCGCCGAGCTCCTGTTCGAGTTCCTCGATCGCTCCAAGCTGCTCGACCGTTACCGCGACCCGGACTCGGCGCTCGCCGAGGAGCAGGGCCGGAACGTCGCGAAGCTCCTGCGGCTCGTCCAGGGAGCCGGCAAAGCGCTGCCGGCCGACCGGGCGTCGTTCTTCGTGCCGCACCTGGAGCTGCTCCGCGAGGCGGGCGACGATCCGGCGGCCGCCGACTTCGAGCAGTCCACCGACGCGGTCAATGTCCTCACGATCCACAAGGCGAAGGGTCTCGAGTTCGGGACGGTCTATTTGGTCGTCGCCACCGAGGAGCGTCTGCCCGGGAGCCTTCGCGCTCCCGAGCTCAGGCTCCCCGCGGGGTTGGCCCGAACTCCCGCGGTGGATCGCGACCGGCACATCGCCGAGGAGCGCCGTCTCGCCTACGTCGCGATGACCCGGGCCAAGGACTCCTTCTTCTTCACGAGCGCCACCGACTACGGCGGCACCCGGGGCCACCGCCCGAGCCGGTTCATCGGCGAAGCCCTGGGACGCCGGCCGGAACGACGGAGCGCCCGGCTCGCCGCCTACGACGAGCTCCAGCGGTTCGCGGCCCGCGCGCCCGAGGCCGACGGCCCGCTGCCGGCACTCGACGCAGACGACGTGCTCACCGTGTCCTACAGCCAGATCGACGACTACCGGCGCTGCCCGCTGCGCTACCGCTACGCGCACGTCCTGCAGATCCCGGTGCTTCCGACGCCGCAGATGATCTACGGACTCGCGCTCCACGAGGCGGTCTCGGATTTCCTCCGGCGAAAGCGCGACGGGCAGCACCCGACCCTCACTCAGCTCGAGGCCACCTTCCGCGCGGCCTGGCTCGCCGAGGGGTTCATCTCGCCCGAGCACGAGAGCGAGCGATTCGAGGCGGGCCTCACCGCGCTGCGCCGGTTCTTCGTCGATGAGGAGACTCGACCCGCGGCCGACCTCGTCGAGCAGCGCTTCTCGTTCATGCTCGGCAACGACCGTGTCGTCGGCCGGTGGGACCGGGTCGACCGCACGGCTGATGGCCCGCTCGTGATCGACTACAAGTCGGCCGGTGGCGACGACGACAGCGGTGCGCCCCGAGCGAACCCGCATCAGGACCTGCAGCTCCAGGTGTATGCGCTCGCCTACGAGCGGATGTACGGGACACGCGCGGCGAAAGCGGCGCTGCACTTCCTCGAGACCGGTCAGCGTGCGGAGATGACGCCCCAGCCCGACGCGCTCGCCGCGGTGGCCGCGGTCGTCACCTCGACCGCCGCGAAGATCCGCGCCCGCCACTTCCCGGCCGAGCCGGCGAAGCCTGAGTACCGCACCTGTAGCCAGTGCCCGTACGTCGCGATCTGCCCAGACTCGTGGACCGCCCGGCAGGTGCGGGCTGGGACCGCCCTGCCGTAACCGCGTCTTTTCGCAGAGACGCAACCGTTATCGGTAGCAGCCGGCCATGTCGCGGATCGCGACATGAATGTCGGCCTGCGCGACGAGCCTACGCGACGACCGAGTCCGGCGTCAGAGGGAGCCTCGGCGCCGGCCGCGGTGGACGCACATACCGGACGAGCACGAAGAGCGCGACGCCGATCGAGATGGCGAGCAGGACGAACATGCCGCGATAGCTGAACCGCGGCAGGAAGATCTGCGAGGCCACGACGATCGAGGCGGGGATCGCGATCGACTCGGAGGCGGCCTTCAAACCGGCGAAGACGCCGGACTTCTCGGGCGGGACGAGCGAGGCCAGGAGGGGCCAGCCAACGGCGGTCGCGGCGCCATTGCCGATCCCCGCGAGCAGGACCACCGCGACCGTCTCCGGGAGCGCGCGGTTGAACACCCCGGCGACCGCGGCGAGGCCAAGGATCGCCCAGCCGATCACGAGGATCGGCTTGGTCCCCGTCCGGTCGGCGACCTTGCCCCAGACGACGGCCGAGACAGCTGTAACGAGCAGCGTCGCGGCGGCGAGCGCGATCGCGACCTGCTCGGTCTCACCGATGTCCTCCGTGATGTAGAGGGTCAGGTAGGGGAGCACCGCGCTGAAGCCGACCATGAACACGAAGACCGCGCCGAGGTAGCGGAAGGCCTGGTCGTTCAGGAGGAGCTCGTCCACGTAGGAACGGAAGCCGCGCCGGCCGGCAGGGTCCGGCGCCTCGCGCGGCGCGGCCGGCTCGCGGACGCCGACGACCGTGATCGCGAAGGTGCTGACGAGCAGCACGGCCACGAGCAGGTACGACCAGTCCGGGATCGTTCCGCCGCCGGCCACGAGCGCGATCACGCCCAGGAACGCGACCTGGCTGCCGAACTGGACGGCGGTCGAGACGCCGGAGAGGATGCCGCGCTCGCCGATCGTCGTGATGTCAGCGAGCAGCGCGAGGTACGGATCCGCCGCGGCGTTGAAGAAGATCGAGAAGAGGACGATCCCGATGGTCAGGCCGAGGACGTCGTGGCGTCCTGCGGCGAAGACGAAGAAGATCGCCGACAGCGGGATGCCGACCACCATGTACGGTCGGCGCCGCCCGAGCCGACCGCGCGTCCGGTCCGAGAGCGCCCCGACGGTCGGCTGGATCACCGCGCCCTCGATGCTGCGCGTGCTCGACAGGAGCCCGACCAGCAGATCGCCCGCCCCGGCCGCCTTCAGCAGCTGCGGCAGCACGAAGTTGTTGAACGCGTAGAACGCGCCGCTGCCGATCGAGGCGGCGGAGTAGAGGCCGGTCCGCGCCTTCGTGAGCGGCAGAGGGCTCGCGCCCGCGGGTGCTGCCGGGTCGGGCACGCCTGAGGACGGTAATGATACCGAAAAAGATTGCGCCACACCGCAGAACACTCGTTCTATCATCGCCCGGAACGCCTCGCCCGAGGAGGGACCGTGGACCTCGTCACCGTCGCTGCCCTCGCCGTGGGTGCCGGCCTTGGAGCCCTCGCGGTCGTGCTTACCCGCCGCCGCGCGCCGGGCGACACGTCGCTGACGCTGTTGCAGCAGGGGATGCGCGCCGACGTCGCGCTCCTGCAGCAGACCATGGCCGAGCTTCGCTCCGCCAATGCCCAGTCTTTGGCCGAGCTCCGCGGCGACGTGCAGCGTTCACTGGGCGCGACCGAACAGCAGCTGCTCACCCGGTCGGGCACCACCGAACACACGCTCCGTGATCTGGGCGTGAAGCTCGGCGCCCTCGGCGAGCAGAGCGCGCGGATCGGCGAGCTCGCGAAGGACGTTGGCTCGCTGCACGAGCTCTTTCGCGCGCCCAAGCTCCGCGGCGGCTTCGGCGAGCTCTTACTGGAGCGCGTGCTGGCCGACAACCTGCCCGTCGGCGCGTACCAGCTCCAGTACGGCTACCGCGACGGCTCGCGGGTCGACGCGGTCGTGCGATTCGCGGACCGGCTCGTCCCGATCGACGCGAAGTTCCCGCTCGAATCGTTCACTGCGCTCGCCGACGCGGCTGACGACGCCGAGCGCGTATCACGCCGCCGCGCGTTCGTGCAGCAGGTGAAGCGGCACGTTGACGCGGTGGCCCGTTATGTCGCGCCGGCGGAGGGCACGATCGACTACGCCTTCATGTACGTCCCGGCGGAGCGCGTGTGGTACGAGGCGATGGTGCGGGCGGACGATCTCCGCGAGTACTGCGCCGAGCGGCATGTCCTGCCGACGTCGCCGAACACCCTCGTGGCCTACCTCCAGGTCGTGTCCCTCGGCCTGCGGGGCCTCGCCATGCAGGAGCGCAGCCGCGATCTCCACGAGGGGATCCGGCGCGCGGCGCTCGAGGTGGAGAACTTCCGGCTGATGCACGAGACCCTCGGGCGCCATCTCGACAACGCGTCCAAGAAGTATTTCGAATCGCTCCGCGGCCTGGACCGCGCCGCGGACGCGATCGACGCCCTCGGCCGGCCACTCGCCGCCGCGCAGCAGCCGACGCTGCCGATCGAGGACGCGCCCGATGATGACGCCCGCATCCGGAGGCTGCCGTTCGCCGCCGGCCGGGACGACCGCTGACCGGGGCGCTGCTCGCGCTCGCCGCCGCGGCGCTCGCCGTCGTCGCGTTCACCGTCACCACCAGGGATCCCGACTCGATCGCGACGGTGGGCGTCGCGATCGGCGCCGGCGCGACCGCGCTCGGCGCGCTCGTCGCGGCGGCGCTCGTCGCGCTCTCGACGCGCTCGGTCCGCCGCGGGAAACAGCGCGAGCTCGCGATCGCGCGTGGCCTGCGCCGGGGGACCTTCGTCGGTGCCCTTGCCGGCCTCGTCGCGGTGCTGCGGATCGTCGACGCGCTCACTCCGCTGACGGCGGCGTTCCTCGTCCTGCCGTTCGTCGCGGCCGAGCTGGCGCTCTCCGCGCGCCGAACCTGACCGGGCTACGCTCGGCCGGGTCGATGGAGCCGCAGCGGCTGAAGGAGCGTGCGTCCGCGCGCATCGACGAGCGCGCCGCGGACCTCGACGAGCTGGCGCTTCGGATCCACGATCGCCCTGAGATCGCGTTCGAGGAACGCTTCGCATCCGGCGCTCTCGCGGACTACCTGGCCGTGCGGGGCCATCGGGTCTCGCGGGCGACCGGGGGCATCGAGACGGCCTTCTGCGCCGAGGCCGGCGGCGCCGCGGGTCCGGTCGTGGCGATCCTCGCGGAGTACGACGCACTGCCGGGCCTCGGCCATGCCTGTGGCCACAACCTCATCGCGACGGCGGCCGTCGGGGCATTCCTCGGCACCGCCGCGGTCGCCGGCGACCTGCGCGGGACGGTGCGGCTGCTGGGCACGCCGGCCGAGGAGAAAGGGGCGGGGAAGGCCAGGCTGCTCGCGGCCGGCGTGTTCGCGGGCGTGGACGCCGCGCTCATGTTCCACCCGGCCGACGTCGACCTGATCGACCCGCCCATGCTCGCGCTCGCCGTCGTGCGGATCGAGATGCAGGGGAAGGCCGCGCACGCCGCCGCCGCGCCGTCCGAGGGCGTGAACGCGTTGGATGGGCTCCTCCTGGGATGGACCGCGCTGTCGGCCCTGCGCCAGCTCGTGCGGAGCGACGCGCGGATCCACGGCATCATCACCGACGGCGGCCAGGCGCCGAACATCATCCCCGAGCACGCCGCCGCGACGGTGATCGTCCGCGCGGCCGATGCCGCGTACGTCGCGGAGCTCCGGCGTCGCGTGCTCGCGTGCTTCGAGGGCGCGGCGCGCGCGACCGGCTGCGAGCTGCTGCACGAGTGGGAAGAGCAGATGGATCCGGTGACGACGAATCCCGCGATCGCCGCGGCGTTCGTCGACAACGCGCGCGTCCTCGGCCGGAGCCTCCGGCCGCGCCGTACCGGCGAGCTCGGGGCGTCGACGGACATGGGGAACGTGAGCGCGGTCATCCCGTCCATCCACCCGCTCCTGTCGATCACCGAGACCGCCGTCCCCTGGCACTCCCACGACTTCGCCGCCGCCGCCCGGTCGCCGCGCGGGCTGGAAACGATGCACGTCGCCGCGAAGGCGCTTGCGTTCACCGCGATCGATCTGCTCGCGCGTCCGCAGCTGCTCCGCGAGGCCAAGGAGAGCTTCGCGGCACGCCGTCGCCCGCCCGTGTGAGCGATCTCCTCATCCGTGGAGGCACCGTCATCGACGGCACCGGCGCGCCGGGACGCCGCGCCGACGTCGCGGTGCGCGATGGCCGCATCGTCACGGTCGGCGGGGCCGGCACCGGCTCGGGCGCGCGCACGATCGACGCGACCGGCCGCGTCGTCTGCCCCGGGCTGATCGACATCCATTCGCACTCCGACGAGTCGGTCCTCATCAACTCCGCGCTCGAGAGCACGCTCCACCAAGGTGTGACCTGCGTCGTCGCCGGCAACTGCGGTGGCTCGTCCGCGCCGGTCATGGGCCTCGCCGCGGAGGAGCTGGAGCGCGAGCTCGAGCGCTACGACCTCGAGCGGACCTGGACGTCGTTCCGCGAATACGCGGACACCGTCGACCGGTCGGGTACCGCGATCAACTTCTGCTCGTTCGTGGGTCACGGCACGCTGCGGATGTGCGTCATGGGCGCCGACGACCGCGCCCCTTCGGCCGGCGAGCTCGCGGCGATGAAGGCGCTGCTCGCCTCTTCGCTCGCGGACGGCGCCATCGGCATGGCCTCCGGCCTCATCTACCCGCCGAGCGCGTATGCCGGGACCGATGAGCTCGCGGCGCTCGGCGCCGTCGTCCGCGAGCGCGACGGCCTGTACGCGAGCCACATCCGCAACGAGGGCGACGACCTCTTCGGGGCAGTCGAGGAGAACATCGAGGTCGGCCGCCGCAGCGGCGTGCGGGTCCAGCTCTCACACCACAAGGCCTCGCAGCGACGCAACTGGGGCAAGGTGCAGGAGTCGACGGCGATCATCGAACGCGCCCAGGTCGAGGGCGTGGACGTCATCGCCGATCAGTACCCGTACACCGCGTCGTCGACCGGTCTCGCGGTCACGATCCCGAAGTGGGTCCACGCCGGCGGGAGCGTCGCGATGTGCGAGCGGCTGCGCGATCCGGCCGTCCGGGCGCGCATCCGCGACGAGTACACCGAGACCGAGCGCAACTGGGGCGCGATCGTGATCGCGCGAGCGCGGCATCACCCCGAGTACTCGGGGAAGACCGTCGCCGAGCTCGCAGCGGCCGCGGGGAAGGACGCGCTCGAGTGGACGTGCGACACGCTCGTCGAGCACGACGGCGCGGTCGACATCATCCATCACTCGATGGATGAGGCCGACGTCCGCTACGTCATGGCGAAGCCGTGGATCTGCGTCGGCAGCGACTCGCGGGCGAACGCGCCGTACGGTCCGCTGTCGTTCGGCAAGCCGCATCCGCGCTCGTACGGCACGTTCCCGCGCATCCTGGGCCGGTACGCGCGCGACGAGGGCGTGCTCCGCCTGGAGGACGCGGTCCGGAAGATGACCTCGCTGACCGCGTCGCGCCTGAAGCTCCGCGACCGGGGCGTCATCCGCGACGGCGCGTGGGCCGACCTCGTCGTATTCGATCCCGAACGGATCATCGATACCGCGACGTACGACGATCCACATCGCTATCCGATCGGGATCGACTACGTGATCGTGAACGGCGGCGTCGCGTGCGATCACGACGAGACGACCGCGGAGCGGCATGGCCGCTTCCTCCGCCTCGGCCGCGACACCGGTGACTGAGCCCCGCGTCGCGATCCTCGCCGAGGGGCTGTTCGCGCCGCAGACCGCGAAAACGGCGATCGGCGTGCTCCGGTACGCGTCCTATCCCATCGTCGCGGTCGTCGACTCGACGCGCGCGGGCCGGGACAGCGCGGAGATCGTCGGGATCGGCCGCGGCATCCCGGTCGTCGCGACCGTCACCGACGCGATCTCCCACGGCGCGTCGGTCGTGCTCATCGGGACCGCCGCGGCCGGCGGCCGGATCCCGGACGAGTACCGACGGCCGATCGGCGAAGCCCTCGAGCGCGGGCTCGAGGTGTGGAACGGGCTGCACGAGCGGGTCTTGGCGGACCCGGAGCTCCGCGCCGCGGCCGAGCGGGGTGGGGCCCGCGTCCGCGAGCTGCGCGAGCCGCCCGTCGACCTGCCCATCGGCGGCCACCGTTCGCGGCGCGCGGGCACCACCGTCGTCCTGACGGTCGGATCGGACGCGGCGGTCGGCAAGATGACGGTCGCGCTCGAGCTCGTGCGCGCGCTCGAACGTTCGCGGCGTCGCGCGACGTTCGTGGCCACCGGACAGACCGGCATCGCGATCGCCGGTGAGGGGATCGCGGTCGACGCGGTGGTCGCCGACTTCATCGCCGGAGCCGCCGAGCGCATGGTCTGCGACGCCGCCGAGCGCTCGGAGTGGATCGTGGTCGAGGGCCAGGGCTCGCTCACACATCCGGGCTTCTCCGGCGTGACGCTGGGGCTGCTGCACGGGAGCGCGCCCGACGTGCTGGTCCTGTGTCACGACAGCGCGCGGCGCTCGGTGAAGGGCTTCGACGGCCTGCCGCTCCGTTCGCTTCGCGAGCTCGTGCCGCTGTACGAGGGTGCCGCGACCTGGAGCCGGCCGGCCGGCGCGCGCGTGCCGGTCGTCGCGATCGCGCTCAACACGAGCGCGCTCGACGATGCCGGCGCGCGCGACGCGGTCCAAGCGGCGCACGAGGAGACCGGCCTGGCCGCGGCGGATCCGGTGCGCGAGGGAGCCGCGGGCGCCGATCGGCTGGCCGCGGCGCTCGTCGAGCGTGGCTCTTCGCCGCAGGCGACACCAGCATGAACGTCACCGTGCGCACGCTCGACGTCCATCTCGCCGTGCCGTTCGCCATCTCACGCAGCGTGCGGACCGAGAAGCGGGTCGTGCTCGTCGAGCTCGAGGAACGGGGCCGGGTCTCCCGCGGTGAGGGCTCGCCCGACCCGTTCTTCGGCGAATCGGCGGAGTCGATCGAGGCGGACGTGCGGTCGGCGCTCGATCTGCTGCCCGAAGATCCCGCCGAGCTGGCGACGCTTCGCGCGCGGCTGGACGAGCGATTCCCGCATGGCGGCGCCGCGTCGTGCGCGCTCGACGTCCTCGCGCACGATCGCGCGGCGCAGGCCGCGGGCCTGCCGCTTCGCGCGTTCCTCGGGCTCGCGCCGGCGGAAGCGCCGCCGACCTCGTTCACGATCGGTCTCGCCGAGCCAGGCGTGATGGGCGAGCGCGCCGCGGCTGCGGCCGAACGCGGCTTCGGAGTGCTCAAGGTGAAGCTCGGCCACGATGACGACGTCGCGATCCTCGAGGCGGTCCGCGGGCACTTCGAGGGCACGATCCGCGTCGATCCGAACGCGGCCTGGACACCGGCGGAGGCGCCCGCGCGGATCGAGCGCATCGTGCCGTTCGGGATCGAGTTCGTGGAGCAGCCGGTCGCGCCCGATGACCTCGAGGGCCTGCGCGCCGTCCGCGAGCGCTCGCCGGTCCCGATCGTCGCCGACGAGGCCGCGGTGCGGCTCGCCGACGTCGATCGCCTGGCGGAGGCGTGCGACGGGATCAACGTGAAGCTCCAGAAATGCGGCGGGATCGGGGAGGGACGCGCGATGATCGAGCGCGCGCACGCCCTGGGGCTCAAGGTGATGCTCGGGTGCCGCGCCGCCGAGACGAGCGTCGCGATCGCGGCGGCGGCGCATCTCGCCCCGGCCGTCGAGTGGGCCGATCTCGACGGCAACCTGCTCATCGTCGACGACCCCTTTGTGGCCGTGCCGGTCGAGCGCGGTCGGTTCGTGTTCAGCGAGCGCCCCGGCCTTGGGGTGTTGCCGCGGGCGTGACGGGCCGGGCAGAGGTCGCGGCGCTCGCGGTCGCGTTCGCTGTGTCCGGGCTCGTCGCGGTCGCGCTGGCCTTCGCCGGCGTCCGGCAGTACGAGATTCTGGCGCGCGCTGGCGGGTTCACGCAGGCGACCTTCCACGTCGACGATCGCGGGATCCGGCGCGATGTGGTCATGGAGCTCCCCGCGCTGCTCGACTGGCATCACCGCTGGCTGCTCTACGTCACCGCGCGCGTCGCGGATCCGCCCGCCGCGCCGGGCGTCGCCGTCTTCACGCCCGATGAGTACGCGCACATGGCGGACGTGCGCCGCGTGTTCATCGGAGCACAGGCCGCGGCGCTGGTCGCGGGCGTGACGGCCATCGTGCTCGTCGCACGGGCGCGCCATCGTGGCGCCATCGTCGCGCTCGTCCTGATCCGTCGCGCGTCGCTCGCCGCCGCCGCGGTGGTCGCGATCGTCGGGCTCGCCGCGGCCTTCGCGTTCGACGCGCTCTTCCTGCTCTTCCACGAGATCTTCTTTCCGCAGGGGAACTTTCTCTTCCCCGCGGACAGCAACCTGCTGGCGCTGTACCCGGACCAGTACTGGTACGGGGTGACCCTTCGCGTCGGGGTCTCATTCGTGGGGGCAATGTCGCTCATCGCGCTCGTGATGACCGCGACGCTGCGCCGATCGCGTCGTTACACTCCGCGATCGTGAAACGCGTATTGCTCATCGAGGATCTTCCGCAGGTGGCCGATCACCTCAAGGGCATGCTCGCCCGTGAGCAGGAGGTCGAGGTCGCGGGCGTCCAGTCGGAAGCGGACGTCGGCATCAGCCAGGCCACCACCGAGAAGCCGGACGTCGTCCTCATCGACGCGCTGCTCCAGGGGAAGCTGAAGGGCCTCGATGTCGCGAAGCGGATCCGCGCGGGGGCGCCAGGCACGCGGATCGTCATGGTCACGGTCCCGCAGCAGCCGATCGACCTGCGGCCGGAGGCCGGGGTGGACGCGGTGTTCGTGCTGCCGGGAGGCGCGAACGAGCTCGCGCAGGCGATCGGCGGGCATCTCGACTCGCGGCGCGAAGGCGGACACGTCATCGCGGTGTACTCGGCGAAGGGCGGCACCGGGAAGACGACGATCGCCGTGAACCTCGCCTGCGCGCTGCGGCGCAGCGGCGCATCGGTCGCGCTGTTCGACGCGGTCATGCAGTTCGGCTCGGTCCGGCATCTCCTGCCGGTACCGCCCGCGACGCGTTCGATCGTCGACCTGCCGGCCGGTGCGGCGATGCGCGCGTCGTTGAACGACGCGCTCTGGGAAGGGCCGGGAGGGGTGGACGTGCTCCTCGCTCCACCGCGGCCGGAGGAGGCCGATCTCGTCGCCGCGTCGGAGATCGGCAACGCGATCGGTCTGCTCGGTGCCGGGCACGATTTCGTCGTCGTCGACACGCCGGTCCGTTTGGCCGACGACGCCCTCGCGGCCCTCGACGCGGCGCACGTGATCCTCGTCGTCGTCACCTACCTCGGCGCGACCATCGCGAACACCCGCGCCGCGCTCGACACCTTCGAGGCGCTCGGTTACCGCGGCCAGAAGCCGATCGAGCTCGTGGTGAATCTCGCGGACTCGACGGCCGGACTGTCGAAGGGCGGGATGGAGCACGCGCTCAACCTGCCGGTCATCGCCGAGATCCCGACCGACCACAAGCTCGTGAACGAGTCGAGCAACAAGCAGACCCCGTTCGTGCTCGCGAACGCCTCCGCGCCGGTATCCCAGGCGATGGCTCGTCTCGCGACCGCCCTCGTGACCCAGCAGCGGAAATAGCCGGCGCCGAGCGGCCCGCGCGACATCGCGCGAACATCGACCGCGTGAGCGCATGGGAATGAGCGCGAGCGAGGCCCGGCTCCGCCGGGCGGAGCGAGCCCCACCCGCCGGGGCGTATCTCCCGGCGCAGCCGGAGATCGACCAGGCATGAACGCCGCGAACAGGGCCGGTCGGCCGGTCGGCATCTTCGACTCGGGGGTCGGCGGCCTCACCGTGCTTCGCGAGCTCCGGCGACAGCTGCCGAGCGAATCGACGCTCTATCTGGGCGACGAGGCGCGCATGCCGTACGGGCCACGGCCGGCGGACGAGGTGATCGCCTTCACGCGCGAGGCCCTCGCGTGGTTCGCCGGCCAGGACTGCAAGCTGATCGTGCTCGCCTGCAACACGGCCACCGCGGTCGCGCTCGAGATAGTGCGCGAGACATCGCCCGTGCCGATCATCGGTGTGGTGCGGCCGGGCGCCGCCGCGGCGATCTCCGCATCGGCCCGTCGCTCGATCGGCGTGCTCGCGACGACCGGCACGGTGCGGTCGGGCGCGTACACGCGGGCGCTCCGCGATCTCGATCCGTTCGTCGACGTGATCCAACAGCCCTGCCCGACGCTCGTGCCGATCGTGGAGGCGGGAGCGGCCGGGAGCGCGGAGGCCGAGCGGGCGGTCCGCTCCTACGTGGTCCCGCTCCTGACGGAAGGTGGCGTCGTCTTGCCGGTCGTCGACACGCTGCTCCTCGGATGCACGCATTACCCCCTGCTGCGCCCGGTCATCGAACGCGTCGCGGGGCCCGGCGTGCGGGTCGTCGATTCGGCGGCGACGACCGCGCTCGCCGTCCGCGAGGTGCTCGCCTCGCATCGGCTCGTCCGGACGGACGGGTCGCCGGAGCACCGCGTGTTCGCCACCGGTCCGGCCGAACGATTCCGCGAGATCGCGCGCACGATCTTCGGTGAGGACCTGCCGAGCATCGAGCAGGCGACGCTCGCGTGAACCTCAGCTCGACGATCACGGGGCTGCCGTACGTCGGCAAGACGACGCTGTTCAACCTCCTCACCGGCGGGCGCGCAGCGACGGGCGCCTTCGCGGGCGCGGAGGCCGAGACGAACGTCGGCGTCGCGAAGGTGCCCGACGCGCGCGTGGGGCAGCTGTCGGCCCTCTTCCATCCGAAGAAGACGACGTTCGCGGAGATCACGTACCGGGACCTCGGTCTCGCGAAGAGCGCTGCGCCCGGCGAAGGGATCAGCGCGAAGAAGCTCGGCGAGCTGCGCAACTCCGATGCGCTCGTCCACGTCGTGCGGGCGTTCGGCGACCCGTCGGTGCCGCACGTCGACGGCTCGGTCGATCCGTTGCGCGACATCGGCTCGCTCGACCTCGAGCTGCTGTTCTCCGATCACGCGATCGTCGAGAAGCGGCTCGAATCGCTCGAGCGCGAGCTCCGGGGCGCGAAGGGCGCGGAGCGCGAGGCGCGCGAGCGCGAGCAGGCCTTCCTCACGAAAGCCATGCCGGCGCTGGACGACGGCACACCGCTGCGCGATCTCGACGTCGATCCCGAAGAGGCGAAGCTCGTCCGGGGATTCCGCTTCCTCACGCTCATGCCGCAGCTCCTCGTCGTGAACCTCGACGAAGCCGACGTGGCCTCATCCGACGAGGTGCTCGCACCCGTCCGCTCCGCGGCGGAGAAGCATCGGGCGACCGCCGTGGTCGCGGCGTGCGCGAAGATCGAGTCCGAGATCGCCGAGCTCTCTGCCGACGAGGCCGCCTCATTCCGCGCGGAGCTCGGGCTGGCGGAGCCGCCGCTCGACCGGGTGGTGCACGCGACGTACGGGCTCCTCGGCCTCGCGTCGTTCTTCACGACCGGGGAGGACGAGGTCAAGGCCTGGACGATCACGAAGGGTGCGAGCGCGCAGCAAGCCGCGGGTGAGATCCACTCCGATCTCGAGCGCGGCTTCATCCGGGCCGAGGTCATCCGATGGGACGAGCTGCTGCGCGCGGGGAGCGAGGCGAACGCCCGGAAGCAGGGCGTGCTGCGGACCGAGGGCAAGACCTACGCCGTCCAGGACGGCGACGTCGTGCACGTGCTCTTCAACGTCTGACGTGCCGAGGCTGTCGCTTCTTGCCATCGGCCACTGCGCGCGTGACGAATTTCCCGACGGTCGCTGGCGGCTCGGAGGCTCGGCGCTCTACGGCGCGGCCACCGCGGCGCGGCTCGGCGCGGAGGTGTCGCTCGTGACACGCGTCGGGCCGGCCGAACGCGACGCCCTCGGCTCGGCGTGCGCGAGCTTCGGGATCGCCCTCCACGCGCTCCCGTCTCCGGTGACGACGACGTTCGCGTTCCAATGGGACGCCGACGGGCGTCGCGTCCTGCACCTGCGGGCGCGGGCGGTGCCGCTCAAGCTCGCCGACGTGCCGCCCGTGCTGCGTCGGGCCGGCGCGCTGCTCCTCGCCTCGATCGCGCGCGAGCTCGACCGCTCGCTGTTCGCGCCGCTCACCGGCTCGACGAGCGTCCTCTCCGCGCAGGGCCTGCTCCGCGCGTGGACCGCCGACGGGCTCGTGGTCCCGCATCGCTGGGAGGACGCCGCGCGCCTCCTGCCGCGCGTCGACGCCGTGGTGGTGAGCGAAGAGGACGGCGCGGATATCGCGGAGTGGCTGCCGTACACCACGGTGATCGAGACGCACGCCGAGCGCGGGGCGGACCTGCGCCGCGGCAGCCAGATGGTGCACATCCCCGCGTTCCCGGCCGCGCGCCAGGTCGATCCAACGGGAGCGGGCGACGCGTTCGCCGCGGCCTACGCGGTCGCGCGATCCGAGGGCTCGGCCCCGATCGATGCGGCGCGGTTCGCGAGCGCGACCGCGTCGTTCGCGGTGGAAGGGTGGGGAATGGCCGGGCTCGCGGAGCGGACGCGGGTCGAGGAACGGCTACGCGGCGGGTGAGCTCAGGCGGCCTGGTCGCGCAGCTCCACGTCGAGGATCGCCCGCGGCGGCCGGCCCAGCTCGAGCCGGCGCGAGGCCTGCGAGAGGCCGTAGCAGATGAGGAAGTACACGACCGCGACGAAGAAGAAGACCTCGATCGGGTTGAAGTACTGGGTGTAGATGATCCGGCCCTGGCGGAGCAGGTCGAAGACGCCGATCGTGCCGACGAGCGAGGTGTCCTTGATGATGGTCGTGAGCTGCGCCATCATCGCCGGGACCATGAGCCGCAGGGCCTGCGGCAGCACGACGTGACGCATCGTCTGGACGTGCGAGAGACCGAGCGCGCGCGCGGCCTCGGTCTGGCCGCGCGGCAGGCTGACGATGCCGGCCCGGATGATCTCGGCGAGGACGGCGCTCGTGTACATCGCGAGCCCGAGGACGCCCGCCCAGAATCGCGGGAGCTCGAACTCCGCGCCCAGGATCGGCCGGAACAGGGTCGAGCCCTTGAGCCCGAAGTACACGATGAGCAGCAGCACCGGCAGCGCACGCACCGATTCGACATACGCGATCGACGGCCAGCGGATCCAGCGGCGCGTCGACAGGCGACCCAGCGCGAAGAGCAGTCCGACGGCGAACGAAAGCGCGACCGCCGCGAGCGAGAGGAGGACCGTCTGCAGCAGCCCTTCGCCGAAGAAGCGGAGGATGCCGGGCTCGACGAAGAGGTGCCAGGTGTCCGGACGCATCTAGCCTCGCGGCCGGACGGTGCGCCCGGAGCGCGATACCACCGCGCAGCGGCCGGTGCGCCCGAAGCGCGGCACTAGCGCGCCACCACGAGGCGGCGTTCCAGCCAGTTCACGCCGATCCCCATCGGGATCGTGAGGACCAGGTAGAGCAGCGCGACGGACCCGTACGCCTCATCCGCGCGGAAGGTCC
>DASWCU010000026.1:0-8238 GCA_036389935.1 Candidatus Limnocylindria bacterium
TAGCCCTCGTTGTTGCCCATGCTGTAATGCGCGGTGAGCGCGAGCGTCTGTGCGGCCCGTCTCGCATCCTGGCGGAGGAACCGCGCCGCGATCGCCGCAGGTGCAAATGGACCGAACGCACACTTGTTGGGCATCCGCGCGTAGTCCCCTGCCATGAGCACAGGCTCGGCGAGCTTGCACGTGGCGTCGTAAGCGACCACCAGCGCCGTGATGAGCTCACGTCCGCTCACGTGCTCCTGCTCGCCGAGCACCCATGCGACCGGCTCGGCGACGCGCGCGACGAAGACCTTCGATGGAAGGTGCTTGTCGTGTAGGTCGCCGAGGAGCTCCGAGTGAGCGAAGATGGCGTCGAGCGTGGCGGCGCGCTCACGGTGCCCGATGATGGGCGCGTCGGTGCTTCCACCGCTCAGCCGCTGGGCGAGGCGGACCGCTGCTCTGCCATTCTCCTCGAAGCGCTCTGCGAAAGCGCGCGACACATGGAAGATGAGGCTGTCTTTGGCGCGCTCGACGACCGCCGGCGGCAGGTCCGCGAAGCGCGTTCCAACAACATGCTCGGCGAGGCGCTGGCTCACAGTGCCCTTTTGCGTCGTGACGGCGGTCGTCATCGTCGGCGGTACCTCCTTTATCGACTCAAGCGACAGTTCGCATTGCCCTCTCTCGCATTGCCTGTTCAGCTAGATGTCCTCACACGAGAACAGGATGTCGTCCGCGGTGAGCGGGGCGCCGGACGACCACTTCATCCCGCGCCGTAGCTCCATGGTGACCGTCTTGCCGTCGGCGCTCTGCTCGAAGGCGCGCGCGACGTTCGACCAGCTGTATTCGAAGTACAGCAGGCTGCCCGGACCGGCGGCGAAGCGGTGCGCGGTGGCTCCTCCCGCCGCGCCCCCCCCGACGAACGCCTTGCGGAGCGTCCCGCCGTACTTGCCGATCCCGTGGATCGGCTTGAGCACGAGCGGGTCCTGGCCGATGCGTTCGGCGACCGGCGGCAGCTTGCCTTGCTGTACGAGCGCGGCGAGCTCCGGCGCCCCTTTGAACGTCTTCGGGAGCTTCGCCGGATCGAGCACGACCTCGCCGCCCTCGAGCTTGCCGAGCGCGAACCTAGCGGCCTTCTGGGCCGCCTCGCTCGGCGTCGAGGATCGCTGCTGTGGCAGGCACGCGACGAGGAACGATGTCACGCCCGCGCCGGCGGAATACTTCAGAACCGCGCGGCGTCCGAGGGTCCGCGTGCCCGGCGGCCCACCCACATTCGTGCCTCCGCCACCACCGCCCGAACGGCCGGTGGCTGGCAGCTTGGTATGTTTTTCCGGACGACCGCACCGGTCCAATACCTGCGCGGTCCGATGGTCAGATGCGCGCGATATCGGCCGCGCGGGGACGCGTGCGTACGTGCGGTCGGTCAGCGTCCGGGGCTTTCGCCTGCGCGATCCTTCGCGCGAGAGGCCGTCCGGTCGCAGATTCCATGTCCGGTCCCGGCTTCGCGACGTAACGTCACCGTCGGATCCAGAGGGGGCAGCAGCGGAAGCGTCGTCACGCCCCGGAAAGTCGAAGGTCGGACACGAGTGCGGCGAACGAGCGCCGAAGCGGTAGCGGCGACCCATACCGAGCGCGAGATGCTCAGGTCTCGCGGGATGTTCGCTTCGCCGCGGCGACAGCGGCGCGGCAGCTTTCGAGGAACGCGGACACCAGCCGTGAGGCGTCGTCCTTGCGCCACGCCATGGCCAGCTCGACGCTCGGGACCGGGCGGCGGAGCGGACGGTACGCAACGCCTCGGGCGCTGACGTTCTGCACTCCGGCGGCGAGCAGGCTGACGCCGATCCCCGCGGCGACGAGGCCGAGCACCGCGAGCGTCTCCGATCCCTCCTGCACCACGTTCGGCTGGAACCCGGCCTGCTCGCACGCCGCAAGGACGACGTCGGTGTAGCTCGAGGACTGAGCCCGCGGCGCGAGGACGAACGGCTCCTCGGCGAGCTCCCTGAGCGCGATGCGGGCCCGCGACGCGAGGCGATGATGCTCTGGGAGCACAGCGATGAGCGGCTCGCGCCGCAGCACCTCCTCCTGGATGCGATCATCGGGCGCGCGCTCGCGCAGGAGCCCGACATGGATCTGACGGGCGAGAAGCCGCTCGATCTGCGTGTGCGAGCCGAGCTCGTGGAGCTCGATCTGCACGCGTGGGTATCGAGAGCGATGGATCGCGACGACGTCGGAGAGGAAGTCGATCGCGGCCGATCCACCGAAGCCGACGACGAGACGCCCGACGTCGCCGAGCGCGGCCCGCTGGGCGGCCCACCTCGCTTCCTCCTCGGCCGCGATCACCCGGCGCGCGTGCTCGAAGAAGACCGTTCCGGCGTCGGTGAGCTGCACGCCATGCCGCGAGCGCTCGAAGAGCGCTACGCCGAGCTCACGCTCGAGCTGGCGGATCTGCTGGCTCAACGGAGGCTGGGCGATGTTCAACCGCTTCGCGGCTCGGGTGAAATGCAGCTCCTCGGCGACCGCGATGAAGTAGCGCAGGTGGCGCAGCTCCATGCTCACGACTATACGCGGGACGTCTCACCGAGACGCCCCGTGATAGCCGTCAGGGATCAGGAATGATCGTCCGGCACGAGGCCCTTCATCCGGGAAGGAGCGCGAGCGCCTCAGGCAATTCCACG
Source organism: Candidatus Limnocylindria bacterium (assembly GCA_036389935.1). Taxonomy (GTDB): domain Bacteria; phylum Chloroflexota; class Limnocylindria; order P2-11E; family P2-11E; genus UBA4735. The sequence goes on from DASWCU010000026.1 coordinate 2,649, forward strand.
CCGAGCTCGTGAGAGAGGGCGCGGAGCTCATCCACCCGTGCCGACGGGAGTCGGATCCCGTCGCGCTCGCCGACCGCCGCGATCTCGGCGCTGCGCTCGCCCGGCACGTAGACGCGCTCCACACCCGGGGCGGGAGGCGACGCATGGATGCGCTCGATGAGCGTGTCGACGCGCTCGAGGAACGTCTCACGCGGCATGGACATCGACGGGTCGATCGCCAGCAGGAACGTGCTCTGGCCCGCCCGCTCGTGGCCCTGCATGCCGCTCACGAACGGCGCGAACACCTCGCCGCCCGACAGGACCCCGGTGAGGATCTCCCACATGAGCGCAAGCCCGTACCCCTTGTGTCCCCCCGCCGGCAGGAGCAAGCCCGCGAGCGCCGCGGCCGGGTCGGTCGTCGGCTCGCCGCGTACATCCAGCGCGACCCCTGACGGCAGGGGCTCGCCGCGTGACTGGTATTCGTGGATCCCGACCCACGAGAGCGCGGTCGTCGCGCCGTCGAAGATGACCGGCGCGTGGCGCCCGGTCGGGCAACCGATGGCGTAGGCCTGGTTGCCGAGCAACTTCTGGCTGCCGCCCCACGGCGCTTGCAGCGGGATGGCGTTCGTGATCGCGAGACCGATCAGCCCTTCCTGTACCGCGAGCCACGGGTAGTAGCCCATCGCGAGCGCGTTGCCGGTGTCACGCACCACGCACGCGCCGACACCGCCCGCGCGGGCCTTGGCGATGGCGATGCGCATCGCTCGCGCCGCGGTGACCTGACCCCAGGCGCCCCGGCCGTCGAGCACCGCGAAGGTGGGCGACTCCTTGATCACGACGGGCTTCGGATCGGCGATCGTGCCGCCGCCACGGATCCGAGCCACCAGCGTCGGCAGCCGCTTGATCCCGATGTCGATCCCGCGCAGCTCCGTCCACACCATCCCGTCCGCGACGACCGCGGCGTCGTCCGCGGGCATGCCCGCGGCACGCGCCACCGCCGCGGCGAATGCGCGGAGCTGGTCCGCAGGTACGACGACGGCCTCCGCCACGGGGGCGCTCATGCTCGGCGAGATCCTACGCAACGTGGGGCACGTGCGCCGGAGTCCGCGGCCACTACCCGAGCACCGCCACGGCCTGGATCTCGACGAGGTACTCGGGCCGGATCGCCTCGCCCACGATCATGATCGCGGTCGGGTAGTCGGGATCCTCGAACAAGCGCTTGCGGACCTGCTGGACGGGAGCGCTGTACGACCGGTCCTTGATGAAGATGTTCAGCTGGACGACGTCCGCGAGGGTGCCGCCGGCCTCGGCGAGGATCGCCGCGACGTTCCGGAAGCACTGCTCGGCCTGCGCCGCGGGATCGTCGGCGCCGACGAGCTCGTTGCGCTCGTTCTTCGCGACCTGGCCCGACACCCAGACGGTGTCGCCGACCTGCACCCCGAAGGCGTAGCCGACTTCTCGGTCGGCGCCTTCGGGAAGGCTCTTCGGCCGCAGGCGTCGGCGCACTTTGCCCGTCACGACCGGTCCCCTCTCCCGCTGCCTGGATCGTCCTTGTCCGGCACCGTGCACCGCAGGACATCGGAGGCGTCGCGGACGTCCTCGAGATGCGTGAGCAGCCGTTCCAGCTCGTCGAGCCTCCCGTTCGAGAGGAAGCGCTCGCCGTCGCGTCGCAGCAGCGCGCGCCAGTCACCCTTCCGATAGACCTCGTCCTGCCCTTCGACGACACGGCGATCGCCGTCGCGCATCGTGACCTCGAGCCGCGTGTAGCGGTCCACGTCATGACCCGGCTCGTACTGAAGCCGCACCTTCCGGAACGCCGCCTGGATGGCCGGATCGTGCACCCGCTCGAAACGAGCCGTGTCCAGCCCCCCGTCCGCCAGGATCAGCGCGAGCCAGAAGCGCAGGGATCCCTGCGCGTGGAGGCGTGAGGGTTCGGGCTGCTCGATGAGCGCTTCGAAGAACGAGTCGCGCGGCCTGCGCTGCTCGGGGATGCAGGCGACGAGCTCGGCCACGTCCGGCTCGCGGATGCCGGAGCGTGCGAGATCGAGCATCAGCTCGATCGCGATCACGTTCATCCCGCTGCTCGGATAGCGCTTCGTGGACGCCTGCGCGATCGCGAAGTCCGACCCGAGCGTCGCGAGGCTGGCATCCAGGCCATCGGGCACGCGGTCGAAGAACGCGACGAAGAAGCCATGCTCGCCCTCGATGGTCGTTGCCGCGCTGCGCGCGCCGGCACGCGCGAGGAGCGCCGCGGTCGCGCCGGCGCGCGCGACGAGCGGGTACGCGTACCAGGTCACGTCGGTCCCTTCGACGAGCCCCATGCCCGAATGGGCCGCGATGCCGAGCGCGTCCTCGACCTGCCGGCGATCCAGGTCGAGGAGCCGCGCGGCGGTCGCCGCCGAGCAAATGGGCCCGTAGGTGTAGCCCTTGCGCCGCGCGTAGCTCTGGTAGCCCTGCACGGCGTCCGCGAGCTTGCACCCCGCGTCGTATCCGACGACGACGGCCGACAGCAGCTCCTTGCCGGACCGGTGCTGCTCCTCCGCGAATACCCACGCCGCGGGGTGCGTCACCACACCGGGGTGGAGCCCGGATGGCATGACGAAGTCGTGCCACTGCGCGACGGAGATCAGGCCCGAGTGCGCGAAGACCGCGTCGACCGGCCGCGCGCGTCGCCGGTCACCGACGACGGTCGCGACGCCGCCATCTCCGCTCAGCTCGTGCGCGAACGCGAGCGCCCGCTGCCCGTCGTCGGTCGAGCGCCCCGCGAACGCGAGCGACATGTGGTTGACGAGCAGGTCCTTCGTCTTCTCGACGACATCGTCCGGGAGATCCTCGAATCGCAGTCCGACGATGTGGTCGGCCAGCCGCTCGGCGACGGTGCTTGTCGAGATCGCCGTCATCGCGACGTGTCGTACGGACCGCGGTGGGTCGCGTCGTGGACCAGCTTCGCAAGGAGCTGGACGTCGAACACGGGCAGTCCGACGGCCCCCTGCACGAGGTGCGCGTACGGCGCCATGTTCGTGCACTCGAGCACGATCGCCCCCACGTCGGGGTGCTCCCGCACGAGCGCACGGGCGGCATCGGCCATCTCGCGTCCGATGAGCTCGACGTCCACCTCCGGCCGGTCGTCGATGTAGCCGCGGAACCCGGGGCCGTTCTGCATCCCGCGAACGGCGATCGGCACGTCGGCGGCGGACCAGCCCGCGGCCTGGAAATGGAGCTCGCCGAGCGCTCCGGAATCCGCGGTGAGGATCCCGACGCGCCGGTCGGCGCCGATCATCCGGTGGACGAGCGGCACGAGCAGCAGGCTGGACGTGAAGACCGGGATCCGCACGCTCGACGCGAGCTCGGGTTGGAACATCGCGAGAAAGCCGCACGTCGTCGTGATCGAGCTGACCTCCTCGCCCTCGAGCTCCCTCGCGCCTTCGAGGTACGGTGCGAGGAGGGACGCGTCGCGCTCGTAGACGACGCGCTGATTCGTCGAGCCGTCGATCCTGCGGTACGTGACCGCGAAATCGAACGTGCCGGGGTTCCCGATGTCACCGGGGATGCGCGGGATCCGGTTGTCCATTCGCAGGATCCCCACGGACGCGGATCGGGTCATCCCTCGATGACCTCGGCGTACGCGGTGAGCGGCTCGCGCACGACGACGCCACCGCCGACGATGACGATCCCGGCCGAGCGCATCAGAGGCTGATGCCGAATTCGCGCGCCGCTTCCATCAGCGCGACCTTCTCCTCGGTGCGCTCGGAGCGTCGTCCGATGATCAAGGCGCACGCGACCTGGAACTCGCCGCCGGGGAACTTCCTCGGGCGGGTGCCGGGGACGACGATCGAGCGCGGCGGGACGCGACCCTTGTGGGTGACGGGCTTGTCCTGGGTGACGTCGATGATGTGCGTCGACCCGGTGAGCGACACGTTCGCGGCAAGGACAGCGCCCTCCTCGACGAGGATCCCCTCGACCAGGATGCAGCGCGAGCCGAGGAACACGTTGTCCTCGACGATCACCGGACGCGACCCCGGCGGCTCGAGCACGCCGCCGATGCCGACGCCGCCGGCGATGTGGACGTTGCGGCCGATCTGGCCGCAGCTCCCCACCGTCGCCCACGTGTCGACGAGCGACCCCGAGCCGACCCACGCGCCGATGTTCACGAACCCGGGCATCACGACGACGCCCGGTTCGAGATAGGCGCCGTACCGGACGATCCCACCGGGGACGACCCGGATGCCCTGTTTCGCGAGGTCCTTCTTGAGCGGCAACTTGTCGTGGTACTCGAAGACGCCGGAGCGCAGGGTCTCCATCGGTGGGATGCGGAAGTACTGCGCGACCGCCTGCTGGATCCAGGCGTTCACCTTCCACTCGCCGTCGACCTTCTCCGCCATGCGCAGCTCGCCGCGGTCCAGGCGCGCCACCGTCTCCTCGATCGCCCGGCGCACCTCCGGATCCTTCACCGCATCCGGGCCGGTGCCGGCCTCCGTCACGACCGACTCGAGGTCCACCGCGTTGACGCTCATGTCCGTGCTCCTCCCAGTACAAGCTCCGCTGACCGCTCGCCGATGACATGCTCGCGCCGAAGCTGCGCGATGCGGGTCGGCTCGAGGCCGAGCACCTCGTGCAGCACCGAGTCGGTGTGTTCGCCGAGCTCCGGCGGCGGCGTCCAGCGCTCCATCACGCCGGGACCCCGCCACGGCGCCGACGGCACGCGCAGCCGTCCGACGGTCGGATGGTCGAGCTCGAGGTACATGCCCCGCTGCTCGAGCTGGGGATCCGCGACGAGATCGGCGGTCGTATTGATCGGCCCGCAGGGGATCCCGGCGTCCTCGAGCAGCCCGAGCCATTCGGCCGCCGGACGATCCGCCAGGACGACCTCGATGTCCCGCTCCAGCTCGCGGCGATGCTGGTTGCGCATCCCCGGCGACGCGTAGCGAGGATCCCGCGTCCACTCGGGATGACCGACCAGAGCGCAGAAGGCGCGCCACTGCTTGTCCGTCAGGACCGCGATGTTGATGTCGGTCGTCGCGGTTCGGTACGTCTGGTATGGCGCGACCTGCGGGTGCGCTGATCCGTGGAGGCCCGGGAGCACGTGCGTCAGCTGGTACGCGAGGACGTGGTGCGCCATCGCGAAGAGCTGCCCATCGAGGAGCGCGATGTCGAGATAGCAGCCGTCGCCACCGCGCTGTCGCTGGAGCAGCGCGACGGTGATGGAGTACGCGGCCGTCATGGCCGCGAGCAGATCCGAGGTCGGGACGCCCGGGCGCACCGGCCGGCCGCCCTCCTCGCCGGTCACGCTCATCATGCCGCCGTACCCCGCGGCGATGAGGTCGTAAGCCAGCTTGTGGCTGAGCGGGCCGCTCTGGCCGAAGCCCGAGACCGAGCAGTAGATGACGTCCGGTCGCACGCGCTTGACGTCCTCGTACCCGAGGCCCAGACGCGCCATGACGCCGGGCCGGAAGTTCTCGAGAAAGATGTCCGACCGGCGCGCGAGCTCGAGGACCAGCTCCTTCCCACCGGGCTGCTTCAGGTCGATCGTCACGCTGCGCTTCGAGCGATTGGCCGCGATGAGATATGGACTGAGCGGGCTGCGGCCCTGGAGCCACGAGCGGACGTGATC
>DASWCU010000027.1:0-14092 GCA_036389935.1 Candidatus Limnocylindria bacterium
TCACGGTGAGCTCGAGATGCTCGCCGAGCCGCTGCGTGATGTCCTCGCCGTGGCTCGCGATCCAGTCCCAGCGGATGAGCGGCTCGCCCTCCGTCACGACGCGCCTCTCAGCATCTTGCCGATCGTCGCGAGCGTCAGCGCGCCGATGTAGCGCTCGCCGTCCACGACGGCGCCGGCCGTCGATCCGCTCGCGACGAGCTGCGCGAGCGCGTCGCGCAGCGTCATCGACGGCGGGAGCGTCGGCGCGTCCGGCGCGAGGCTCGCGCGCGCGACGCCGCCATCGACGTCCGCGCCGCCGACCGTGAGCAGCCCGAGGCGCTTGAGGCCGCGGTCGGAGCCGACGAACCGGGCCACGAACTCGTCGGCCGGCGACGCGAGGAGCTCTCCGGGCGGGGCGTACTGCACCAGCCGGCCATCGCGCATCACGGCGACGCGGTCGCCCAGCTTGATGGCCTCGTCGATGTCGTGCGTGACGAACAGGATCGTCGTGCCGAGCTCGCGCTGGATCCGCAGGAACTCGTTCTGCAGCCGCTCGCGCACGATCGGATCGACGGCGCCGAATGGCTCGTCCATGAGCATGACCGGCGGCGCCGCGGCGAGCGCGCGCGCGACGCCGACCCGCTGCCGCTCGCCCCCCGAGAGCTGCGCCGGGTAGCGCGCCGCGAACCGCGCTGGGTCGAGGCCGACGAGGACGAGCAGCTCATCGGTGCGCGCGCGGATCCGAACGGCCGGCCAGCCGAGGAGCCGAGGGACCGTCGCGACGTTGTCGGCGATCGTCTCGTGCGGGAAGAGGCCGACCTGCTGGATCACGTACCCGATGCGGCGCCGGAGCGCGGTCGGCTCCTCGCCCACCACGTCGTTCCCGTCGATGAGGATGGCGCCGTCGGTCGGCTCGATGAGCCGGTTGACCATCTTGAGCGAGGTCGTCTTCCCGGAGCCGCTCGGGCCGACGAGGACGCAGATGCGGCCGGCCGGGACCGTGAACGACAGGCGGTCCACCGCGACCTGACCTGCGTATCGCTTCGTGACCGCGCGGAACTCGACCGTGGCGCCCCGCTCGCCGCCCATCAAGCGAGGGTAGCGTCCGCCGCCACATCAGCCGCCGCGTCGTTCACCCCGCCGCGGGGATCCGATCGGCGCCGCGCCGGCTAGATGAGATCGGAGGATGGTGGCCGGCCGCCTCCAGGAGGGTGCGCATGCCGCGGAGGCCGCTCGCGATGGCGCTCACGGGCCTGCTGCGGCATTGTTCCAGCAGGTCCGCATGCACGGCGCTATTCGCGTTACCGACCCGGACATGCTGACGGTAACGCTCTTTGGCAAGGGCGAAGCAGCCACTCTGTCTCTCGCGGTGGAAAGGAACTGGATCGCATTGATAAATGAGATACGCGCCGGAGCTCACGGGCGAGATGTCCTGGGGCTGACCGTGATGAACGTGCCGCAGTTGATCCTCGCGGTGTGCGCGGCTGGCCACGTCCTCCCGGTCAAGGGACAGCAAATGCTCGCGAAGATCGCGAAAGTCACCTCGCCACGGCTGATCCAGGAAGCAACGCGCGTGCTGGACGCGCTGCCTTGAGAGAAGAGGAGAAGGATATGGCCGGAAAGAAGGAGCGGCGAGTAGCCACAACGCTCCGTATGAGTAGGACAGAGGCTCGCCTTGTTGAGCGACTCCAGAAGCTGCGAGGAGAGACCAGTGACCACGCCGTCGTCCACTCCGCCTTCGCTCAAGGTTTGCAGGCGGAGCTCGTAGCCGAAGGAGTGAGGCTCTACCGGCAGGAGGGACTAACGCTGGCCGAAGCTGCTCATCGGGTCGGCGTGACATACGGAAAGTTGTTCGATCACGCCGTTGCTGAGGGCGCGACCTTGATCGAAGACCCTCATTTCCTCGAGCACACGGCCGAGCTGGGACGCGCTCTCGGGATCCCCGCTTTGACGCAGGCCGCCGAACGCGTCCTTGCCGATGACCCTCAGCCTGCTTGAACCGTGCGCAAGACCACAGGTCGCGACGGCCTCACGCCGACCTAAGCGCGAGCGCTGTTGCTGGCACGTCGCTCCACCGAACTGCCGAATGGCGGGCCACGTGGACGGGCGAGCCGCAGCTCGACTGGGTCCGCGTGATCGCCCGCTCCCGACGGGTCGCTGACCGCTCGACTGCGGGCTCAGTGACGAGACGATCGGCGGCGCCGCACGAAGACCAACGCGAGCAGCGCGAAGCCGACCGCCATGAGCGCCGCCGCGACGGCGGCCATTCCTGGTTCGGCGGGCCGCGCGGTGCTGGAGCTCGGTAACGGGACGGTTCGCACCGGTGTCGCGCTCGCCGGAGCCGTCGTCGGTGCCGGGGCGCTGGTAACTGGTGCGGGCGCCACGGGCGGCGCGGTGACGGGCGGTGCGATCGGCGCGGTAGTGGGGGCAGCCGTCGGACCGACCGTCGGGGATGGCGACGCGGCCGCCGCGACGACCTGGATGGTGCCGGTCATCTGCGGATGGATCGTGCAGTGATAGGCGAACGTGCCTGCGGTGGTGAAGGTGAACGAGAACGTCTGACCCGGCGCGAGCGTCCCGCTGTCCCACACCCCCGAGGTGGAGGTCGTCGTATGCGGTGACGGACCATTGTTCGTCCAGCGCACCGTGTCGCCCGCATTGACCGTGACCTGCGACGGACTGAACGAGAAGTCCGCGATCGTTACCGCCGAGGTCGCCGCGACCGCGACGACAGGCACGGCGAAAAGCAGTACGGTCGCGCTGCAGACCGCCAGGCGAATGAGAAAACCGAGCCGACGAGCGAGCATCGCATGCCCTCCTGTGGCTGCTGGTCCCGGAGGAGCGGACGACACTGGTACGCGTCGGCCGCGTGCGCGGATGTCACCGGAACGCCATCGGTGTCGGGCGTCGCGGGATGCGAAATGAGGCTTGGACGGGCAGACGACCGCAGGCTCGGCAGCGCGGGTGATGCTCCGATACGATGACCGCGCTCGCTCCAAGACGCCACGAAGAAGGGCGCGCCATGACCCACACGATCACCCTCATCCCCGGCGACGGCACGGGCCCCGAGATCGTCGAGGCGACCCGCCGGGCCATCGAGGCGACCGGCGTCCGCATCGAATGGGATGTGCAGGACATCGGCGTCCCCGCGATCGCGAAGTACGGCACGCCGTTCCCCGAGGCGGCGCTGGCCTCCATCCGGCGCAACAAGGTCGGGCTCAAGGGGCCGCTCACGACGGAGCTCGGCACCGGGTTCCGCTCGGTGAACGTGGCGCTGCGGAAGGAGTTCGACCTCTACGCGAACCTTCGGCCGGCAAAGACGTATCCCGGAGTGAAGGCGCCGATGGGGAACGTCGACCTCGTCGTCGTCCGCGAGAACATCGAGGACCTCTATGCGGGGATCGAGTTCGACCTCGGTACCCCGCAGCTCGAGACGGTGCGCGAGGCGATCGAGCGCGGATCGGGCGCGACCATCCGGAAGGACGCCGCGATCTCGATCAAGTACATCTCGGAGTTCGGCTCGCGCCGGATCGTGCGGTTCGCATTCGAATACGCGCGATCCAACGGGCGGAAGAAGGTCACCGCGGTCCACAAGGCGAACGTCATGAAGTTCACGGACGGCCTGTTCCTCCGCGTCGCGCGTGAGGTCGCGAGCGGGTATCCGGAGATCGAGTTCGAGGACCGCATCGTCGACAACATGTGCATGCAGCTGGTCCAGAAGCCAGAGCTCTACGACGTACTGGTCCTGCCGAATCTCTACGGCGACATCGTGAGCGACCTCGTCGCCGGTCTGGTCGGAGGACTCGGCGTCGCCCCGGGTGCGAACATCGGGGAGGACGGGGTCGCCGTCTTCGAGGCGATCCACGGCTCGGCGCCGAAATACGCGGGCCAGAACAAGATGAACCCCATGGCGCTCATGCTCGCCGGCGCGCTCATGCTGCGCCACATCGGCGAGCGGGAGGCCGGCGATCGCCTCGAGCAATCGATCGCCGCGGTCGTCGCGATGGGGCGGGACGTGACCTACGACCTGAAGCCCGTGCGCGACGATCCGACCGCCGTCGGGACCAGCCAGTTCGCCGATGCCGTCATCCGGAGATTGGAGGTCGTGCATGCCTGACATCGATCCCACCAACCCGAATCGCTTCATGTACTCGACGCGCACGAAATACGAGTTCCAGTTCGGCTACTCGCGCGCTGTGCGGCACGGGAGCGTCATCCGGGTCGCCGGGACCGCCGGGCTCGACGAGGACGGGAATCCGCTGGACGGCGGCGTCGTCGACCAGACGCGCCGGGCGCTCGAGATCGTGAAGGAGGCCATCGAGGACCTCGGCGGGAAGCTTGCCGACGTCATCATGACGCGCATCTACGTCGCCGACGTCCATGCGATCGAGAGCGTCGCGGTCATCCATGGCGAGCTGTTCCGCGACATCCGCCCGGCCACCTCGATCGTGAAGGTGGACTTCATCGATCCGCGGATCCTCGTTGAGATCGAGGCGGAGGCGGTCTACGGCGGTGCCGACGACAAGACAACGGACTGAGAGGGAATGAGCTGATGGCAATGGATCCAGCCGAGGGCGGCAGGGAAGCACCCGCGACGAGCAAGAAGCAGGTGAGGGTCGTGGTGACCGGTGCGACCGGCCAGGTCGCGTACGCGCTCCTGCCGCGGATCGCGGCGGGCGAGATGTTCGGCACCGATACGGAGATCGACCTCAGGCTCTCGGACATCCCGCAGATGATCGACAAGGCGAAGGGCGTCCAGATGGAGCTGGAGGACGGCGCGTACCCGTTGCTCGCTCGCATCAGCGTAAGCGCCGACCGCTCGGAGACGCATGCCGGCGCCGACTGGGTGCTGCTCGTCGGCTCGGTGCCGCGCGGGCCGGGCATGGAACGCGGTGACCTCATCCGCACGAACGGCCCGATCTTCACCGAAGAGGGGCGGGCCATCGCGCAGCACGCCGCGCCGAACGTGCGAGTGGTCGTGGTGGGGAATCCGTGCAACACGAACTGCCTCATCGCCCGCGCGAGCGCGCCGGAGATCCCTGACGATCGGTGGACCGCGATGACCCGCCTCGACCAGAACCGGTCCCGCTCGCTGCTCGCGGCGAAGGCCGGTGCGCGGGTCAGCGAGGTGCGGAAGCTCTGCATCTGGGGGAACCACTCGACCACGCTGTACCCCGACTTCACGAACGCGACCGTCCGTGGGAAGCGACCGGTGAACGTCGTCGACCGCGAATGGCTGAAGAGCGAGTTCGTCCCGACGGTGCAGCAGCGCGGAGCCGCCGTGATCGCCGCGCGCGGCGCATCGAGCGCGTTCTCGGCGGCGCAGGCGCTGGTCGACCACGTGCGTAGCCTCACCACGCGGACGCCCCGCGGCGACTGGTTCAGCGCCGCGGTCGTATCGGACGGCAGCTACGACGTGCCCCGCGGCCTCATCGCCTCGTTCCCGCTGACCTCGGATGGCGGTGGCGGCTATTCGATGGTCGAGGGCATCAAGCTCAACCCCTTCGCGAGGTCGAAGCTCGCGGCGACGATCGCGGAGCTCGAGCAGGAGCGGGACCTGGTGCGCGACCTGTTGACCGGCTGAGGTCCCAAGCCACCACACGCACCGGAACCGGCGGTCAACGACGGCCGAGGCAGAGGCTCGGGGATATCTTGATCGGTGCCGCCACACGCGCGGCCGACCCCTCGGGTGTGGCGCTGGCCGGAAGTACTGCCTGACGGGACTATCAAGCGCCCACCGATGGGAGTACTCCCTCGTCGCTCGACGCGAGTCAGAGGCGAAGGGGAGGCGCAGCGATGTCCACGACCATCCGCACGCCCGGTCAGCAGCCAGCGACGAGGGACGGCGCACCAACGACGGTCGTCCTTCCGATCCGTCCGAGCGCGCGCATACCGATCAGCGCGCGCGCCCGCCGGCCCACGGTGCTCAGCGCGAGCGGCGCCGCCATCGATGCCGCGACGTCGTACCCGATCGCCGGGCTCAACGTCGTCGCTCGAGCCGAGGCAGGCGGACCGATCCTCGGGACCGCGGTCACGGACGAGGGAGGTCGCTACCGCATCGACTTCCGCGACGAGGTCGGCCGGGAGCGGCTCGCGCGGCTCGCTATCGGAGCGGAGACCGCGGTGCTCGAGGTCCGCCCGCCCGGCCGGGCCGAGTCGTATCTCGTCACCGCTCCAGCGAGCGGCGGGGCCTTCTTCAAGCCGATATTGCGAGTCGATCTGCCGCGGCCACGGCTCGTCGGCGCGATCTGGCACACGATCGGGGAGCGGATGGAGCGCTCGCACCTCGTGCAGCTCCACGCGCTCACCAGAGAGCTCCTCCTGCCGCCGCACGAGGGACTGTTCGGTGATCTCGACATCGAGACCCGCCACGCCGCGGTCGCCGAGCTCGAGTACGGCTTCCTGGACCCGACCGGCGCGTTCGCCGCGATCGAGTCGCCCACCTTCGCGACGATGCGCGCTCCCGGCGGGCTCGAGGCGTACGAGCAGCGCGTCCTTGCCGCCTTCGCCACGCCGACGACGCGCGCCGCGCTCGCCGACCTTGCTGCCAAGGTCGGCTCATTCGCGAGCCTGCTCGACGTCGACTGGGTCACCGACCCAATGGAGCTGAAGTCGGGGAAGATCGGACCGGCGACGACGAAGTTCAGTGGCGCCTACGCCGCACCGAGCTACGCGCCCCATGTGGCCAAGCCCACCGACCTCAGCCGCTACCGCGACTACCTCCTCGCGATCAGGACCGGTGGGCCCCATGCGAAGACCGCGACGGCCAACCTGCAGATGCTGGCGACGCGGTTCCACCAGCAGTTCACGACCCTCGACGTCGTCGGGCGTCCGGCCGCCCAGGTGCTCGCGCCGATCGTGAAGACGATCCTCACCGCGTCGACCGGTAACGCGTACGGATTCGGCATCCCAGCCGCCGATATCGAGGCCAAGGGCACGCGGACCGACCGTGAATACCTCGACTACCTCATCGGCCTGAGCGGCATGTCGGCGGACGCGCTCGGCCTGCGCTACCGACTCGATCTGGGACGGCCGGAAGCGGCGCCGTCGAGCCCGGTACAGGAGAACATCCATACGCTGCAGCGGCTCTTCGGCGACTCGTTCCAGGACCACGGCGACCCGCTGCCGATCGTCCCCGACGAGCTGATCGGACGCGCGCCGTTCTTCCTCTTCTACGAGGAATGGCTCGATGCGCAGAAGCCGTTCTACGCGGAGAACGTTTACCAGCCGGCCTCCACCTTCTCGAGCGGCATCGCGGCCAAGGGCCGGAAGGAGGTTGAGGGCGACGCCGCGACGCATCCGGAGGCGGCGTGGCTCGACCTCCTGATGAAGGCCGACGACTCGATCGCGAAGCTCCGCCAGCGCCTCGAGCAGGGCGAGCTGGCCCAGGCTCGCGATGCGCTCGATGACCTCGCGGCTCTGGCATGGCAGGCGCTGGACCAGTCCTACGAACCGAAGGCGCTCGGCGCACAGGTGCAGAGCGACCAGACGGTCATCGATCTCGACGCGTCCGACCTGACGATGCCTGAGCTGCAGGCCTACGCCGCCGAGATCGTCGACACGACGATCGCGACGCCCGCGGACCTCGAGGCGTTCACGTGGCTCTACCAGGTCGGGAACCAGACGTATGAGACGCCCGGCCAGCTCGATCACCCGAAGCTCTTTGACTGGCTGAACGGCAACCGCACGCGGCTCTGGGTCGGGCTGATCCACCTCATCGAGTCGGTGATCCCGGCCTACGCGGGCGACGTCGCGCTCGCGAGCGGCGAGTACGAGGACGCGATCTTCCATTACCGGAAGGGAACGCGCTCGTTCCTGGCGCACGCGGGCGCGTCGAGCGAGGCCGGGTATCGACCGTACTCGGTGTCGCTGCCGGAGGCGGTCGCCGATCCCGGCCTCGCGGCGACCTGGGCGGCGGCGTTCGACGACACGTACCCGCCCCACGACGTCCTCTACGACGAGGGCGGGCTGCCCTACACGATCGAGCTCGCGACGAAACCGTATACGAGGCGCGATCGGGACTACGAGCCGATCGGCGAGGCCGCGCGGACCGTCGCCGTGCTCAACGAGATGGAGCAGCGCTTCTTCCGCCTTCGTCAGGGCGAGGCCATGCTCGCGTGGGCCGATGCGCTGTACCGCAGCGACGAACGGTCGAACATCCAGCGGGCACGCGAGCTCTACAAGGACGTGCTCTGGCTGCACGGATCCATGCCGCCGATGTTCCCGATCTGGGACGGCTTCCACTTCTACGTGCGGCACAGCGAGAACCCGGCGGTCACATCGCAGAAGGGCCGGGCGCGCGCGGCGCTCACGCAGATCGAAGCCGGCCTCAACGTGTACGGGGCGAGCGATGAGCTCATCCCGCTGCTGCGCCACAAGCCACTGAAGGAGGCCGCGGACCGTCTCGCCGCGAGTGCGAAGGGCGCGCAGGCCGATTTCATGATCGCCATGAGCAAGATCGAGGAAGCGCTCCGCGAGGAGCTCGTCACGAACACGATGCTCCGGAAAGCGCGGCTGCTCGCGCAGATCGCGGACGAGCAGGCGAAGATCGCCGAGGTCGCGGTCGCGGCCGCGGAGAACCAGGTCGCGGGGATCAACAAAGCGATCGAGGCAAAGCGGTCCGAGATCGAGGACCACGACAGCCTCTTCGGCCAGTTCGAGGACGTGATCGGCGGGATGGTCGACATCCTCGTGCCGGTGGCGAAGGGCGCCGGCGGCATCGCCGGCGCGGGAGAGGCCGCCCAGGTGGGAGCGGGCTTCTCGTATGCGGAGGCCGGTGGCCTCGCGGCGGCGGCCGGCGGCGGCGCGATCATGGGCGGCTACGGCGTCTTCATGTACGCGGGGATCACGAGCCTGAGCGACGCGAACGACGCGCAGACGGGGCGCAAGGGTGAGCTCGCGGCGTTGCGCGACGTCGCCCTCCCGCTCGCCGAGGCGCAGGTCGGAGCGCGGAAGCGAGAGGTCACGATCGCGAATCTCGAGCGAGAGGTGGCGGTCGCGGACGCCGAGCTCGCGCAGGCCCTGCTCAAGTTCGAGGCCACGCGGTTCATGGGCACTCGACTCTGGACCGAGATCGCGAAGGTCATGCGGCGCGTGATGCGCCGGTACCTCGCACTCGGCGCGCGGTTCGGCTGGCTGGCCGAGCGCGCCCTCGCGTATGAACAGGATCGCCAGCTGGACATCATCCGGTTCGACTACTTCCCCGAGAAGCTGCAGGGCATCACCGGCGCCGACCTCCTTCAGGCCGACCTCGCCGAGCTGGAGGCGTCGCGGCTCGACGGCATGCGGCAACGGCTTCCGATCCAACGCACCTACTCGCTCGCCTTCGACTTTCCGCTCGCCTTCGCGAAGCTGCGCAAGACCGGCGGGTGCACGTTCGCGACGAGCGAGAGCGCCCTACAACTCGCCTACCCCGGCACATTCGGCTATCGCGTGCGCGCGGTCGACGCCAGGGTCACGAGCTACGCCGGCACCCCACCGCTGCGCGGGCTGCTGACGAACGCCGGGGCGTCCACCGTGTCGCGTTCCGACGGCACGACGCACGCATCGATCCGCCCGTCGGAGTCAGCCCCGCTGTCGGAGTTCCGGCTCGCGGACGACATGGCGGTCTTCGGCCTGCCCGGCGAGACGCTCTTCACGTTCGAAGGCAGTGGCATCGACACCGTGTGGACGCTCGAGCTCACACCGGCGGGCAATCCGACCGGCCTCGACGCCGTCGCCGATGTCGAGATCTCCTTCGACCTCCTCGCGTCGTGGACCGCCGAGCTGCGCCAGAAGCATCTCGCGTCCGCTCCCACTTCGATCGACCGGTTCGTGCTGCTCTCCGGTCAGAAACAGGACCCGGAGGCGATCGCCGCGCTCGCCGGCGATGCACCGGCGGTCGAGATCGAGTTCGACCTCACGGACGCCGGCCTGCCGAGCCAGGAGTCGGGCCGGGTCATCACGAACATCGCGATCCTCCTGCCCGGCGCACACGACAGCGTCGCGGCGACGCTCGAATCCGACGGCGGCGACGTGGTGGCGGTCCAGATCGAGGGCGGCTACGCGGTCTCCAACGCTCCGCCGCTCACGGACGATCAGTCGACGGCGATCCCGTCGCCGCTGAACGCGTTCGCCGGGGAGACGGTCGACCAGACGTTCGGGCTCACGATCGACAAGTCGGAGAACCCGACCGTCGACTTCAGTGCGGTCGTCGACGTCGTCCTCGGCGTGCAGTACACGGCGACGATCCCGCTGCCCTCCGGCGTCTCGTGATCTGAGCCGCATGGGGCGCGGCGGCGAACTCGTCGCCGCGCTCCGGCTATCACCGGCGCCTTCGGGCGCCGTCCGCTGAAGGCTCCTATCACCGGCGCCTTCGGGCGCCGTCCGCTGGAGGCTCAGAGCCGCGCGGGCAGGTACTTCTGTGAGCGGCTCACCAGCCCAGCGAGCTCGTCGGCCTGGCGCGCGGCGCTCGCATAGGGGTCGGTCGCGAGGAGGAACTCCTTCCATAGGAGTCCCATCTGGTAGACGAGCATCGGCCGCGCGTCGCCCTTGAGCTGCGCGCTCTTCGCGGCGGCGTAATCGGCGTGCTGCGCGTTCAAGTGGATCGCGCCGTCTGCCTCGGCGAAGCGCGAGCGCGGCGCGTCGGGCGACGCGTCGCGGTCGAGGAGCCAGCTTGGATACGATCGCCACCTGCCGCGCGCGCGGCCCGAGAGCGCGCGGTCGATCGCAGGCGCGGCTCCGTTGCCGCCGGTCTCGCCGCCCTCCGCGTCGCCGTGGTCCAGCGCGCCGGGCACGCGCTCCTCGACGGCGGCCCCCAGCAGCTCCTCACCCCTGGGATCGGAGACCGGCGTGCGCACCGGGAGGGGCGCCTCAGGGCGGATCTCCTCGATGACCTGCTGGTACGCGCGGCGCAGCGCGTCGTTCACCTTTCCCGAGAGACGCTGCGCGGCCTCATCGCGGAGACGCTCGAGCGCGGCGCGGACGTCCCCTTCGTATCGCCGCACGGCGTGCACGAACTGTGGGTAGTGCTTGCGGTCCTGGAAGATCCCCGCGCGTCCCGTCGTCGCCTCGAGGTGCGCATACGCGATCGTCCCCTCGACCTGGGTCGACGCCCAGACGTCGTTCCGGAACGCCTCGATCGTCGCGAGGTCGTCGAGCAGGCGGTTCCCGCCGCGGCCGATGATCTCGACGCGCCGGTCGCCCGGTGCCGGGTGCACGTACAAGTCGAAGGTCACGGTCCCGTGCGGCGTCGAGATCTCGTGGACGCCGAGCGGCTCCCCGCGGAACACCGCGGGCAGCACCTCCGTCTGCGTGGCGGCGTCCTCGTCGATGACGAAGATGCGGTAAAGGCCCGACCTCAGTGCCTCGCGTTTCTGCTCGCGCAGGTACGCGACGATGCGCTGCGGGGTCAAGACCTTGCGGGCCATTTCGGGGATGTCTCGTACGACGACGCGCGTGCCCGGCATCGCGAGGCCGCTCGTCGCGAGGTCGAGCGCGGCGCCTTCGTCCAGGTGGTCGTAGCGAAGGCGCAGGAGCCAGGTGTCCTTCGCGCCGGCGAGTCGCGAGGCGATCTCCGCGGCAGCGCCGACGGCGAGCGCGCCGAAGAGCCCGATGCCCTTCGAGCCGACCACCGTGGGATCGTCGATCTCGCGCTTGTGCGACGCCGCGACCTTTTGGGGCAGCTCGGCGAGCTCCTGCCGCGTCATACCGCGCGAGAAGTCCTCGACCGCGATCTCGAACGACCTGCGCCGCCGCACTCGTACATAGACACGGCCGCCCTCGATCCGCGCTTCGCGGTACGCGTCAGCGCTGTTCGTGACGATCTCGTTGAGGCCCCCAAGTGGCCCCGGGTAGAGGCGCACGAGGTGGCGCAGCACCTCGGCGGTGTCCGCGACGCGGAAGGGCACGCGCGCGCCATGCTCTGCGACGGACGCGCGCACGCGCCGCTCGCGCCGGACGGCGTCCTTGCGCCGCTCGACCTTCGCACGCTCGACGGCGCGCGTTACGCGTCTCGCCAGGGCGCGCCTCCTTTCGGGGTCGGCGGCATGCTATCCGGCCGATGGGCCGCCCTGCGTGAGCGGCGGTCCGGCCCATTCCGGGAGCTGACCACCGCCCTGTTCTCGCGGCGGGCCGCGCGCCACCTCTGCGGTTATACTTTTGGTATGAAGACTGCGGTGTCGCTGCCGGAGGACGTATTCGAGGAGGCGGAGCGCCTCGCGCGGCGGCTCCGCAAATCTCGCAGCGCGCTCTACCGCGATGCGATCGCCGAGTACGTCGCGCGCCACGATCCGGACGTGCTCACGGCGAAGATCGACCAGGTCATCGAGGGCTCGGACGAGGAGCATGCCGGCTTCGTTCGTGCGGCGGCGCGGCGAACGCTGGAGCGCGCTGACTGGTAGCCCGTCAAGGCGACATCTGCTGGGCGGAGTTGCCGGAAGGGCCGGGATCCGCTCCCGCCTTTCGCCGCCCGGTCCTCGTGGTTCAGGGGGACGCGTTCAACCGCAGCCGGATCATGACGACCATCTGCGTCATTCTTACGAGCAACCTGCGACTCGCGGACGTGCCCGGTAACGTCATGCTGCCCGCGCGAAGCACCGGACTGCCGAAAGACTCGGTCGCGAACGTGTCCCAGATCGTCACCTTGGACCGCCGCGATCTCGGCTCCGCCGTCGGTAACGTGTCCCGGCGCCAGATCGAGCGCGTGCTCGCGGGCATCGATCTGGTATTCGACCGCGAACGCGCTCACCGCACACGCGCGTGACCGAGGGCGCGGTGAAGCGGGAGCGGGGCGCGGCCGACCGCCCAGAAGCGGACAATACCAGTGGGGTGACCGCTTGAGGGTTCCGCGGGCAACAGCTCTCAATGGCACGAGCCAGAGATACTGGCCATTGTCCCCGCTGGGCGATCTTCGACGTCTTCCCGTGACGGTCAAGATCCTGCTCGAGGGCGTGATCCGCGCGGTCGCGACCGGCGGCGCGAGCGAACGCGACGCGGACGCGCTTGCCGGCTACCCGGCGCCAGCGCCTCCGGGTACCGCCGTTCCGTTCCGGCCCACGCGGATCCTGCTGCAGGACTTCACCGGTGTGCCCGCGGCCGTCGATCTCGCCGCGATGCGCGCGGCGATGCTGCGCGCCGGCAAGGATCCCGGGCGGATCGAGCCGCTCATTCCGGTCGACCTCGTCATCGACCACTCGGTGCAGGCGGACTTCTTCGGCGCGAAGGACGTCTACGAGCGGAACCTCGAGCGCGAGTACGAGCGCAACCGCGAGCGCTACGCGCTTCTGCGCTGGGCGCAGCAAGCGTTCAAGACGTTCCGCGTCGTCCCGCCCGGCGCGGGGATCTGCCATCAGGTCAACCTCGAGCGGCTGTCGACCGTCGTGCAGCTCCGCGACGGCGTCGCGATGCCGGACACGCTCTTCGGCGCCGACTCGCACACCACGATGGTCAACGGGCTCGGCGTGCTCGGTTGGGGCGTCGGCGGCATCGAGGCCGAGGCGGCCATGCTCGGCCAGCCGACCTTCCTCCCGTGGCCGGTGGTGGTCGGCGTGCGGCTCAACGGCACGCTGCCGATCGGCACCACCGCGACGGACCTCGTACTGACGCTCACCGAGCTGTTCCGCAAGCGCGGCGTGGTCAACAAGTTCATCGAGTTCGCCGGCGACGGGCTGAGCTCGCTCGCGGTCGCCGAGCGGGCCACCGTGTCGAACATGTGCCCCGAGTACGGCGCGACCTCCGCACTCTTCCCGGTCGATACCCAGACGCTGCGCTACCTCGAGCAGACCGGCCGGCCGAAGGAGCTCATCACGCTGGTCGAGCGCTACACGCGCGCGCAGGGACTGTTCCGCGAGGACGGCGCACCGTCGCCGGTCTTCGACGAGGTCATCGAGCTCGACCTCGCGACCGTCGAGCCGTCGCTCGCCGGGCCGAAGCGCCCGCAGGACCGCGTCGCCCTCCCGAAGGTGTGGGCCTCGTTCCTCGGGCCGAAGCCGACCACCGGCATCACCCAGCCCGGGCACACCGAGGGGCCGAAGCCGGTCAACGACGCGCCGACGACGATGGTCGCCGACGCCACGGGGGCGACCGCCGCCGTCGCGCACCGCCCGCGGACGCTCCAGGTGACGGACGGGTCGGT
>DASWCU010000028.1:0-7553 GCA_036389935.1 Candidatus Limnocylindria bacterium
CTCGTCCGCGATGAACAGCTCGGTCCGGTCGATCTTCCGCTCGACGACCCGATAGCCGGCCTCGCGCGCGATGGTGACGAGGGTCTCGCGGGTGATGCCCTCGAGGATCTCCTCGGTCACGCACGGCGTGACGAGCTCACCATCGCGGACCATGAACAGGTTCGAGCCGCCGCCCTCGCTGACGTGGCCGTCGCTCGTGAGGAAGATCGCCTCATCCGCGCCGAACTCGACCGCCTCGTCGACCGCGAGTGCCGTGTTCACGTACGCGCCGGTGATCTTGCCCCGCGCGGGGATCGCCTCGTCCGAGATCCGCCGCCAGCTCGCCGTGCGCGCCGCGAGGCCGCCGGTCGGCAGATAGTCCCCGAGCGGGAAGGCGTAGATGCCGAAGCCGTCGCGCAAGCCGTGCAGCGCCACCTTGACGACCCGCGCGGCCTTGTACGCGAGCGGGCGGACGTACACGTCGGATCTGAACGCGTTCCGCCGCAGGAGCTCCACGACGATCGCGGAGAGCTCGTCGGGATCGCCGGGGAGGTCGATCCGCATGATCCGGCACGACCGGGCCATCCGCTCGAAGTGCTCGCGCAGGCGGAAGACGTAGAGCTGCTCCTGCCTCTCGTTCCAGTACCCGCGGATCCCCTCGAAGACCGCGGTGCCGTACTGGAGGGCATGGGTCGCGATGCTCACCTTCGCCTCGCCGAGCGGCACGAACGCCCCGTCGAAATACGCGACGCCGGTCTCGGCGATCTCGCTGCCCGGCGCCGGTCCCGCCTCGCGCGCCGCGGCGGGATCGCTGACCTTGCCGGTCGTGGTGCTGGCCATCTCTTCCTCCCGGTCGTCCGAGCGGGGAACGGACGCGCGTCCCCTTCCCGGGGAGGCTATAGCCTGCGAGCGTGGACGTGGCGCTCCAGGCCCACGGGCGAGCCGCGACGGCCATCGTCCTCTACCTCTCGATCGTCGGCCTCTGGGGTCTGCTGCTCGGCATCCGCGGACTGGGGCCGTCCCCGAACCTCATCGGTGCGCTCGTCATCTCGGAGATCGCCTCGCTCGCGCAGGGCGCGGTCGGCCTGGTGCTGATGCTGGGCGGGCGTCCGGCCACCGCGATCCACGTGCTCTACGGGCTGGCGCTCGCGGCCGCGCTGCCACTTGCCGCGACGCTTGTCCGCGGGCGGCCGCCGCGGGCGGTCTCGTTCGCATTCGGCTTCATGTGCCTCTTCGCGGCCGGGCTCGCGATCCGGGGCATCACGACGGCATGAGCGGCTTCGTCGACGAGCACCCCGACGTGAGCGTCGCCGCGCTCCAGGCGCTCGACGACGACTTCCTGTACTTCAACGTCGCCGGGTCCGGGCCGACGTTCCCGGTCGCGCAGCGCGCCGCCGAACGCTACCGGGCGTGGCTGAACCGCGTCGCGATGTTCTCGCACGTCGGCTATGCCGCGTACAACGACGACCTCGCCGCGACGCGCGCCGACCTCGCCGCGTTCCTCGGCGACCCGGAGGGTGCCGCGCGCGTGGCGCTCATGCAATCCGCGACCGACGGCTTGAACGCGCTCATCGCGTCGCTCCCTGTCCCGGCCGGCGCGCTCGTCGTCACCACCGCGGAGGAGCACCCGGCCGCGTTGCTGCCGGTCTACCGCCGGCAGGACCGCGGCGATCGCGTCCGCGTGCTGCACGTCACCGACGACACGGCGTTCCTCGAGGACCTCGCCTCCGCGCTGCGCGATGGCGCGCGGGCGCTCGTCCTCTCCCTGGTCTCGTGCCGCACCGGCCGGGTCCTTCCGGTCGAGGCGGCGTGCCGGCTCGCTCGCGATCTGGGAGCGATCAGCGTCGTCGACTGCGCCCAGGCGCTCGGCCAGCTGCCGGTCGATGTGCGGGCGCTCGGCGCCGACGCCGCGGTGTTCCTCGGGCACAAGTGGCTGCACGGGCCGCTCGCGACGGGCGCGATCTGGGTCGCCGATCCGGCCCGGTGGACGCCGACGCGCATCGGCTGGCGCTCGCGTGCGTGGCACGATCTCGAGGGCCACCTGACGCTCAACGACGACGCGACGCGCTTCGAGATCGGCACCGTCGACGTCGCCGCCTTCGTTGGACTGCGCCAGGCGCTCGCGGTCCACCGCGTGCTCGGCCCCGTGGTCGGCGAGCGGATCGCCGCGCTCCGGGGCCGGCTGCTCGCCGCCCTCGCGGACCTGCCGCTCGATCTGCTCGGCCGGCGGGAGGATCGGACCGGGATCGTCGTCGTGCGTCCGCGCGGCGGCGGTGCGGCCGCGCTCGTCGATCGGATCTGGGACGAGGAGCGGATCGTCGTCAAGCACGTCGCCGAGCCGGACGACGCGATCCGCATCTCGTTCTGGGCGCTCCACCGCGACGCCGACATCGACCGCCTCGCGACGGCGTTGACCCGTCAGCTGAGCGTCCGCGCGTAGCCGGTGGCAGACACGATCGCGGAGGCGCGCACGGCGCTCGAGCGGCACTCCTGGGCGGACGCGCTCACGCTGCTGCGGCAGGCTGACGCGGCGAGCGGCCTGGATGCCGAGGGTCTCGAGATGCTTGCCGACGCCGCGTGGTGGATGGCAGAGCCGGACGAATCGCTCGCCGCGCGGGAACGCGCGCATGCCGCCTTCGCTGAGGCGGGAAACACACGCCGCGCGGCAACGGTCGCGCTGCGACTCGCGCAGGACAACGGCAACAAGCGCGCCTACGCCGCGGCAGGGGCCTGGCTCGAGCGTGCCACGAAGCTCCTCGACGGCGACGAAGACTGCGCCGCGTTCGGGTACCTCCTGTTCGCGCGGGCGGCGATGGGGCACGACTCCATGAGCCTCGACGACGTGCTCGCGCTCGCTCGCCGCGCCGCGGACCTCGGGCGGCGTTTCGGCGATCGAGATCTCGAGGCGTTCGGCACGATGGCCGAAGGCCTCGCCCTCGTCCGCTACGGCGACGTCGCCGCGGGCCTGACGCGCCTGGATGCGGCGGCGGTCGCCGCGGTCGCGGGGGAGCTCGGCGTTTGGCCGACCGGGTGGGTGTACTGCGGCACCATCGGGGCCTGTCGCGAGGTCGCCGACTACCGTCGCGCGAGCGAGTGGACGGAGGCCACGACGCGCTGGTGCGAGCGCCAATCCGTGACCGGCTTTCCGGGCATCTGCCGCGTGTACCGCGCCGAGGTCATCGCCCAGCGCGGGTCCTGGGCGCAAGCGGAGCAGGAGGCCCGAAAGGCGTGCGATGAGCTGCAGCGTTATCAGATCAGCGAGATCGCCGCCCTCGGGTTCACTGCCATCGGCCAGATCCGCCTCCGCATGGGGGACCTTCCCGCGGCGGAGGACGCGTTCCGCCGGGCGCATGCGCTGGGCGTGGTGCCCGAGCCCGGCCTCGCGCTGGTTCGGTTGGCCCAGGGCGACGCCGCGGCCGCCGCGACGTCGCTCCGGCGTGCGCTCGCGAACGAAAGCGAACGGTCGGCACGCGCCCGACTCCTCCCGGCGGAGATCGAAGTGGCGCTCGCCGTGGGCGACCGCGAGCGAGCTCGCTCGGCATCGAAGGAGCTGGACGGCATCGCCTCCTCCTTCGGAACGATGGCGATGGACGCGATCGCGAGCACCGGGCGGGCGGCGCTGCAGCTCTCGGACGGCGATCCCGCGGCCGCCGAGAAGACGGCCCGGGCGGCGCTCCACTTGTGGCAGGAGCTCGAGATGCCCTACGACGCCGCGCGAGCGCGACTGCTGCTCGCCGCCGTGCTCCGAGCCCAGAGCGATGACACCGGGGCGGAGCTCGAGCTGGACGCGGCGCGTTCGACCTTCGAGCGTCTGGGCGCCCGACTCGATGCTCGTC
Organism: Candidatus Limnocylindria bacterium; assembly: GCA_036389935.1. Lineage (GTDB taxonomy): Bacteria > Chloroflexota > Limnocylindria > P2-11E > P2-11E > UBA4735. The sequence continues at coordinate 3,816 of DASWCU010000028.1, forward strand.
GCGCGAGCGAGCTCCTCGGCGAGCGAGCGCGTGCCACCTCCACCGAGCCCCAGCAGGAGCAGGTGACGCGGACGTTCCTGTTCACGGACATCGTGCGGTCGACGAAGCTGATCGATGCGATCGGCGACGACGCGTGGCAGGACCTGATCCGCTGGCACGATGAGACCCTTCGCGCGCTGATCGCCCAACACGGTGGCGAGGAGATCCGCCAACAGGGCGACGGGTTCTTCGTCTCGTTCGCGACCGCCGCCGACGCGGTCGAGTGTGCCGTCGCGATACAGCGCCGGCTGGCCGAGCAGCGACGGGCGCAGGGATTCGCCCCGCAGGTGCGGATCGGGATGCACACCGCGGGGGCGCATCGCCGCGGACTGGACTACGCCGGATTCGGCATCCACGAGGCGGCACGCATCGGAGCCGTCGCCGGCGCCGACGAGATCCTGGCCAGCGCCGCGACGCTCGAGGCCGCCGCCAAGGCGTACGCGACCGAGAGGCGGACGGTCACGCTCAAAGACATCGCCGAGCCGGTGGAGGTCGCCTCGATCGACTGGCGCTGACCGCTTCGCGTCCGGGCCGGACGCTTCTTCTCGGCTTGCTCACCCGAGCACAACGTCGTCACGGCGACCGATCGAGCTCGGTCGAGAAAGGCGCGCCCTCGGGGCTGATCGAGTAGACGAGCGTCCGTGCGACCGCGTTCCCCGCGTTGATCAGCTGGACCGGGACCTTCGGGAGAATGTAGAAACCCTGGCCCGGGGCGAGGAACGCCGGCGGGTTCCCGCCGCTACGGACGAGCACGCGGCCCTCGAGCACGAGCACCCCCTCGATCCCCGAGTGCATGTGCGCGGCTGAGCGCCCGCCCGGTTGTACGACGACGAGCCGCAGGCTCTCGGTGTAACGGCCCACGGCGAGCGGCGGTAGATCGGTCGTGGCGTAGACCACTCGACCCGCGTCATTTCCTCGCCGATCGGTCGACGCCTGATACGACGCCGTGAAGCTCTCGCTTTCGGATACCGTGGCGCTGACCCCGCTTCCGTCGGTGGTCGCACCGGTCACGATCCAGACGTAACCCGTCGCGCTCGTCGAAACGTTTCGTGGCTTCTCGACGAGAAGCTTGCTGTTGAACCCTTCGGCGCTCGGCGGGTACGTCGGGAGAGGCGTCGCGACAGCCGCGACCGTGGGTGACGGCGTGGCCGGCGGGGTGGCCGACGAGGCTGCACGCTCCGGCGCGCCTCCGCACGTGACCAGGACGAGCGCGAGGGTGATCGGACCTATCTGACGCATCAACGTGCCTCCCAGGTGCCTGTTCGGGCCCTTGGAACCATCGCGGCCGGGCGCGTGCGGCGGAAGTCCAAAAAATGAACTTGCGGGCCGGTGAGGCTGGGCGTTGACTGGGCGGGTGCCCGAGTACGGCCAGTTCTGCCCGGTCTCGCGTGGCGCCGAGATCTTCGCCGAGCGCTGGACGCCGCTCATCCTGCGCGAGCTGCTGAACGGCAGCCATCGCTTCAGCGAGCTCCAGCTCGGACTTCCTCGGATCTCGCGCAACCTCCTGAGCCAGCGCCTCGCCTCGCTCGCGACCGCCGGCGTCATCGAGCGCCGACCCGCCGAGCGGGGGCGCGGCTTCAGCTATCACGTGACCTCGGCCGGCGAAGAGCTACGACCGGTCGTGGAGGCGCTCGGCGCGTGGGGCTACCGCTGGGGCGGCACCGATCTGCCTACGGGGCTGTTGGACCCCGTGCTGCTGATGTGGTTCATCCGCCGGCGAGTGCAGGTCCGGGCGCTCCGAGGCAAGCGGACCGTGGTCCGCTTCGACTTCCGGCGACCGCGACGGTCGTTCTGGTTGCGGATCGAACCGCCGGCCGTGGATCTGTGCTTCACCGACGAGGGCTTCGACGTGGAGCTGGCCGTCGACGCCGACCTCGCGGCGTTGACCGCGGTGTGGCTCGGACGCCTGCGCCTCGCCGAGGCGATCGCCGCCGGCTCGGTCCGACTCGACGGGGACGAAGACGCCGGCCCGCTGTTCGGCCGATGGTTCGGCTTGAGCCCGTTCGCCGATGGAGGCGCCGGACGGATCCTCGCGCGAGCAGGCGCGCGGTGAGCCGCGGGGCTATCTCGACGCTTCCAAGCACAGAGTTCGATCGCACGACGATCGCCGAGCTGAGGCCGCGCCTGCGTGGACCGCTCCTCGTCGCGGGCGATCCCGGCTACGACGATGCCCGCTCGATCTGGAACGCGATGATCGACCGCCGCCCGGGCGCGATCGCCCGGTGCTTGGGCGTGGCGGACATCCTGGCATCGATCCGGTTCGCCCGCGAGCGCGGTCTCACGCTCTCCATCAAAGGCGGCGGCCACAACATCTCGGGGCTCGCAGTGTGCGACGGCGGATTGATGATCGACCTGTCGCTCATGCGCGGCGTCCTCGTCGATCGGAGCGCACGCGTCGCGCACGCGCAGCCTGGTTGCCTCCTCGGCGACCTGGACGGCGAGACACAGCTGCACGGCCTCGCCGCGGTGCTGGGATTCGTCTCGAACACCGGTGCCGCTGGGCTCACGGTGGGCGGCGGTTTCGGTTATCTGACGCGCCGGTTCGGCTGGAGCTGCGACAACGTGCTTTCGGTCGACGTAGTCACCGCCGACGGCCGCGCTGTGCGCGCGAGCGAGCAGGAAAACGTGGATCTCTTCTGGGGACTTCGGGGCGGCGGCGGCAACTTCGGGGTCGTGACGAATTTCGATTACCGCCTCCATCCGGTCGGGCCGGAGGTCGTCGCCGGTGCGATCGCGTGGCGGGCGGAGGACGCGCCGAGGGTGCTCGACATGTGGCGGACGCTGATGGAGAGCGCGCCGCCGGAGCTCGTGGTCGTCGCAAATCAACGGAACGCGCCGCCCTCGCCCTGGATCTCAAAGGAGATCCACGGCAAGCCGATCGTCGCGCTTTTCGCATGCCACACGGGATCGGTCGCCGACGGCGAAAAGCTGCTCGCGCCGATCAAGCGGTTCGGCTCGCCGGTGGGCGACGTGGTGCAGCGGCGGCCGTATGTGTCGCAGCAGAGCCTGCTCGACGCGACGCAGCCAAAGGGTCGACGCTACTACTGGAAGTCGGAATATCTGTCGACACTCGAGCCGGACATGATCGAGACAGCGATCGAGCACGCGGGTCGCATACGCTCGCCGCACTCGGCGATCGTGATCTTCCCGATCGAAGGCGCGCTGAACCAGCTCCCGGATGACCACTCCGCTGTGGGGAACCGCGACGCGGCCTATGTGCTCAACATCACCGCGTCATGGGAGAACGCCGAGGACGACGCCGCGAACATCGAGTGGGCGCGCGCCGCGTGGCGGGACATGCGGCGCTTCTCGACCGGTGGCACGTACGTCAACTTCCTCACCGAGGAGGAGGGTAGCGAGCGCATCAAGGCGGCGTACGGCAAGAACCACGCGCGGCTCGTCGAGCTCAAGACCAAGTGGGATCCGACCAACCTCTTCAGGCTGAACAAGAACATCGCGCCGGAGCCCACGTAGTCGTTCGCTGAGCCGTCCCCGCATCCGGCGGCGGCCCGCGCCGCCTACCGCGCCGCCGGCGTGTAGCCGCGCCTCCGGGCGATGGCCCCGCTGAGCAGCTTGTTCACCCGCTCGGGATCGCTCTTCGCGCGTCGCTCGAGCTCCGACGCCGGCCGGCCGATGAGGCCGCACGTCGCGCAGTCGCCGTTCCCGTCGAGCCGTGCGTGACAGTGCGCGCAGTGCACC
>DASWCU010000029.1:0-40064 GCA_036389935.1 Candidatus Limnocylindria bacterium
GCTCCAGCAGGTCGAAGCCGAGGTCACGGCGCAACGACTCCTCGATGACCTCGCTGTCACCCTTTCCCTGTCGCGCCGCGCGGACCTTTACCGAGCGGAGCACGTCCTGGTCGAGCGTGACCGTTGTCCGCACCTTTGGCATAGCTGCATCTTAGCATCATGATGCACAACCCGTGCCAGCGTGGCCGCGGCTTCTGGCGCTTCTGGGTCGGCGAGACGATCTCCGCGTTCGGGACCTCGTTCACCAGGTTTGCGATCCCGCTGCTCGTCCTACAAGCTGACCGGCTCGGCGGTCTGTCTGGGCGCGACGGCAGGTGTGGATACGCTGCACGCAGAACGTCGTTCCGAGTTATTGCCGATGACCGGCCATTCCTCTCGTGCGAAGAACGATGTTCGCGGCGACCGACCGGGCGACTCCCGCTACGGCAGGGCCCGCCGGGTCTGCTCGACGTCCTCCGCGATCTGCCGTGCGAGGGCCTCAGCGCTCTCGAACGTGAGCTCGTCCCGGAGCCGCTCGACGAACGCGATCGTTGCCTCGTGGCCGTAAACGTCGCGCGAGAAGTCGAGGATGAACGCCTCGAGCTGGCGCGGGCCGCCCCCGAACGTCGGCCGAACGCCCAGGCTGGCCGCGCCGCGGTGGCGCTCGCCGTCCAGCGTCACCCAGCTCGCGTAGATCCCGTCGTGCGGCAGCAGCTTGTCCGGCGGTGGGGACACGTTGATCGTCGGGAACCCGAGCGCCCGGCCGCGCCGCTCCCCGCGCACGATGGTGCCGGTCACCGAGTAGGGTCGGCCGAGGAGGCTCTTGGCGGTGGCGAGGTCACCCTCGCGCAGCGCCTGGCGGATTCGCGTGGAGCTCACGACGACGCCGCCGTGCGCGATCGGCTCGACCACCGTGACCGCGAAGCCGAGCCGCTCGCCGAGCTCCTTGAGCCGCGGCACCGTGCCCTCGCGGCCGTGGCCGAACTGGAAGTCCGGGCCGACGACGACCTGCTGGACCTCGCCCGCCGAGACCAGGCGCCGGATGAACTGCTCGGCGGATTGCTGCGAGAAGGCCTTGTCGAAGGTGAAGATCGCGACGCCATCCGCTCCGACGTCCAGGAGGAGCGCGGCCCGCTCGGGCGCGTCGGTGAGGGTCGACTGTGGCGGATCCTGCGACAGCACCTGCGCCGGTAGTGGGTCGAAGGTCGTGGCCAGGGCGGTCGCGCCGGATCCCCGCGCATCCGCGACGAGCCGGTGGATGAGGGCCTGGTGACCGAGGTGGACGCCGTCGAAGATGCCGAGCGCGACATGAAGCGGGCCGCGGGGCCAGCCCGCGAAGTCGTGCACGACGCTCAACCGGTCAGCTCCACCGGGCGATGATGCGCGCGTCACGGACGCGCCGATCGAATGGCGCTTGGGCTATTCGATGCTCCGCGCCTCAGCCGCGGCCACCTGGCCCAGCGGCTGCGTGATCGGTGGCGCGCTCGGTTGCGCCGACGGGACCGGCGCGATCGGTCGCCGCGCCGCACGCCGCGCCGGCCGACGCGCCCGGCGCATCGTCAGGAACGGGATCGGCGTCGCGAGCGCGAGGATGTAGCCCAGGTAGTTCCCCTGGAAGTAGCGCCCGAAGAAGAGGAACGCGAGCAGCGTGAGGGCGTATCCGCCGAGCATCCGCGGGATCGTCGGCTCGCGCCACAGCCTCGCCGCCATGAACAGCGCGATGGGCAGCGCGACCGCGATCTCGACCGCCGCGAAGGGGAAGTCGGCCTGGCGGTACGGGATGATCCCGAGCGAGAGGAGCAGCGCCGAGAAGCCCATCCCGGAGATCGGGTACGTCCACGCGGCGCCGCCGGCGTTGTACCGCACGACGTCGTCGTAGAAGGCCGGGAAGTCATTCACCAGGAACGGGATGAACGTCGCGGCGAGGAGGACCGCGGCCGGGATCGCCGGACGGAGCGCCGCGATCGCCTGGCCGATCGTGCGCGGGCGGCGCGTCGCGACGAGGTACACGGCGAGGAACGGGAGGAGCACGACCGCGTGGAGCTTGGTCGCGGCCGCGGCCGCGATCGCGAGCGAGCCGAGCGTGCGCCGGTCGCGCTGCAGGAGGGCGATCCCGACGAAGAAGAAGAGCAGGACGAAGAAGTCGTTGCGGCCCTCGACGACGAACGGGAACAGCTGCGGGTTGAGGCCGACGAGGGCGACGATCGCGAGACGGCGTCGCCAGGCGTCGGGTCCGGCCGGGATGACGAGCGGGAGGACCGCGAGGGTCGCGACGAACGCCGGCAGATAGAGGTAGCGCTGGTCCCAGAAGACGCCGAGGCGGTCGAACAGCGCGACGAACGGCGCGGTGATGAGGAACAGGAGCGGGAAGTAGGTGAGGTGGTAGAGGGCCGGGTTGTTCACCATCGGCCAGTAGTACAGCGGCGTGTTCAGGTAATCGGCCGCGTACGGGTTGTGGCCGGCCAGCAGCTTGCGCGCGGCCTCCTCGATCATGATCGCGCCGTCGTGCACGTACGTGTACGGCTTGCCGGTCTCACGGAGGACGATCGACGCGAGCGTCGGCACGACGACGAAGACCGCGACGATCGCGGCGAGGTGCAGCGCCCGATCCCGGGGCGTGAAGCCCGACCCGGCCCGCCGGTCGCGCCACGGATAGGCCGCCGCCACGAGGCCGGTGACGGCGAGGAAGGCCGCGCTCGCCGGCCACGGGAACAGCCGCCAGAGCGTCTCATCGCTCGTCGCGGCCACGGTCGTGTGGTTCGCGAAGAGCAGCAGCCAGTTGCCGAGCGCGACGGCCCCGATGACCTTCGCGTCGAGCGAGAGCTGCCGCCACGCTTCGATCAGCCAGCGCGCCCCACGCTCGGCTGCCCGGATGATCACTCCGCCGTCCCCCAGTCGCCGAGGATGCTCTCGGCCGGCGCGGTCCGGTACCGCTCGTCCAGCGGCAGGATACGGTCATCGGCCGGCCGCATCGCGCCCAGCGCAGATGGCGTGCCGCCGCGGAGCGCGTCGAGCGACAAAGCGTCATCAAGCCGGAGGTCTCCGACCGCGAGCCGCCGCAGCGCCGCGAGATGCGCGGCCGATCCGAGCGCCCGTCCGAGGTCGCGGGCAAGCGAGCGGATGTACGTCCCGGTGGAGCAGACGACGAGAAGCCGCAACCGGTTCCCGTCCCACCCCGCGGTCGCCACGCGCTCGATCTGAACGGTCCGTGCCGCGAGCGTGACGGTCTCGCCGCGCCGCGCGCGAGCGTAGGCGGGCCGGCCGCCGATCTTCACGGCCGCGAAGGCTGGCGGCACCTGGTCGATCGTGCCACGGAACGCATCGAGCGCGCGATCGATCGCGGCGACGTCGATGGGCGGTGGCGCCGCGTGCCGCGTGCTCTCCCCCGCGGCGTCGTCGGTCGTCGTCTCGGTGCCGAATGCCACGACCGCCGCGTACACCTTCGCCGCCGTGTGGAGCCGATCGGCGAACTTCGTCGCGCTGCCGACGAGGAGCGGCAGGAGCCCGGTCGCGAGCGGATCGAGCGTCCCGCCGTGCCCGACGCGTCTGGTGCCGAGGATCGGCCGAGCGACCGCGACGATGTCGTGCGACGTCCAGCCCGCGGGCTTGTCGATCGGCAGGACCCCCGACGGGGCCTCGTTCACGCCTGCTCTATCTCTCGGCTTCGCCGAGGAGATGCGCTCAGGGCTGGTGGGGTTCGCTCGGCCCGGCGGAGCCGTGCCTCGCTCACGCCACTGGTTGCTTCGCGGCGGCGAGCGCCTCGCGCGCGGCTTCGAGCACCTGGCCACGCGCCGCGACGTGGTCGGACGCAGCGATGAGGGCGCCGGCCGCACGGACATGTCCGCCGCCGCCGAACCGCGCCATGAGCGCGGCCGCATCGACGGACGGTGTCGACTGCGAGGTGCGGCACGAGACCTTGAGCGGGCCACCCACGCCGCTGAACAGGAGCGCGACGCGCATTCCCTTGCTCCGGGCGATCTGCTCGATCAGGCCGGAGAGGTCCTCTTCGAGCGCCTCGGCGTCGACGAGGTCGGCATCTTCGATCCAGGTCCAGACGAGGAGCCCGCCGTCCTCCCGGTGCAAACGCGAGAACGCGAAGCCCCAGAGCTTGAGCGCCTCGAACCGTTTGTTGCGGAACACGTTGTAGGTGATCGACTGCAGGTCCGCGCCGGCTTCGCGGAGCATCGCCGCGCGTTCGAGCGCGCGCTTGTCCGTGTTCGGGAACTGGAAGGAGCCGGTGTCGGTCATGATCGCGACGAGGGCCGCGGTCGCCATCTCGGGCGTCCATCCCACCCCGAGCGCGTCGATGATGCGCCCGACAAGCTCGCCCGTCGCCGCGCTCGTCGGGTCGACGAAGTTCGCGCTGCCGAAGAACGTGTTCGTCGCGTGGTGGTCGATGTTCGCGATCGACACGCCCGCCGGCAGCTGGAGCTTCGCCCGGCCGGCGTCGCCGAAGTCGACGGTGACGATGAGATCGACGCCGCCGTCCGGCGGCGCCTGCGAGTAGCGATCCGCGCCGGCGAGGAAGCGGATCGGCTCGGGGACCGGATCCGCGCAGTGCCAGGACACGCGCTTGCCGAGGCGCTCCAGACCCAGGCCGAGCGCGAGGCCCGAGCCGACGGTGTCCGGGTCGGGATCGCGGTGCGAGACGATCGCGATCCGCTGCGCCTGCCGCAGGGCGACCACGACGTCGTTCACTCCTCGGGCCGAGCCTGCCGCAGAAGCGAGGAGATCCGGCTCGCGCGGGCTGCCGAGCGATCGTTCACGAAGACGATCGCGGGCACGAACCGCAGGTCGGTGCGCGTCCCGAGCTGGTGCCGGATGTACGGCCGGGCCTCGTCGAGCGCGCGCATCGTCCCGTTCACCGCGTCGTCGTCGCCGAGGACGCTGACGAACACCCTCGCCGTCCGCAGATCGGGCGTCGTCTCGACCCCGGTGACCGTGGTGAACGCGATCCGCGGATCGCCAAGCTCCTCGCTGATCAGCGTGCCGAGCTCGCGCTGCAGCAGCGCGTTCACGCGGTCGGTCCGCTTATAGGCCATGTCAGCGATACGCCATGTCAGCGCGGCTTGGCCTGGACGACGAACGACTCGATGATGTCTCCGACCACGATGTCGTTGTGCCCCTCGAGCACGATGCCGCACTCGAGGCCGGCGTTGACCTCGCGCACGTCGTCCTTCACCCGGCGGAGCGTCGCGACCTGGCCCTGATAGATGCGCTCGCCGGCGCGGAGCAGGCGGACCGGCGCGCCGCGACGGACGAGCCCGTCGAGGACCATGCAGCCCGCGATCGTGATCTTGTTCGCGGTGAAGATCTGCCGCACCTCGGCGTGCCCGAGCACGCTCTCGACCATCTCGGGCTCGAGCATCCCGGTGAGGGCCTGCTGCATCTCGTCGAGGAGCTCGTAGATCACCTTGTACTGGCGGACGTCGACCTTCGTCTGATCCGCCGCCCGTTTCGCCGGTACGTCGATCTTGTTGTTGAATCCGATGACGACCGCGCCGGACGCGGCGGCCAGCGTCACGTCCGACTCGCTGATGTCACCCACCGCGTCGTGGATGATGTTCACCGCGACCTCGTCCTGGGGCAGCTTCGCGAGCGCGCCCTTGATGGCCTCGAGCGAGCCCTGCACGTCGGCCTTGAGGACGACCTTGAGCTCCTTCGCGCCGCCTTCCTTGACCTGCTCGAACATCTCGTCCAGCGTGGCCGGCCGTTCGCCGCCGATGGCCCCCGCGCGCTCACGCGCGTTCCGCTCGGCCATCGCCTTGGCGGACTTCTCGTCGGCGACGACCCGGAGTACATCGCCGGCCTCCGGCACCTCCGGAAGGCCGAGGATCTGCACCGGTCGCGAGGGCTCCGCCCGCCCCACGGGCTTGCCCTTGTCGTCGGTCATCGCGCGGACCTTGCCGAACGTGGTCCCGGCGACGATGAGGTCGCCGCGCTCGAGCGTGCCCGTCTGCACGAGCACGGTCGCGACGGGTCCGCGGCCCTTGTCGAGGTGGGCCTCGATGACCCGGCCGATCGCGGGGCGGTCGGGATTCGCCCTCAGGTCGGCGACATCGGCGACGAGCAGGACGACGTCGACGAGGTCCTGGAGGCCCTGCTTCGTCTTCGCCGAGACCGGGACGAGCGGCGTGTCGCCGCCGTAGTCCTCGATCGTCACGCCGTGCTCGGCGAGCTGCGCCTTCACCTGGTCGGGGTTCGCGTCGGGCTTGTCGATCTTGTTCAGCGCGACGACGATCGGGACGTTCGCCGCCTTCACGTGCGAGATCGCCTCGATCGTTTGCGGCTGGACGCCGTCGTCCGCGGCGACGACCAGGACCGCGACGTCGGTCACCTGCGCGCCCCGCGCGCGCATCGCGGTGAACGCCTCGTGGCCCGGGGTGTCGAGGAAGGTCACCTTCCGGCCGCTCCGCTCGATCTGGTACGCGCCGATGTGCTGCGTGATCCCACCGGCCTCGCGGGCCGTGACGTTCGTCTCGCGGATCGCGTCGAGCAGGCTCGTCTTCCCGTGATCGACGTGGCCGAGGATGGTGACGACCGGCGGTCGCGTGACGAGCTTCGACTCGTCCTCGTCCGTCCAGAGGACCTCCTTGCCCGTCGGGAGCGCCTCCTCGGCGACCTCGGGCGCGACGACCTCCTCCTCCTCGAGCGTCACCTCGATCCCGAGCTCACCCGCGACGAGCGACGCCGTCTCGAAATCGATCGTCTGGTTGATCGTCGCCATGACGCCCATGTTCACCAGCGCCCGGATGATGTCGACGACCGACAGGTCGAGCGACTTCGCGAGCTCACCGACCTGCATCGTCTTCGGCAGGACCACCGGGAGGCCGCCCTCCGGCATGACGGCGACCGCCGTCTGCGCCACGGGCGCGGGCGCGATGGGCGGGCCCTGCGGGCGCGAGCGCCGACGGGGACGGGGTCCGCGCTGCGGCGGAAAGCGCCGCGGTCTTGCCTTTGGCATTGCTACCTCCTCTGGGTCGCTCCGGCCGCGAGCTCCTCACGCAGCCGTTGCTGGGTCGTCTCGTCGATCGTGACCTCGAGCGCCCGCGCGAGCGAGCCCTCGGTGACGCCCCGGGCCAGGCACGCGTCGTCGGGGCACAGGTACGCGCCGCGTCCCGGTGCCTTGCCCCGTAGGTCCACCGAGAGCCCACCGCTCGGGCCCCTGACGACGCGGATCAGCTCGCGCTTCGGTCTCGTCCGCCGGCACGCCACGCAGGTCCGCTGCGGGACGCTCCTAACGCCGATCCCGCTTCTTCTTACCGCCGAGGAGCGCGCGGTCTTCCTCCTCCAGCTCGTCTTCGTCGGCCGCCAGCGACTCCGCCTCGACCTCCGCGACGAGGTCGTGACGGATCGTCTCCTGGTCCTCTTCCACCACCGGTGCCGGCTCTTCGGCGGTGACGACCGGCTCCGGCTCGGGCTCCGGCTCGGCCTCGGCCCGCACCTCCGATTCGCTGCGGATGTCGATCCGCCACCCGGTGAGCTTCGCCGCGAGGCGGGCGTTCTGGCCCTCCTTGCCGATCGCGAGCGACAGGTAGCGGTCCGGCACGACCACGTACGCGGTCTTCTCCTCGGCGACGATGTCGACGCGGATCACCGGTGACGGAGAGAGCGCGTTCGCGACGAACTTCTCGGGCTGCTCGTCGTACTGGATCACCTCGACGCGCTCGCCGCCGAGCTCGTTGCTGATGGCCTGGACGCGGAGCCCGCGTTGCCCGACGCACGCGCCGACCGGGTCGAGCCCCGGCTGGCGCGAGCGCACCGCGATCTTCGTCCGCGACCCGGCCTCGCGCGCGATACCGGTGATCTCGACCTGGCCGTGATAGATCTCCGGGACCTCGAGCTCGAAGAGCCGCTTCACCAGCCCGCGATGTGCGCGGCTGACGATGATCTGGGGCCCATGGATCGAGCGGCGCACCTCGAGGACGAGCACCTTCCGGTGCTGCCCGACGAAGTAGCGCTCGTGCGGTGCCTGCTCGCTGCGCGGCAGGATCGCCTTCGCTTTCCCGAGCTCGAAGATCGCGCTCCCCGCCTCGAAGCGCTCGATCTGGCCGTTGATGATGTCGCCCTCGCGGTCGGCGTACTCCGCGTACACCTGCTCGCGCTCGGCCTCGCGCAAGGACTGCTGGATGACCTGCTTCGCGGTCTGCGCGCCGATGCGGCCGAGCGCCGCGGCGGATTCCTCGAGCGGGATGGTGTCGCCGAGCGCCGCGTCCGCCTTGAGGCGCCGCGCGGCGTCGATCTGGATCTGGAGCTTCGGGTCCTCGACCTTCTCGACGACCGTCTTCAGCAGGTACACCTTGAACGCGCCGGTCTGGATGTCGACCTTGACGTCGATGTTCTCTTCGGCGCCGTAGGCCCGCTTGATCGCGCGGGCGATGATGTCGCTCACGACCTCCTTCGGGAGGCCCTTCTCGGCGGAGAGCTGCGCAAGGCCGGTGACCAGCTCTCGGTTCATCGCACGCTCCCCTTCTGCTCTTGCTCGGCCGTTCCCGGCGACAAAAAAGGTGGGTCGCCCCACCTTCGCGGCTCGAGCGGCAACCGGACAGGATCCGGCCGCCATGCACGATTGTAGCAAAGTGGTCTACGTCGGCCCAGAGGAGGGCCGGCGAGGCCCGCGGGCCGTCCGGAAGGGGGCCGGAGGCGGCTCCGCGCTCGCTGGGGAGAGTTCGGAAGGGGGTGCGCCGGGCGCTGTGCGGGTCTAGGTGAGGTTGTTGCCGATCTCCGAGAACAGGTTCTGGAGCTGACCGCGCAAGAAGATCATCGCGATGATGACGGCAATTGCGATAACGGCAATGATGAGTGCGTATTCGACAAGACCCTGGCCCTGCTCGTCGCGCCAAAAGGTCAAGCTCTGCTCCTTCCCGCGCCCGACGAAACCCCCTTCCTTCTGCGGCGGATACTACCGAATTCCCGTAGTGCGCACGGGTCGATGACGGAGCGGATCGCCCGTTCAGTGTCCCTACCGGGCTCGAAGCGCGGCCGCCAGGCGCTCCTCGGTGGTCGCCCGATCGGCGCCCGGGACGTCCCGGAGCGCCGCTGCCGCCTCGGACTGGGTGTACCCGAGGGCTCGTAGGGCGGCGAGCGCCTCGTCCACGTCCGTGCCGCCATCGGCCGCGGCCGGCGCCGCGCGGACGCCCGCGACCTTTCCGCGCAGATCGACGATGAGCCGCTCGGCCGTCTTCTTCCCCACTCCAGGCGCGCGAGCGAGCGCCGCGGCGTCACCCGCCGCGATGGCAGCGGCGACATCGACCGGCCGGGACACCGCCAGGAGCGCGAGCCCGGCCTTCGGGCCCACGCCCGACACGCCGATGAGCAGCTCGAACAGGGCGAGCTCCTCACGCGACTCGAAGCCGTAGAGCGCCTGGCCGTCCTCGCGGATGACCTGATGGGTGTGCAGCAGCACCTCGTCCCCGGCCGGATGCCGTGGGACGTGGACCTTGTAGCCGACGCCGCCGGCCTCGACGACGACGTGGTCGGTCCCGCGCGCGAGCACGCGCCCGCGCACGCTCGAGATCACCGGGCGAGCGCGAGGGCCGCGCCGAAGCGCTCGCGGTGCGCGTGGGTGAGCGCGATCGCGACGGCGTCGGCGACGTTGTCCTGGGTGATGGGCTGCGCGAGCGCGAGCACGATCGCGAGCATCCGCTGGACCTGCTTCTTGTCGGCGCCGCCGGTGCCGGTGACCGAGAGCTTGACCTCCTGCGGCGTGTACTCAGCGACCGCGAGCCGGCCGCGTGCCGCGCAGAGCAGCGCGACGCCGCGGGCCTCGGCGACCCGCATCGCGGTGCGGACGTTGCGGTTGAAGTAGAGGCGCTCGAGCGCGATCGCCGCCGGGGCGAACCGAGCGATCAGCGCGTCGAGGCCGTCCGCGATCGCGAGGAGCCGATCGGCCGGACCGCCTTCGGCAGGGGTCGCGATCAGGCCGCACTCCAGGACGGTCATGGGTTCGTTGGCCGCGTCGAGCAACGCGTAACCCATCCCGGTCGTCCCGGGGTCGATCCCGAGGATGACCCTAGGCGATCTCGAGGACTTCCTCCGGCACGTCGAAGTTGGCGTGCACCTTCTGCGCGTCGTCGAGCTCCTCGAGCGCCTCGACGAGGCGGAGCACCTTGCGCGCCTGCTCGCCCTCGACCCGGACCGTGCTGGACGGCCGCATCGAGATCTCGGCGTCGCCGATCGGCAGCTTCGCGCCTTCAAGCGTCCGCTTCACGGCCTCGAAGCGGCCGGGAGCCGTGTACACGGTCACGAGCGAGCCGTCCGCTTCGACATCCTCGGCGCCGGCGTCGATCGCCATGAGCGTGACCTCATCGACGTCGCGGCCGCTCGCGTCGATCTCGATGACGCCCTTCTGTTCGAAGATCCATTGGACCGAGCCGGACTCGCCGAGCTTGCCGTTGTGTCGCGTGAACGCCGCCCGGATCTCGGAGGCCGTGCGGTTGCGATTGTCGGTCGCAGCCTCGACCATGATCGATACGCCGCCGGGGCCGTAGCCCTCGTAGACGACGCTCTCGAGCTGCGCGCCCTCGCCGCCGCCCGTCGCCCGATCGATCGCGCGCTGGATGTTGGCGAACGGCATGTTCACCCCGCGCGCCCGGTCGACGGCGAGGCGCAGCCGGAAATTCGCATCCGGATCGCCCCCGCCCTCGCGGGCGGCGAGCATGATCTCGCGGGTCATCTTCGTGAAGACGGCGCCGCGTTTCGCGTCCGCGGCGCCTTTCTGGCGCTTGATCTGCGACCACTTCGAGTGACCCGACACGGGACTGCATAGTATTCGGGGAGTCGACGGAACGGCACTCCGTTCGTCGCGACAAACGAGCGACGAGCGGCTTTGCCGCAACATGTGAGCGACGAGCGGCTGTGCCGCGAGGAGTGAATCCGCCAGTATCTCTGGCCGAAGGCCAGAGATTGGGGAGGAGCGAGTCCACCAGCCCTGAGCGCGTCTCCTCGCCGCAGGCGAGAGATCGAAAATGAACAGGGAGCGCATCTCCTCGCCGCAGGCGAGAGATTGAAGAAGAACAGGGGAGCGAGTCATGTCGATCGCGCCCGAACGGATCCGCAACGTCGCCGTGACCGGTCATGGCGGCTCCGGCAAGACGACGCTCGTGGAGACGCTGCTGCACCTCGCTGGAGCGACGACCCGGCTCGGCAAGGTGGATGACGGGACGAGCATCCTCGACACCGATCCCGAAGAGCACAAGCGCCGGATCACGATCAACATCGGCCTCGCGTCGTTCACCCACGAGGGGACGAAGGTGAACCTGCTCGACACGCCCGGGTTCGCCGACTTCACCGGCGACCAGCGGGCGGCCCTGCGCGTGGCGGACGCCGCCGTCGTCCTCCTCGACGCCTCGGCCGGCATCCAGGTCGGCACGCAGGCGGTGTGGGCCGAGCTCGAGCGGACGAAGAAGCCACGGATCGCGGTCGTCGGCCGGGTCGATCGCGAGAACGCCGACTTCGACGCCGTCCTCACGCAGCTCCGCGAGGCCTACGGCATCCGCGTCGTGGCGCTGCACGTCCCGGTCGGGTCGCACCAAGAGGTATCCGCGACGATCGATCTGCTCCACGGCACGCTCCTCAAGGGCCCCAAAGATCCGATCGGCGAGCTGCCGGAGACCGAACGCGAGCGGATCGGCGAGTACCGCCGCCAGCTCGTCGAGGCGATCGTCGAGACGAACGAGGATCTCCTCACCCGCTACCTCGACAACAAGGAGCTCGCCTATGAGGAGCTCCGCGACGCCCTCCATACCGCGGTCCGCGAGGGCCAGGTCATCCCGGTCGTGGCCTCGTCGTCCTCGCGCAAGGTCGGCTTCGGCGGCCTGCTCTCGGCGATCATCGAGATGCTCCCCTCCCCCGTCGAGGGCGGCGCCGTCGTCGGGACCGATCCCACGGGCAACGAGATCGCGCGCAAGCCCACACCGGACGAGAAGCTCTGCGCGTTCGTGTTCAAGACGCTCGCCGACCCGTTCGTCGGCAAGCTGAGCTACGTCCGCGTCTACAGCGGCACGCTCAAGGCGAACTCGCACGTGTACGACGCGACGAAGAAGGAGGCCGAACGGGTCGGCCAGATCTTCTTCCTCCGCGGGAAGGAGCAGGAGACCACCGACGCGGTCGTGTCGGGCGACATCTGCGCGATCCCGAAGCTCGCGGCCTCCAACACGAACTCGACGCTCTGCGACAAGGATGCGCCGATCGAGCTCCCGGCGATCGCGTTCCCGGACCCGTCCTTCGGGGTCGCGATCGAGCCCGCGAGCAAGGCGGATCTCGACAAGCTCTCCACGGCGCTGCACAAGCTGATCGATGAGGACCCGACGCTCCACGTCCGGCGGGACGACGCGACGCGCGAGACGATCCTCTCGGCCGTCGGCGAATCGGCGATCGAGGTCGCAGTGCACCACCTCAAGGACAAGTTCGGGGTCCAGGTCGAGACCCGCACGCCGCGGGTGCCCTATCGGGAGTCGATCCGCGCGAAGGCGTCCGCCCAAGGCCGGTACAAACGCCAGACCGGCGGCCACGGTCAGTTCGGTGACGTGTGGCTCGCGATCGAGCCCCTGTCACCCGGCAGCGGCGTCGAGTTCGCCACGAAGGTCGTCGGCGGCTCGGTCCCGAAGAACTTCTTCCCCGCCGTCGAGAAGGGTGTGCGCGAGCAGGCCGAGAAGGGCGTCCTCGCCGGCTACCCGCTGTCGGACTTCAAGGCGACCTTATACGACGGCTCGTATCACACCGTCGACTCGAGCGAGATGTCGTTCAAGATCGCGGGTTCGCTTGCCCTGCAGAACTGCGTGAAGGAAGCGCAGGCGTATCTCCTCGAGCCGATCGTCGAGCTCGAGGTGCTCGTGCCCGAGGAGCAGATGGGCGACGTGCTCGCCGACCTCAACAGCCGGCGCGGCCGCGTGCTCGGCATGGAGGGCGCCGGCGCGGGGCTGCAGCGGATCCGTGCGCACGTGCCGATGGCGGAGACGTTCCGCTATGCGACGGATCTCCGGTCGATGACCGGCGGACGCGGCACGTTCACCTCGAAGTTCCTCGCGTACGAGGAGACGCCCGCGCACATCGCCCAGAAGGTCATCAGCGAGCACGAGACCGGGGTCGAGGAGACGGCCGCCGCGCATTGAGCGGGCTCAGGACAGCGCGCGCTCCAGCCAGTCGGCGATAGCCGCATCCGCTCGGTCTTCGCGGCGATGTCGACGCTGCCGTGGCCCTGGTCGGTCCACTCGACGTAATCCCAGTCGTCGCCCTGGCGCTTCCCGAGCGCGACGAGCCTGTCGAGGAACGGCACGAGGTGGTCCTCCCACCGGCCGTTGCGGTAGACACCGTACAGCCCGAACTCATGCTGCACGTTCACGACATCAGAGCCGTTCGCCAGATGCGCGGCCTCGCGGTACGAGTCGGCGTCGCCCTGCCGGATGCGCGCGACGACCTCGGCGCCATACAGACGGGTCACGCCGGGCTCGTGTATCGGAAGGACGCGCGCACGGACCGACGGGTCAGCTGAGCGGACGGCCGAGAGGAGGTCATGCGTGAACGTGGCGATCCCGCAGCGCCGCGGCGTCCAGGTGCCGACGAAGGTGACGTCCATATCGCCTCCGCCCGAAGCTGCATGTACTACGGGGCGCGTCGTCCTTTTGGGGACGCCACTGAACCGCCTACGGATCGAGAACAGTGGTTGAAGAAACGCGCCGCCGCCCGGGCGCGTCCGGCGTTCGGCCTCATGTCCTGGCCTGCTGGCTGAGTCACCCGTTCCGCTCACAGGTCCGACTCCGATCACCTTGCCTGCCGGACGCGCCCCGTTGCCATGCCCCCTACCGCTGGGGGCGTCGTCTGTCGACCTGGATCACTCCGTAGAGGAGCTGGAGTCGGACGATACGCATCCCTCCAATTCCCGCTGTTCGCCATCCATCCCGATGGGCCCCTCGGAAGACGGCTCACTTCAATAAATGCCACCAGCGAGCCGATCCGTCAAGTGGCTGCAGGCATCGATAAGCACCGCGGAGGCCGACGCTTCTCTCTAGGCGTAGCCGCTGGAGATCTTGCAGCTGATGAGCGAGGCGAGCCGCTGCGTCTCCTTCCTGCCGCACGCCGGACAGGCGGGCGGATCGTCCTTCAGCCGATCGTGCTGGCTCATCGAGATGTTCAGCTCGAACCGCTTGCCGCACGCCCGGCACTGATAGTCGTAGATCGCCACCGTTACCACCTCCCGCCGCGTCCGGTCAATGATCGCGCTCTTCGGCAACGCATCAGCGCAGCATGCCGCCGGGCGCTGGGTGCGGGACCCGGCGATCCTCGCTCTGGCGGTCGTCCTTCGCGAACACGAGCGATCGGTCCTCGGGATCCCAGATGAAGAACGAACGGAGCGCGCGCGGGACCTCGCCGTGACTGAGCTGCCGCACCTGCCGGGTCGCCAGGTCCATCAGGTACAGCTCGATCCGGCCGGTCTTGTCCCAGTGGAAGGCGACCCGGTCGCCGCCGTTCGAGACCTCGAAGTGGTGAAGCGTGGGGAGCCGGGCGAGCTCTTCGAGCGCGATGCGCTGATCGCGGATCGCGGTGGCCATCGGCGCGACGGTAGCGGCGGCGATCAGGGTGTGTCGGCGACCATGCGCGTCACGAAGTAGGACAGCAGCCACTCGACGAGGAGCGTCGCGCGGTTGCGGACGCCGAGCAGCTGCATCAGGTAGTAGATCCGCCACACGCTCCAGGCCGGGAAGCCGCCGAACACGGCGCCGCCGATCCGTGCGCCGGCGTTCGTTCGGCCGAGCGCGATGAGGTCGCCGCGCTCGCGGTGGCGGTACGGCTCGAGCGGCTCACCGCGCACGAGGTGCGCGACGTTGCGCGCGGCCTGCGGGGCCTGCACGACCGCGACCTGCGCGAGCTGCGGCAGCGGGCGGCCGTCGTGCGGGAAGAACGCCGCGTCGCCGAACGTGATCAGATCATCGCGCCCGCCCGCCCGGAAGCACTCGTCGACGACCAGCCGGCCGTCCTTCGCGTGCGGGACGCCCTCGAGGCCGGAGACGATCGGATTGGTCCGCACCCCGCCGGCCCAGACGATCGTCGCGCCACGGAACATCGAGCCGTCCTTCGCGCGCACTTCGCCGTCGCCGATCTCCGACACGAGCGTCCGCAGCACGACCCGGACGCGCTGGCGCTCCAGGCGACGAGCCGCGAGTCGCGAGAGGCGCTCGTCCATCTGGCTGAGGACCCGGTCCGCGCCGTCGATCAGCACGATCTCGGCGTGCCGGCGCAGATCGACGCTCGGGAAGAGCTGGCGCAGCGTGTGGTCCATCAGGTCGCGCAGGCTCGATGCGAGCTCGACGCCGACCGGGCCCGCCCCGACGATCACGAACCTGAGCAGCTCGCCGCGGCGTGCGGGATCGCCCTCGAGCGCCGCGCGCTCGAACGCCCCGATGATGCGGCGCCGCAGCTGCTGCGCGTCGCCGAGCCACTTCATCCCGACCGCGTGCTCCCAGACGCCCGGGATGCCGTAGTCGTTCGTGACGCTCCCTGGGACGAGGACCAGGTGGTCATAGGGGAACTCGCCATCGGCCGTCCTCACCAGGTGGCCGTCGAGGTCGATCGACGCGACCTCCGTCCGCGCGAATTGCCAGCGAGCCCGGGCGATCGGCATCCGGAGCGGATACGCGACCGCGTGCGGTGGCAGCTCGCCGGTGGCGACCTGGTAGAGGAGCGGCGTGAACAGGTGGTAGTTGTTGCGGTCGATGAGCGTCAGCTCGACCTCGGTCCGGTCGACGAGGCGATCGAGGTGACGGATGAGGTGGAGACCCGCGAAGCCGCCGCCCACGACGACGACGCGTTTCGGTGGGGCCCTCAATTCGGTCGGCTCGCGCCCTCGACCCGTGTGAGCTCCTGCACGTACGCCTGGGTGATCGGGTCGTCCGCGTCGAGCTCGCTCGCGAGCGCGAGCCGGGCGCGGGCGGCCTCGAGATTCCCGGCCCGCAGCTGCGCGAACCCGGCATCCGCGACGTAGCCGGGGTCCTCCGGCCGCAGCCGCGCCGCGGTGTCGAGGAGCGACAGCGCCTCCGCCGTCCGTGCGCTCATGAGCAGCGCGACCCCGAGCTCGTGGAGCGCGTCCGGCTGATCGGGCCAGAGCTCGAGGACGCGTCGTAGCGCCCGCTCCGCCGCGGCCGCGTCGCCGGACCGCCGGGCGATGAGCGCAAGGCCGAAGTGCGCCTCCCAGAGCTCGGGCTCTTCGGCGACCACCGCTTCGAGATCGGTCCGGGCCGACCGGAGGTCGGCGTCGTCGCCTCCGACGGCGACCCGACCGCCGCGCTCGAGCCGTGTCTCCAGGTCGTGCCGGCGCAGCCCGACGCGCAGACGGCGGGCCTGGGCGGCCAGCTCCCCTACCGACACATTCGCGAGGAGCGCATCGAGCTCCGTGGCGGCGGCATCGGTGTCGCCCGCGCTGACGAGCGCGCGCGCGAGGTTGAGGCGCGTCGGCGGAGGCGCGCCGCGCGCCAGGGCTTCGCGGTAGCGAGCGATCGCGGCGGTGACGTCCCCACGCGCATGGAGGCCCTCGGCGAGGTGCGCGTGGGTCGCGCCGTCGAACGCCCCCGCCGCGATGGCCCGCTCGAATGCCGCGACCGCCTCGCCGAGCTCGCGGCGCGACACCGCGATGACCCCGAGCAGGTCCTGCGCGCGGGCGTAGGCCGCGCTGTCCGGACGGATGCGCCGCAGCCGGGCGGCCGCGGCCGCCGCGGCGTCGGCCTCGACGTAGAGCTGTGCGAGGCGGACGGCATCGGCGTCGGAGAGCGGGCGGACCGCATCGGCGTGCTCGTAGGCGACGATGGCGCCTGGGACCTCACCCGCGGCGTGCCGCAGCTCGGCGAGCAGGTAGTGGGCGCGCCAGGCCCGCGGCACCAGCTCGATGAGCTGTTCCAGCGCGCCGATGTGGCGCGGCTCGTCGCCACGCTCGAGCGACCCCGCCGCGAGCACGAGCAGACGCTCCTCGGCCGCGGTGCAGGCGGGATCGGCGCGCAGCGCATCGAGGTAGCGCGCGATCGCGCGTTCGTCGGCCGTGGCGGCGCGCTCGGGATCGCCGGTCCGGAGAAGGGTCGCGTTGACCTCCTCGTCCATCGCCTCGAGCAGCGCGAGGTAGGCGGCCTCGTTCGCCGCCGCGGCAGTCGCCGGGGTGGCCTCGACGCCGAGCGACGACGCGAGCCACTTCGCGAGCGCGGGCTCCGCCTCGTGCAGCGACCCGTCGGGGAAGATCCGCTCGAACTCGGCCACCCGGACCTTCGCCGTCACGTCGACCAGGCGTGCCTCGATCGCGCGCTCGCCGCCCTCGGCCCGCACCTGCCCCACGAGCGTGTGGGTCGCGCCGAGCGACGCGCCGTACTGCGCGGCGAGATCCTCATCGGGGGTCGACCCGAAGACGAGGTAGCCCGGGCCGGACGCGGTCTCGGGCATGGCGACGAGGAAGACCGGCTTCGCCTCGATCCGCGGGTGGCCCGCGAAGCGATCGACGAGCCGGCGCGCGATCTGGCGGCCCCAGGCTCCCGCACGGGCGTCGCCCGACCGCGCGCCGAACGGCACGATCGCCACCGAGATAAGGTCGGTCGCCGGATCGTGTCGCATCGCGGCTCCGCTACGCCGCGGTCGCGTTCGCCTGCTCGAACGAGCTGCGCGCCGAGACGACGGCGTAATAGCTCGGGCCGAGGACGTAGAAGACGAGCGCGATCACCGGCACGAAGAGCGCGACGACCACCGAGATCGCGTAGAGCACCGGCCCGAGGAGGTAGCTGCGGGTGAGCGCCGCGACCTGGGCGTCGCCCAGGGTCGGCGTCAGGAGCCGCCGACCGCGCGAGATGTAGAGCCAGAGCGCGTTCGAGAGCAGCGCGGGGAGCAGCATCGACGCGCCGTAGAACGCGGTGGCGAGGTTCAGCTCGTGCCCGGTCTGCAGCCGATCGGCGAGCAGCGCGGTCGGGTACGGGACGAACGAGATGGTCATGAGGAAGAGCAGGTTGAGGAGCAGCAGCCAGCCGTCGGACCGGACGACGAGCCGCGATGTCGCGTGGTGCGACATCCAGTACACGCCGATGTAGAGGAACGTCACCGCGAACGCGGCGAACGACGGCCACTGCCGGGCCAACGCTCCCGAGAGGCTCGTCTCGCCGACCGGCACCTTGATCTCGAGGACGAGAAGCGTCATCGCGATGGCGAAGATCGCGTCGCTGAAGGCCTCGCTGCGGGCGGTCATGCCTCGGCTACGTCCACTCGAGCCGCGCGTACTTGCGCCGCCCGTACTGGACGACCGGCCGCCCCGTCGTCGTGAGCGTCGTCGTGAGGTCGGCCGTCTCCCCGTCGATCCGGATGCCGCGCTGCTCGACGAGCCGGCGCCCCTCGGCGCGGCTCTTCACGAGGCCGGCCCGGAGGAGGACGTCGACGACCCCGACCGGTCCCTCCCCGTCGGCGGCGACGCGGACGTCGGGGATCGCTTCGGGCAGCTCGCCCTCGCGGAACTGGCGCCGGAACGCCGCCGCCGCCTCCTCCGCCGCCGCGGCCGAGTGGAGCTCGGCGACGATCCGCAGCGCGAGCCGCTCCTTCGCTTCGCGCGGGTGGAGATCGCCGCGGCCAAGGGCCCCGAGCGTCGTATGCACCTCCTCGAGCGGCATCTCGGTCGCCCACTCGAAGTAGTGCGGCATGAGGTCGTCCTTCAGCGCCATGACCTTGCCGAACATCTCGTTCGGCGGGTCGGTCAGCCAGATGCCGGTCTGCGGCTTGGACTTGCTCATCTTTTCGCCGTCGAGCCCTTCGAGCAGGTGGTTGATCAGGATGTTCTGCGGACGCTGCCCGACCGACTCCTGTAGCTCCCGACCGGCGAGGATGTTGAACAGCTGATCCGTCCCCCCGACCTCCACGTCGGCCTCGATCGCGACGGAGTCGTACGCCTGCAGGAGCGGGTAGAGGATGTCCTTGATCGGGATCGCCGTGTTCGCCGCGATCCGCTTGCGGAATTCCTCGCGCGCGAGCATCTGCTGCACCGTGAAGCGCGAGGTCAGCTGCAGCACGTCGCGCAGGCCGAACCGCCCGAACCATTCGTCCTGCAGCACGATCCGTGTGTTCTCCCGCGGCACGATGAGCTGGAACTGGTCGATGTACGTCTGGGCGTTGGCCATGACCTCGTCGCGCGACTTCATCGGTCGGGTGAGCTCGCGGTCGGTCGGGTCGCCGATCTGGGTGGTCCAATCGCCGACGATGAGCACGATCTCGTGGCCCCACTCCGCGAGCTTCCGCAGCTTCCGCAGCGGGACCCCATGGCCGATGTGCAGGTTCGGATGCGTCGGGTCGAAGCCCTGCTTGATCCGCAGCATGCGCTCGCCGCCGGCCAGGAGGCCGCGCAGGTCCTCGCGCACGATGACCTCGGCGATGCCGCGCGTGAGGAACTCGTCGAGCTCGCGCTCGTCCGGCCGAACGGGCATCCGGCAAGTCTAGAATTCGATCATCTCGCGCTCGACGACGCGCGATCACGCGTTCCGGCAGGGGCACTATCGGGGATCGCGGCGTCAGGGGAAGACCATGGCGCGGCGGTTCTCGGTCCTCCCGTCGGTCCTGATCGCACTCCTCATCACCATGGTCGGCCTGCCGCTCGTCGGTGGGCTGATCGCGTTCGCCTACTTCTCGCGCGATCTCCCGTCGGCGCAGGACATCGGCAAGGCGCCGCTGCCGCAGTCGACGAAGATCTACGACCGCGACGGCAAGGAGCTGCTGTTCCAGTTCGAGGAGGAGCGGCGCGATCTCGTGCGCTACGAGGACGTCCCCAAGGTCCTCGTCGACGCGACCGTCGCGGCCGAGGACCATACCTTCTTCACCAACCCCGGCGTCGACGTGCTCGGGATCGCGCGGGCCGCGTTCGCCGACCTGACCCACCGCGGCGAGGGCTCAGGTGGCGCGTCGACGATCACGCAGCAGCTCGTCAAGCTGCGGCTCGTCGGCAACGAGTTCAGCCTGAGTCGGAAGATCCGCGAGGCGATCCTCGCGATCGAGGTGACGCGGACCTATTCGAAGCAGCAGATCCTCGAGCTGTACTTCAATCAGATCTACTACGGCAACCAGGCATACGGGGTTCGCGCGGCGGCGCAGACGTACTTCGGGAAGGGTGATCTCAAGACGCTCACCCTGTCGGAGGCTGCGCTCCTGGCCGGTCTCCCTCAGCTGCCCTCGATCCTCGATCCGTCGAAGGCCGAAAACGTCGAGCGGGCGAAGGAGCGGCGCTCGTACGTCCTCGAGCAGATGCACGAGCTGGGGACGATCACGACCGAACAGGAGACGGCCGCGAACGCCGAGCCGATCAAGACCGTCGGCCCCCCGGTCGCCACGATCAAGGCGCCGCACTTCGTCTACCAGGTCCGCAACCAGCTGAGCGCGATCTTGGGCGGCGACGAAGGCGCCGTGACGCGGGGCGGGTTCAAGGTCACGACCTCGCTCGACATGCGCCTGCAGGAGACCGCGGAACGGCGCGTGAAGGAGTCGGTGGATCGGCTCGCGCCGGGAAGCAACGTGCACAACGCGGCGCTCGTGTCGCTCGACAGCAGGAGCGGCGAGGTCCTCGCCTACGTCGGGTCGGTCGACTACAACGAACGGACCGACCCGCGCGTGCAGGGGCAGTTCGACGTCGCCGGGATCGGCCTGCGCCAGGCGGGCTCGGCGTTCAAGCTGTTCAACTACGTCACCGCGCTCAAGAAGGGCGCGACCGCGGCGACCGTGGTGGTCGATGCCCGGACCGACTTCGGTGGCGGGTACCGTCCCGAGAACGCGGACCTCCAGTACCACGGGCCGGTGACGATGCGCCAGGCGATCCGCGAATCGCGGAATATCCCGGCGATCAAGTTCCTGCAGCAGTACTCGGGGATCGAGGACACGATCCAGACCGCCCACGACCTCGGCATCACGACCGATATCGATCCATCGAAGGTCGGGCTGTCGCTCACCCTCGGCGCGCGCGAGGTGAAGCTCATCGATATGGCGACCTCGTACGGGACCGTCGCGAACCTCGGCGTGCGCGTCCAACCCACGTTCATCCTCAAGGTCGAGGATCCGCACGGGAAGGTGATCTGGGAGCACAAGGACTTCGAGCAGCGGCGGGTGCTCGACGAGAACGTCGCGTACGTCATGGTCGACATCCTCAAGGACACGACCCAACCGGACCGCGACTTCGTCTTCGGCGGGTTCACCAACATCGGTCGGCCCGCGGGGCTCAAGACCGGGACGACCGACAACCTGAAGGACGTCTACGCGGTCGGGTTCACGCCGACGCTCGTGACCGGCGTCTGGATGGGGAACAGCAATGGGGACCTGATGCAGGGCATCTCCTCGGCGCTCGGCCCGGGCATCCTCTGGCGCGACTACATGAAGGAGATCTTCACCGGCTTCGAGGCGGCGGACTGGAAGCGGCCGGCCGGCATCGTGGACGCGACGGTGGTCGTATCGCCCGGCGCGTTCGGTGGCTACGGCTCGGGGCTGCTGCCATCCAACCTCAGCCCGTTCGCGGCGAAGGAGATCTTCGTGAAGGGCACCGAGCCACGGAAGGTGGATGACTGGTTCACGCCGGGATGCGTGGGCGCCGATGGGACCCAGAAGGTCGCGATGCAGATCAAAGAGAGCGGCCCGGCGTCATGGAAGCCGTACACCGACCAGTGGATCCGCGAGGCCATGGCCGGGGCACACAGCTACGGCCGGTTCAGCTGGAACCTGCGCACCGGCGAGCCGTGCCCGAGCCCGTCGCCCACCCCGTCGCCGACGCCATCACCGAGCGCGCTCCCGAGCTTCACGCTGCCGCCGCGGCCGACGCTCCCCGGAGGACGGACGCCGGTACCGACGCGTCCTCCCGACGAGGGCAGGTAGCGGCGGTCTCGAGCGTCGGCGCGATCGCGGTGATCCGCGACGAGCGCGGGCGCGTGCTTCTCGTCTGGCAGACCGGCGGCCCGTTCGCCGGGCACTGGCTCCTTCCCGGCGGCGCGGTCGAGCCCGACGAGGGCGTCGCCCATGCGGCGGCACGCGAGCTTCGCGAGGAGACCGGGCTGACGCTGGCCGACGGCCGGCTCGCGGCCGTCTACCAGACCCGGAGCGAGCCGCCCGGCGAATTCGACATCACGGTCTTCATGTATGCCGGGACCGCCACCGGGGAGCTGAAGGCCGAACGCGGCAGCGACGTGCGCTGGTTCGCTCCGGATGAGATCAGCGAGCCGCACCCGGCGCTGCGCCGCCAGCTCCTCGACGCGGGAGTCGGTGCGGATGACGAGGCGCTGATCGAGGCGGCGCTCGTGGAAGCCGGCATACGCATCGAGCGGCTGGCGTGACCGCGGGGCGATCCGGCTACTCCGACGACGGGTCGGACTCCGCAAGCCGCTTGAGGTACGCGCCGCGCGTCGCCAACAGCCTCCGCATGTGACCGCGAACGACGAGGATGTCGGCGAGCCGTCCGAGTGGCCCCAGCGGCAATCTGTAGGCGAAGTCATCCACGACCTCGGTGCCGCCGTCGACTTGGATGAATCGATGGACATGGTGCAGCGCCGCGAACGCGCCGCGCACCTGCTCGTCAGTGAAGGTCCGAGGCGGCTCCATCTCGGTGATACGCGTCGTCAGCCGCTGCCGTACGCCGAGGTGTCGCGCTTCCCACGTGACCTCATCGCCGAGCTCGAGAAGCGCGTGGGTCGCCGCCACCACGCGCTCGCCGGTCTCGGCGAGCGACCGGGTATGCGCGCTCACGTCACGCGCGAGATCGAAGCACCGCTCAGCCGGCGCGCGGACGAACGCTCTGAGAAGGATCCGACTCACGCACCGTCATTCTTGCGCGCCATCGACATCGATCACGTAGCGAACCTCGTCGATCCGCGCGCCGGCCCAGTCCTCGACCTTTTCGCGTCCATCCGCGCGCCAGCCGGCGATCTCGTAGAAGCGTCGTGCTCGTGCGTTCGATCGGAGGACCCACAGCGTCGCGCGGCGAAATCGCGAGCGGAGATCCGCCATGGCGATCGTCATCAGGTCGCGACCCACCCCGATGCCCCACGCCTCCTGAAGCAGGTAGATCGCCGACAGCTGGCCGGTATCCGGCGTGGCGTCGTCATCGAGGCTCGGAACGACCAGGACGAATCCGATCAGCCGACCGTCGCGCTCCGCGACGAAGCTGCGCTCCCCGTGTCGCCCGGCCAGCGTCTCGCGCCACCGCGCTTCACGTCGCTCGAGCTGCGCGCTCAGGCCGTCCAGCCACGCATCGGGCAGCTGGCCCCGGTACGCCTCCTGCCACGAGCGGATGTGGACCTCGGCGATCGCTCGGGCGTCCGCCACGACGGCGGGACGGATGATCGCCGTCACAGCCGCACGATCGTCGCCCCGTCGCCGCCCTCCTGCGCGGACGCCGCCGCGTGCTCCTGAACGAGCGGGTGCGACGCGAGTACCTCGCGCACCGCGGTCCGCAGGGCCCCCGTCCCCTTTCCGTGGACGATGCGCACGCGGTCGTAGCCGGCGACGGCCGCGTCGTTCAGGTAGCGATCGAGCACCTCGAGCGCCTCTTCCGCCCGCGCCCCTCGGAGGTCGAGCTGCAGCGGGACCGATGACGTCCCGGCCCGGACCGTTGGCCGCGTCGAGCGCAGCGGCTCTTCCGATCGTGGCGCGGGGCGCAGGCTCTCTCGTGGCACGCGAAGCCGGAGCGCGCCCGAGGCCACCTCGGCGATCCCCTTCTCGTCGATCGCGAGCAGGAGCCCCGGCTCGCTCACGCCGTCGACCAGCACCGGCGAACCGAGCGCGACCTCGTGCAGTCGGGGCGGCGGAGCGGCCGGTGCGGCGACGGCCCGCGCCGTCTCAGCCTCGCGAAGCGCGGTGCGAGCGTCATCCACGAGGTTCCGCTTCGCGGCCTCGTCACGTGCCTGCTCCGCCTGCCGCAAGGCACGGCGGGCCTGCAGGAGCAGCTCGTCCGCCTCGTTCCGCGCGCGCCGCAGAGCCTCGGCCGCCCGGTCGCGCACGGCCGCGGCTTCGCGCTCAGCCGCCGCGCCGGCCTGAGCGGCGTCGACGGCGGCGACCCGGGCCTCCTCCAAGCTGGCCGCCAGCTCCGTCCGCTTCCGCTCAGCCTCGCGCAGCGTGCGCTCGAGCGAGCGATGGAGCTCGGAGAGATGCGTCCCGGCGCGTTCGAGCACGTCCGCCGACAACCCGAGTCGCGACGCGATCGCGAACGCGTTCGACGCGCCCGGGAGCCCGACGTGGACGCGGTACGTCGGTCGAAGGGTCTCCGCGTCGAACTCGACGCTCGCGTTCGTGACGCCCGGCGTGTTCAGAGCGAACGCCTTGAGCTCCGGGTAGTGCGTCGATGCCGCGGTGAGGACGCCGCGCGCGAGCAGCGTCTCGAGCACCGCCATCGCGAGCGCCGCACCCTCGTCGGGGTCGGTACCCGCGCCGACCTCGTCGAGCAAC
This sequence comes from Candidatus Limnocylindria bacterium, assembly GCA_036389935.1. GTDB lineage: Bacteria > Chloroflexota > Limnocylindria > P2-11E > P2-11E > UBA4735. Next base: position 24,394 of record DASWCU010000029.1, read on the forward strand.
GCGAGGTCGCCAGGCTCGGCCTCAGCCAGCGTCGCGACCACGTTCCGCAGATGGGACGAGAACGTCGACAGCGACTGCGCGATCGATTGCTCGTCACCGATGTCCGCGAACACCCGGCGGACCACGGGGAGGGCGCTCCCGCGCTCCGCCGGCACCTGGAGACCGCTCGCGCCCATGAGCGTGAGCAGGCCGATCGTCTTGAGGGTCACCGTCTTGCCGCCGGTGTTCGGGCCCGTGATGACGAGCACGCGGAAGTCCGACCCCAGTCGGACGTCGATCGGGACGACCGGCACGCCGCTCTCGACGAGCAGCGGGTGACGCGCGCCGACGAGGTCGAGCCGGCCGGCGCCGTCGAGCACCGGCCGTTCGGCGTCGAACGCCTCGGCGAAGTGGGCTTTCGCGAGGACGACGTCGAGCGACGCGAGGGCCTCGATCGTGGCGTGCAGGTCCTCGCCCGCGCGCTCCACGCTTCGCGAGAGTCCGTCGAGGATCCGCTGGACCTCGAGCTGCTCGGCGAGCTCGGCCTCGCGAACGCGGTTGTTCGCCTCAAGCACCTCGAGCGGCTCGATGAAGACGGTCGCGCCGCTCGCGGATTGGTCGTGGACGATGCCTTTGACGACCGAGCGGTACTCCGCTTTCACCGGGATCACGTAGCGGCCCCCGCGCTGGGTGACGATCGGATCCTGGAGGTAGCGGGCGAGGTCGGAGCGCAGCAGCCCGTCGAGCCGCTGCTGCAGTCGATTCTGCGCGGACCGGAGCTCCGAGCGCGCGGTCGCGAGCGCGGCGCTCGCCCGGTCGAGCACCTCGCCCGCCGCACCGATCGCGTGCTCGATCGCGTCGGCCAGGCCCGCGGGCGGCCGGGCGAACCGCGCGCGCGCCGCGAGCGGCGGGTATGCACGCACGTCGTCGAAGAGCGCCTTGGCCGCGCGGATCGTCTGCGCGATGGCGAGGAGCTGATCGGGATCGAGCACGCCGCCGAGGTCGGCGCGGCGGAGCGGATCGCGGATGTCCTGCGCGCCTCGAAGCCCGGCGGAGGGGATCGCGCGCATGAGCTGTCGCGCGGCCTCGGTCTCGTCCTGCAGCCGTTCGGCACCGGCGAGCGTGGATTCCGGCACGAGGGCGAGCGCGCGTTCGCGCCCCGGAGCGAAGGCGGTGCGATCCGCGAGCAGCGTCCGCACCGTGGTGAACTCGAGCGTCACCAGCGTCTTCTCGCTGGTCATCGCCGCGAGACCCCGGGCGAGCCGCTGATCCAGAACCGCCAGGGCTCGTCGAACGTCGTGCCGGGCGACAGGCCGATGCGCCGCCCGCGCGAGACCGCCGCGTCCGCGACGGGCGGCGCGTCGCGGATCGTCAACTCGGACCGCACGAGGTCGAACGCGGTGTGCGCCGTCGTGATGGCCATCGCGCGGCACACCAGGCCGGGCCCGGCGAGCCGGCGCGGATCGTCGCCAACGCCTTCGATCGGCTCCGCGCCGCGAAGGAGGACCGCGCCGGCGACGCCCTTGCTCTCGGCCACGACATTCATGCAGTTGTACACGCCGTGCGAGAGGTAAACGTAGCTGTGCCCGGGTGGCCCGAACATCGGCGCCGTGCGCGGGGTGCGACCGCGGAACGCATGCGACGCCGGATCGCGCTCGCCGAGATACGCCTCTGCCTCGACGATCCGCACGGCGCGACGTCCGTCGGGCCGCTCGTGCACGAGGATCTTCCCCAGGAGCTCGCGCGCGACGGTGAGCGTCGGACGCGCGTAGAAGCCGCGTGGCAGAGGCCGACCGAGGCGGCTCAGGCGCGGACGGTCCCGTCCAGACGGTGGAGCACGCGACCCTCGATGCGCTTCAGCGCCCGGTCGACCTCGGCGTCGGTGAGCGTGCCGGCCGACGATCGGAGCACGAGCCGGAGGGCGAACGACTTCTTCCCCGCCCCGACCTGGGGGCCGCGGTAGACGTCGAGCAGCGTCACGGATTCGATGAGCCCCTTCGCCGAAGCGAGGACCTCCACCTCCACCTCGCCGTACGCGACGGTCTCGTCGAGCACGAACGCGACGTCCCGCAGCGCCGCCGGGAACCGCGGCGGCGCGACCGCCTCGGCGGGACGCCGGAGGGCGAGCAGCGCCGCGAGATCGAGCTCGGCGACGAACGTCGCGGCCGGGAGGTCCCACCGCTCGGCGACGCGTGGATCGAGCTGTCCCCAGACGAACTCGTCGCGTCCGTCGTGGCCCGACCGCTCCGAGCGCCCGGGGTGCAGCCCCGGCGCGCCCGCTCGGCGCTCGCCGAGGGGGCCCAGCCGCAGTGCCTTCCGCAGCCCGACGATGAAGCCGTTCAGGTCGGCGAGCTCCCAATCGCGGGGCGCGCCGAGCCAGGTCTTCGGCTCGGCCTGACCCGCGACGAGGATGCCGACCGTCCAGCGCTCCTCGGGGAGATCGCGCACGCGGGGCAGGTACGCCGGCGCGATCTCGAAGATCGCGACACCCTCACGATGCCGGAGGTTCCGCCGCGCCGTGTCGAGGAGGCTCGGGCGGAGGGTCGGGCGCGCCACCGACTGCGCCGCGGTGGTCGGGTTCTCGACCCCGATCGGACGGGGCGCGATCGCCGAGCCGTCGGGCGTGAGCCGGCCGAGCCAGGCCGGATCGATGAGCGCGTACGAGATCGTGTCCTGCAGGCCGAAGCCCACGAGCGTGTCGCGGACCCGCTCGCGCAGCTCCTCGAGCGGATGGCGCTCGTGGAGCGGGAGCGGCCCGTCCGGGATGCGCGTCGGGATCCGGTCGTAGCCGACGATCCGCGCGACCTCCTCCACGATGTCCTCCGGGATGCCGATGTCCGTGCGCAGCGGCGGCGGTGTGACGACGAGCGTGTCGCCGGACTCGGCGTAGGCGAAGCCGAGCCGCGAGAGCGCGTCGAGCGACTCCTCCCGCGGGACATCGGTGCCGAGGATCCGCGGGATGTCGCTGAACCGGAGGCGCACGTTGGAACGTGGCCGCGGCGCCGGGTACGCATCCGTCGCGCCTACGACCCGCGCGCCGGCGTGCTCGGCGAGCAGTTCGACCGCGCGAGCGAGCGCGAGCGGGATGAGGTCGAGGCTCAGCTCCCACGCGAAACGCCGCGCGGCCGCGCTGCCGCTCGAGCCGTGCAGGCCGAGCGAGGTCGCGGTGCGGCCGATGCCGCGGGGCTCGAAGCTCGCGCACTCGAGCGCGATGGCGGTCGTGTCCGCGCGGATCTCGGAATCCTCGCCACCGAGGATGCCCGCGATGCCGAGCGCGCGTTCGGCGTCCGCGATGACGAGCGTGCCGCCGGTAAGCATCCGCTCGACCCCGTCGAGGGTACGCAGCGTCTCGCCACCGCGCGCCGCTCGCGCGATGAGCGTCCGCCCGCGGAGGCGGGCCGCGTCGTAGGCGTGCAGCGGCTGGCCGAGCTCGAGCATCACGTAGTTCGTGATGTCGACGGCGTTGTCGATCGGCCGCATGCCGGCCGCGCTGAGCCGGTCCTGCATCCACTTCGGCGATGGGCCGATGCGTACGTCCTCCAGATACGCCGCGCCGAAGCGCCGGCAGGCGCGGGGATCCTCGATCCGCACGGTGAGGAGGGCGGGATCCAGGTCGTAGCGCAGCTTGGCGAGCCGAGGCTCGCGCAGCTCGGCCCGCAGGAGCGCCGCGAGCTCGCGCGCGATGCCGAGGACGCCCAGGCAGTCGGGCCGGTTCGGCTGGAGCTCGAGCGCGAGCACCGCGTCGCCGAGGACCTCCGCGAGCGGGACGCCGATCGGGATCGAACGGTCGAGGATGAGGATGCCCTCGTGGTCCTCGCCGAGCCCGAGCTCGCGCTCGGAGCACACCATGCCCTCGCTCGGGATGCCCCGCATCTTCTTCGGCTCGAGCGTGAATTCACCGTCGCCATGGCCTTCGCGCAAGCGCGCCCCGACCTCGGCGTACGGCACCACGTCGTCGACGCGGAGATTCGTCGCGCCGGTGACCACGGTCTTCGTGCGGCCCTCGCCGTATTCGACCGTCGCGAGGACGAGCTTGTCCGCGTTCGGGTGCTTCTCGAGCGCCGCGATGCGTCCGACCCAGACGTGCTGCCACGCCGCTCCGGGCCGTTCGATCCGATCGACCTCGGTTCCGCTCATGTGGAGCAGTCGCGCGAGATCGGACACCGGCGCATCGGTCGCGACGTACTCGCGCAGCCACGACACGGGGACCTTGATCAGCACCTACACGCTCTCCAGGTAGCGGAGGTCGTTCTCCTGGAACAGCCGGATATCGGGCGTCCCGGTGAGGAGCATGGCGAGGCGCTCGACTCCCCCGCCGAACGCGAAGCCCTGCCAGCGAGCGGGGTCGTAGCCCACGCGGCGGAGCGCGTCCGGATGGACCATGCCGCACCCCGCGGCCTCGATCCAGCCGGAGCCGGCGCAGGTGCCGCACCGCCCGCCGTTCCTCGTTCCGGTCCCATCGCAGACGAAGCAATCGAACGCGATCTCGGCCGACGGCTCGGTGAACGGGAAGTAGTCCGGCCGGAAGCGGACCTTGCGCTCGCCGCCGAAGAGCTGCCGCGCGAAGCTGTACAGCACGCCCTTCAGGTCGGCCATCGAGAGCTTCTCGTCGATCGCGAGCCCTTCGTACTGGAAGAAGACGCTCTCGTGCATCGCATCGGTCGCCTCGAACCGGTAGCAGCGGCCGGGGACGACGACGCGCACCGGCGGCCGCCGCTGCTCCATCACCCGGATCTGCATCGGCGAGGTGTGCGGGCGGAAGAGCATCCGCTGCAGGCTCCCCGGCGGGCCCTCGGCGCGCGAGGATCCGCCGCCGCTCGCGGTCCGCGTGACCGAGGCGACCGCCTCCTCCGAGACCCAGAGCGTGCTGAACTTGTCGCGCGCCGGATGGCCGGGCGGGATGTTGAGCGCCTCGAACGCGTAGTAGTCCCACTCGATCTCCGGACCCTCGACCGCCTCGAAGCCCATGCTGAGGAAAATGCGGGTGATCTCGCGGATCGTCCGCGAGATCGGATGCAGGCGAGCGACCCGGACCCGGCGGCCGGGGAGCGTGAGGTCCGCTCGTTCGGCGCTCAGGTCCTCCGCCAACGCGGCGTCGCGCAGCGCGAGCCCGCGCGCCTCGAGCGCCTCCTCGATCGCGGCCTTCACGGCGTTCAGCGCCGCGCCCGCTGCCGGGCGCTCGGCCGCGGGAAGCGAGGCGAGCGTCTTGACCTGCCGGGTCAGCTCGCCGTCCTTCCGCCCGAGGTAGCGGATGCGCGTCGCATCCAGCGCCGCGACATCGCCCGCGCTCGCGATCTCCTCGAGCGCGCGCGCCTTGAGCTCGTCCAGCTCCGTCGCCACGGCCATCTCGCCCTCCTTTCGTCCGTCGGAAAACAAAAAGCCTTCGTCCCCTCGGGACGAAGGCTGCACCTCCGTGGTACCACCCGTGTTCCGGCCGCCACGCGGGCGTCCGGCACTCGTTGGGAGCTGTATCGGGCTCGGCCCGGACCGGCTTTGCTGCCGGTCGGCTCAGGAGCGAATTTCCCGCCGCTGACCCCGGGACCGGCTCTCAGTCTCGACCGATCCTCCCTGCCGGGCGCTCCGCGGTACTCCTCTCCGTCATCGCCGTTCTCGTCTTGACCGAGGCAGCCCAGTCGCTCCGGCCCCCGACCACGTCGGTCGTCATGAGCTGCCGGGCGTCTCCGCCTTGAGCTTATTCTCGCGCACCAGGTCAACGTAGTGACGGAAGACCTTCGGGTCGTTGACCGCCATGTCCGCGAGGATCTTGCGATCGAGGTCGACGCCGGCGGCCCGCATGGCCGCCATCAGCCGGCTGTAGGAGACGCCGCCCTCGCGGGACGCGGCGTTGATGCGGGCGATCCAGAGCGCCCGGAACTGCGCCTTGCGGGCCCGCCGATCGCGGTAGGCGTAGGCCAGGGCATGCATTGCCGCCTCGCGTGCCGGGCGGACGAGCTTGCGCTTTGCTCCGCGGCGACCCTCCGCCTGCTGGAGTAGCTTCTTGTGCTTCTTGTGCGCGGCGACGCCGCGTTTCACTCGTGACATTCTTCCCCGCCCGTTCCTAGAGGTTCGGCAGCAGCTTGCGGACGAGCTTGATATCGCCTTTGGCGACGAGCCCCTTGCCCGCGTGGCGACGCTTGCGAGACGGCGACTTGTGCTGATTCAGGTGGCCCTTGTACGCCTTCGCCCGGGAGATCTTGCCGGTGCCGGTCACCTTGAACCGCTTCTTCGCGCCGCTATGGCTCTTCATCTTGCTCTTGGTGTGAGGCACGGCGGTGCTGACTCCTTCGCGGAAGGTTGGACGAAGGCGGAACGACTAGTGTACGCGGTCCGCTGAACGAGGCGTCGCGGCCGGCTTCACTGGAGTCGACGACGGCGCCGCGGCGGGCCGCGCAGGCGCCGGCTTGGAACGGGCCGGCGTCGGCGGCGGTGAAGCCGACGAGGTACGCGGTGCGGCCGATGGCGGCGGCGCTGACGCCGGCCGTTGAGGCGCCGGCACGACGGGAGCGGGACGCGACGCGGACGGAGACGGCGAGTTGGCCGGCGGAGGCGGCGACGCCATCGGTCCCGGGCGGACTGTGCCGGCCGGCGGAGCCGCCGCCGTCGCCGGCTTGACACCGGGCGCTTGCGCATCCCGGCGCACCGGATTCATCACCATCGTCATCTGGCGTCCCTCGAGCAGCGGCATGCGCTCGATGATCCCGTGCTCCTTGAGCTTCTCCCCGACCGCAAGCAGGAGCGTGCGGCCGCGGTCCGGATGGGCCATCTCGCGCCCGCGGAAGCGGACGGTGACCTTGAGCCGGTCGCCCTCGTCGAGGAAGCGCGAGGCCGCTTTGACCTTCGTGTCGATGTCGTGGTCGTCGATCTTCGGCGCCATCCGGATCTCTTTCCACGTGACGGCGCGCTGCTTCTTCTTCGCGTCCTTCTGCTTCTGCTGCTCCTCGTAGCGGTACTTCCCGAAGTCGAGGATCTTGCAGACAGGCGGCTGCGCGTTCGGGGCGATCTCGACGAGGTCGTAGCCCTCGCTCTGGGCGAGTGCCAGCGCGCGAGCGGTCGGCACGACGCCGAGCTGCGCTCCGTCGGCGCCGATGAGGCGGACGGTTGGGACGCGGATCTGGTCGTTGACCCGGAGCTCGGGAGCTATCGGCCCAACTCCGCTCCGGCAGAAAGTGTCTTCGTCAGGCCGTCAGGATACCACGCGGTCAGCGCACGGCGAGAAAGCCCTCGAGCCGCGCTCTGATGGACGGCCAATCATCCACGGTGATCCCGAAGACGACGCTCGTCCGATAGGTGCCGTCGGCGAGGATGCGCTCGTTACGCAGCTCCGCCTCCTTCGTCGCACCGAGTCGGGCGATCGCCTGCTGCGACCGTTCGTTGCGCTTGTCCGTCTGCAGCCAGACCCGGATCGCGCGCAGCGACTCGAACGCGTGCCGGAGCAGGAGGTACTTGCACTCGGAGTTCGCGGCCGTTCGGCGGGCGCCCTTCCCGTAGAACGTGTAGCCGATCTCGAGCGAGCGATTCGGCGGATCGATGTGGGCGTAGCGCGTCGTCCCGACCAGCGCGCCGTCCGCACGCCGGATCACCGCGAACGGCAGCTGCGCCCCGACGATCTGCTGGTCGAGCGCGAAGCGGATGTAGCGCTCGTACCCATCGGTGCCGTGCGGCCGCGGCACGACGAAACGCCAGATGTCATCTTCGTCACCCGCGACGCGCAGGGCCTCCGCGTGGTCCATGCGGAGCGGGATGAGCCGTACGAACTCGCCCTCCAGCGTCACGGGCGATGGCGCGAACGCCGGCCGGGGCCGGCCATCGACGATCGCCATTGCGACGTCGTCGAGGAACCCGCGCGCGGTGCCGACGGCGTCGCGCTCGATGCCCTCGACGACGAAGCCGACGGCCTTGTACGCCTGGATCGCGCGATCGTTGGTCGCGATCACGTGCAGGCTCACCCGGTGGAGCCCGAGATCGTCGAAGAGGTGCCGCACGAGCAGCTGCAGCGCCTCCCGCCCGAGGTGCTTGCCCCAGAGGCCTTTCTCGCCGATGCCGATGCCGACCTCCGCGCTCCGGCCCTTGGGCCGCAGGTCGCGGTAGTTCGCGAACCCGATCGGCCGGCCGTCGTGCTCGATCGTGAACGTCGCCGCCTTTCCGGGCTCCGACAGGCGGTCGATCCACTGCCGGGCGTTCTGCTCGTCGAAGCGTCCGGGCTCCCGGCCCCACTGGTGCCAGGCGAAGTCGGCGTCGCTCCCCCAGCGGATGAGGTGCGGGACGTCCCCGTACGTCATTGGCCGGAGGGAGACCCGTTCGCCGACGAGGCTCGGCGGGCTCGCCGGTGGCGCCCCGGGGGTGCCGGTCACGCGCTCGCGTCGAGTGTGGGGGCGGCCCGGTGCAGCGCGAAGTCCGTCGGCAGCGCCTTCGTGTCGCGCTCGACGACGAGCCGCCGCACGACCTCGTCGAGCGGCACGCCACGCTCCTCCCCGCCCTGCGCGGCGCCGCGCCGTCGGACGGAGACCGTTCGGGCCGCCGCTTCGCGATCGCCGACGACGAGCATGTAGTTCGCCTTCCGTTCCTGGGCTTCCTTGATCCGCGCGCGCATATCGCCGGGCTGGGGGTCGAGGTGCACGCGAAGGCCGTGCTCGCGGAGCGCGGACGCGACCTCTTCGGCGTACGGACGCGCGCTCTCGCGCACCGGGATGACCGCGGCCTGCTCCCAGGACAGCCAGAGCGGGAAATTGCCGGCGAAGTGCTCGATGAGCCCGCCGACGAACCGCTCCAGGCTGCCGAACAGCACCCGGTGGATCATCACCGCCCGCTCGCGCTGGCCGCGCTCGTCGACGTACGTCACGTCGAAGCGCTCGGGCAGGTTGAGGTCGATCTGGACCGTCGGGCCCTGCCACTCGCGGCCGATCGCGTCCAGCATCTTGATGTCGATCTTCGGCGCGTAGAAGACGCCGCCGCCCTCGTCGATCTCGTACGGCACTTCGCGCACGCCGAGCGCCTCGCGGAGCGCGTCCTCCGCCTTATCCCACATCTCGTCGGTGCCCAGCCGGCGCTCCGGGCGTGTCGCGAGGTAGATGCGCGGGTCCGTGTAGCCAAAGACGCGCAGGAACTCCATCGCCAGGTCGAAGACCTTGCCGATCTCCTCCTGCGCCTGCGCCCAGGTGCAGAAGATGTGCGAGTCGTCCTGCGTGAAGCCGCGCACGCGGAGCATCCCATGGAGCGTGCCACCGCGTTCGTACCGGTACACCGTGCCGAGCTCGCCGATGCGCAGCGGTAGCTCCCGGTACGAGCGGACCCGCGACTGATAGACCTTGATGTGGCCCGGGCAGTTCATCGGCTTGATCCAGAACGACTGCCGGGGGGCTTCGCTCCCCGAGGACCCCCCAGCGTCGAGCAACAGGGGGCCGTACATGTTCTCGCCGTACTTCTCGAGATGGCCGGATCGCTGGTACGTCCGCTCGTGCGCGATGTGCGGCGTGTAGACGAGCGTGTAGCCGCGCCGGTGGTGCTCGGCGCGCCACCACGTCTCCAGCTCCTCGCGGACGACCGACAGGTTGGGCAGCCAGAGCACGAGGCCGCTCCCGAGCTCCTCGTCGATCCGGAAGAGCTCGAGGTCGCGACCGAGCGTCCGGTGGTCACGGCGCTCGATCTCCTTCAGCCGCTCGAGATACGCGTCGAGCTCCGCCTGCGTCGGCCAGACCGTGCCGTAGACCCGCTGCAGCTGGGGGTTGTGCTCGTCGCCGCGCCAGTACGCGCCGGCGATCGACATGAGCTTGAACCGACCGATCTCCCCGGTGCGCCCGACGTGCGGCCCGCGGCAGAGATCGACGAAGTCGTCGTGCCGGTACGTGCTCACCCTGCCGTCCTGGACCGTCTCGTCGAGCTTCTCGATCTGGTCGACCTTGTAGTCCTGATGCCGCTCGCCGAACAGCCGGAGGGCGTCGGGGATGTCCAGCTCATCGCGCTCGAAGGGCAGGTCCTTCCGGACCATCGCCCGCATCCGCTCTTCGATCCGGGCGAGGTCATCCGGCTGCAGCGGTCGCGGGAGATCGAAGTCGTAGTAGAAGCCGTCGGCGACGGGCGGCCCGAACCCGAACTTCGCGTCGGGGAACAGCTCGAGCACGGCGCCGGCCATGACATGCGCGGTGGAATGGCGCAGCGCGTACAGCGGATCGTCGCCGTGGTCCGGCTTGCGCGCCGTCTTCAGGTCCGTCTTCGTGGCCATCTCGTCCTCCCGCGTGATGTGATCACTGGGACGAGACGTGATCTCGCGGTTCCACCCAGCTTCCCCGCCAGAGCCGCGCGCTCGGTGGGACGCTCGATTCCCGGCTGTACGGGGCCGGCCCGCTCGCTCGGCGGTGGTCTCCCGCATCGTGGATCGGCCGGCTCGCACCATCCCGGCTCGCTACGCGATCGCTCCTGCTGCGGGCGCTGTCCGCGTCTTCGCTCGACAAAATGATAGAGCCTTCAGTGGACGCGGCCGACCGCCGGAATAGCGACGACCCCCGGGGAGGTACCGGGGGTCGCCACCCACCAGCGGAGGGGGACTGTCGGTGTTGAGTGCCGGCTAGCGCGCGACCGGAGCGGAAAGCTGCCGCAGCACGGGGAACCCGAGCATGCCGCCGCCGCCGACGGTGGTCGAGCTGGGCCGGGCCATCGCGAAGGTCAGGCCGATGAGAAGCACGAATGGGATCACGAGCGTTGCCGCGAAGGCTTGGAAACTGCCCACCGACCGGTCCCCTTTCCTGCGTCTCAAAGCGCTTGCTTGAGGGAACTTTGCCGGGCGAGCGACCCGCCGCCATCGCCGCGCAGGGGGAGAAACTGGTAACCCGATGGAGTGAGTTCGGCGCCAGGACGGGGTTGTCCCTTCCTCGGAGCTCGACCGCTATGCGCGGAGCGCGGCCACCAGGACGCCGGGCAGCCTCAGCAGGTCGCCGTCGGACTCCAGCGCGGTCAGCCGCCGGCCGAGGACATGCGCCGAGCGGTGGCTCGGGAACCACGGAAGCTTGATCGGGCTCCATGACGGCGCGCGGAGGACCAGCTTCTCGACCCGCTCGAGCATCCGCGTGTTGTGGACGAAGCCGCGTCCGCTCTGGATGTCCGTGAGCGGCGAGCCCGGATATGCGCCCCACGGCCCCGTGCCGGTGCCGAAGGCGAGAGCGGGCCAGACGTTGAGACCGACCGCGCCGTAGCGCAGGTTCCCGATCGCCTCCTCGACGGCACCGGCCGTCGCGCGGTCGCCCATCGTTCGCGCGGACGCGCAGATGGCGACCGTGAGCGTTCCCCAGAGCCGATCGTTCGCGAACCGCACCGCCGCGTCGAGGAACTCGGCGGGATCCTCGCTCCCGACGTCGGTCTCGCCGAGCACGGGACAGAAGGATTCCTCGGCGAACGCCACCTCACCGCGGTCTTCGGCGTCGAGGTTCCTGACCAGCGTCCACGGCAACGTCCCCACGGCGGACTCGGATCGGCGCAGTGCGGTGCGCCCGGCGGTCAAGGCGCGATAGCGATCGGCGGAACCCGGATACCAGGCCCGTCGAGCCGGCGCGCGGGCCATCCCGTCGAACACCAGGTGCAGAAAGCGGTCGCGCAGCGCCCAGCGGCTCGGCAGGACGAGCATCCGCGCCGCGGCGCAGTTGTAGCCGGCGTTCTGGGTGACCATTCCGGCGACGCTCTCGGCCTGGTAACGCAGCTCGCGGTCGGTCCATCCGCCCGGCACGACGACGACCGGCGTCACGTTGCCGAGCTCGCTCGTGATCGGCTTCTCGAGGAGTGGCCGGCCGCGCGCGATCCGCTCGGCGCGGTCCGGGCCGGGCGGTCCCCAGACGATCCGGTCGTGCGTCCGGTCGGACCCGGTGATGTGGACCTCGTCGACGGCCGGGTGGTGCGCGAGGTATTCCCCCTCCTCGCCGCCTCCGTAGACGACCGCGAACGTACCGTCGGCGATCGCATCCGCGAACGCTTCCTCGAGCAGCGGTCCGAGGTACGCGTTGACCGGATTCATCTTCAGCAGGCAGGCCTTGCCCTCGTTGAACAGCTTCGTAATGACGTCGGCCGCCGGGATCGCGTTGATGTTCCCGGCGCCGAGGACGAGGCACACACGGCCCTCGCGCGGCTCGTCCCTGTAAAGGCGCGCTCGCGACCGTCGCGCATCGATCGCGCTCACCCCAGGCTCGAAGTGGACGTCGCCGCTGATGCCGGGGAAGAGCAGTCGGTCGAGCCGGCTCGCGGGGAAGACCCGCTCGGTCAGCCGGCCGCCGGCGGTTTCGCCTATCCGGCCGATCGGGGTGTTGCCATCGCGTTCGATCGCGGTGAGCGACGCCACCGTCTGACGGAGGAAGCGGATGGTGCAGTACGGGGACGTCAGCCACTCGTCCCCTTCCGCGGGTGACCCGAGGGCGACCCCCTTCGCGGCGCACCCGAGCGCGACGCTGCGCTCGGCGGTCGCGGTGGCGCCGCGCAGCATCGAGCGGGCGAGCGCGATGCGCGCCGGTAGCGATCGTCCGGCCCAGCCCTCGGCGCCCGCGCGCAGCCGGTCGAGGGCCGCATCGAGGTCGGAGCGCTCGGTGGTCCGCCGTTCGGCGGTGACCGTCATGTCCCCTGCCTAGACGAGCTCGGCGAGCGGGAAGGCGCGGTGCCGTCGCGGTGGGACGAGGAAGTTCTGGCGGTGCGTCGTCCGCAGCACGGAGTTCATTCCCTGGTCGGGCGACCGGGGGTCGATGTCGAGCACGGTGCCGTCAGGATAGTGGCCGTCCATCGCGCGGCGCGCGCGGTGGAACGCGTCGCTCGTGGGCACGAACACGACGAAGTGGAGGCCCGGCGACGGGCGTTCGGACCAGCGGTCGCGGGCCGGATCGGCGGTCCAGTGGAACGGATCATCGAGCGTGTTGAAGTCGGCGCGCTGGGGGACCGCGGTCCCCGATGGATAGAAGTTGCCGTAGTTGTCCGTGAGGTCGGATGGCAGCCGGGTAACCGGCTGGAGCGACGCGCTGTGGCCGACGATGCGGTGCCGCTCGAGGTCGGAGGCGACCTCCGACTGCGTCTCGACCTGTGATGGGCCTTCGTTCACCGTCAGGGTGCCCGGCTTCACGGCGAGCCCCGGCCGGAAGGAGCGGTCCACCCGAGCCTGGAAGTCCCTCGCGTACCAGGCTTCGAGGTCCTCGCGGATGTGAGCGAGATGCATCGTGGAGCCGAAGCGGAAGTAGCCGTTCGGCCATTGATCGGTCAACCCCGGGATGGCCTCGAAGTTCGCGATGAGGTCGCCGCCGAGCGCGGCCTTCTGGCTCGACGTGAACCCGAGGAACATCTGCGCGGCGTCGGGGATCTTGTCGGCGCCGGGCACGCCGGCCTCGGTCGCGAGGCGCTTCGGCACGCCGGCCCCGATGAAGCCATGCCGGATGCTCGTCGGCTCCCAGAATCCCAGGCCGGACTCGAACAGCGCCTTGGAGCCGGCGTCGATATTGGCGACGACGTCGCTCCGGAGGAGCACCGCGACGTCGTTGTCCTCGAGGACGACGTCCTCGGGGTCACTTGGGAATTTGATCGCGTCGAGGACCGCGAGCCTCGTCTCGCCGGCCGCCGCGGAGGCGCGGTTGTCGACCGGCAGGTAGTGCGCCGCGGGACCCGCGACGAATCGGTGGAAATAACCGAGTCCCCAGGCGACGGTGATCCCGAGCCCGCCCGGGGTCGGCTGGAACGATCGCTCGAGCTTCACGATCGCACGTTCGAGCTCCCGCTGTGCCGTGCGAAGTGTCGCCCGCTCGGGCGCGAGCGTGAGCTTGAGCGTGACGACGCGATGGTTGAGCGGCGGAATGATCACGGCGACGTCGTTCTGCATCTCCACGCGCAGGTCGTGGAGGAGGTACTGCTCCGCCTTGAACGCGGTGGGGATGTCCGGTGGCCGGCCCTCGGTCCGACCGAGGGTCCGCGCGAGCCACGACCCGAGGTTGCTCACCTTCCGGCCTCCGCTCCATCGCGAGTCCTATGACGCGTCGATTATCCGACCCCGGCAACGCGGCGGCGGTCGGTGCGGCCTACGCTCGCGCGCGATGTCGCTCGGTCGGAGCTTCCGTCTCCCGGCGGACGTCCGTCCGCTCCGCTACGCGCTGCACTTCGATCTCGATCTCGACGCGTGGACCTTCGCGGGACGGGAGCGGATCGAGATCGCCGCCGATTCATCGCGGCACGAGCTCGCCGTCCATGCGGCCGACCTCACGATCGCGCACGCCACGGCACACCAGGCCCGGACCGCCTTCCCGGCCGAGATCTCGCTCGACGCGGACGCCGAGATCGCGGTATTGCGGTTCGCCCAGGCGCTCTCCCCGGGCACGTTCACGCTCGAGACCGAGTTCTCCGGCGGCATCCGGGCGGACCTCAAAGGCCTGTACCGCTCGACGCGCCGCGAGGAGCGCTACGCCGTCGCGATCCTGTTCGCCGCCGAGGCCCGGCGGCTATTCCCGTGCTTCGACGAGCCGGCATTCAAGGCCCGCTTCACGATCGAGCTCACCGCGCCCGCCGTACTCACCGCGATCTCGAACATGCGGCTGGCCGGCAGGGAGGACAGTGGCGCCGAACGGTCCCTCTGGCGGTTTGCCGAGACGCCAGCGCTTTCCACGTACCTCTTGACGATCGCGGTCGGCCCGTTCGAGGGCACCGAGGTCGTGCGGACGAGGACCGGCCTGCCCGTGCGGGTCTGGCTGCCGCGCGGCCTCGCCCGCGATGGCGCCTTCGCGCGCGACGCCCATCGCGCGGCGGTCGACTGGCTCGAGGCATATACCGGGATCCCCTACCCGTACGACAAGGTCGAAGGCATCGGACTGCCCGATTTCCCGGCCGGAGCGATGGAGAATCCCGGCGCGATCACCTATCGGCTCAACCTCATGGCCGCCGATCCGGAGAAGACCGACCTGGCGGGCCTGAAGGCCACCGTGGGCGTCGTCTGTCATGAGCTGACGCACATGTGGTGGGGCGATCTCGTGACGCTGGCCTGGTGGGACGACATCTGGCTCAACGAATCGTTCGCCACGTTCATCGGACACAAGGCGACGGACGCGCTCCATCCCGAGTGGCGGATCTGGCGCGACTTCGCCGTCGGGTCGACCCGGGGCTTCGCCCTCGACGCGCTCGCATCCACCCATGCGATCCATTCGGACGCGGCGACCGCCGAGGAGGCGCTGCAGCGATTCGACGCGATCAGCTACCAGAAGGGCGCGACCGTGTTGCGGATGATCGAGGCGTATCTCGGCGAGGCGACCTTTCAGCGTGGCGTCGGCCTGTACCTCGAGCGCTTCCGGGAGTCGAACGCGACCGCCGCGGACTTCTGGCGCGCGCTCGATGACGCGTCGGGCCAGGACGTTACGCGGATCGCGAGCACCTGGATCGCCGAGCCGGGGCATCCCGTGGTGGAGCTGCGCCTGCTGGATGCGACGCACGTCGCACTCCGACAGCGGCGCTTCTTCCTCGACCCGGACGCGCCACACTCGGCGCAGCGATGGCCGGTACCGCTCGTCGTCCGGACCGCGGCCGGCGAGGTACGAGCGCTCCTGGACGGCGAGGCGGGCGAGCTCGAGCTGCCGGTCGGTGCGTGGATCCACCCGAACGCGATGGCCACGGGCTTCTACCGCTTCGCGCTTGATGCGCCGCTGCGCGAGCGGCTACTCGCGAATCTGCGCGCGCTGGACGCCACCGAACGCCTGCTC
>DASWCU010000030.1:0-5628 GCA_036389935.1 Candidatus Limnocylindria bacterium
CGGTGCGCTCGCCGGCGCGCGCGATCGCGAGGATGTCGTCGTAGCTGAAGCCGAACTGCGGCTCGATCTGGATGCCGAGGTCCACGAAGCGTCCTCCCGTTACGGCTCGCGCGAAGGGCGCGCGTCAGCCTAGCCGCAGACCGCGCAGCCACGCGCCGACCGCGGAGCGCACCCCGTCCGGGTCGTCGAGCCACGGGAAATGACCCGCGCCGCGGATCGTCGAACGGCGCACCCGCGGCAGGGCCGCGGCGAGACCGTCCATCGCCGCCCGCGGCCGCGGATCGGCGTCGCTGTCGATGATGAGGACCGGGAGGTCGAGCCGCGCGCAACGGCGCGCCTGCTCGTCCGGATCGAGCGCCTCGAGCTCGCGGTCGAGGAGCGCGCTGCACACCCGGTCGATCGCGAAGCCGCGATCGAGGAAGAGGGTGGCGCGCTCGCGGCCACGCACGGGGTCCGGGTGATCGGTCGCGAGCCGCAGCAGGTCGAGCTCGCGTTGCTCGGCCGTGCTCCGGTCGGCCTTCGCCCCGAGGGCGCGGAAGCGTTCGAGCGCCGGGCCGAGGCGTCGATCGCGCTCGAGCCGGTGGCCCGGCTTCCATCTGCCCCAGGCGGGGTACAAGAAACAGCGCCTCAGGACCACCGCCGATTCGCGCGGCAGACACGCCCGATCGCGCGGAGCGAGAGACGTTAGCGGAGCAACTTCTTCCAGGCGACGATCGTGAGCACGACGGTGCCAATCAGCACGATGTGCCATCCGGCAGTCAATCCCCACTCGAGTGGCGCTTGGGGCTGATATCCGATCGTGTACAGCTCTAAGAGCACGATCATTGGGACGCCGACGAGCGTCTCAAAAGTCAACAACGTGAAGTACAACGCGCGTCGACTCGGCGACACATTGGCGATGCTAGCCCGCGGCCGCCGGGCCACCTGAGCCAGCCGGATGTCGATGAACGCATCGTCGCTCACCTCGGGTTCGCGCGGGTCGTCGTTTCTCGCACGCTCGACCCGCGCTGTCGCGGTGCCGACCGCGAGGACCTCATCGCAGCTGGCGTCGTTGGTCTTGTCCAGTCGAGGCCGACGCCGCTGACATAGAGGAGACCCTCGACCCGGTCCGGATGGGCGAGCGCGTAGTGGAGCGCGAGGGTCGCGCCCCAGGAGTGCCCGCCGGCGATCCAGCGCTCGAAGCCGGCGGCGCGGCGCACCGCGTCGATGTCCTCGACGAACCGTTCGAGCGTGTACGGGCCGGCGGCGCCGCCCGACCGGCCGCACCCGCGCTGGTCGTAGCGGATGCCGCGCGCGGTGCCGGCGAGCAGCACGGCGAACGGCTCCAGGTAGTCCCACAGCCCCGGTCCGCCGTGACAGAGCACCAGGCCCGGGGCGCCGGCCGGTCCGTCCGTCGCCGCCCACAGGCGGACGCCGTCGTCCGTGATCGCCTCGAGCCGCTGCGCCACGCGGCAGGAGCGTACGTGGCGCCAGCCCCCGCGCGGGCTGGGCTTGCTTGCACGGCCTGTGCCGGCGCTCGGCCGAGCAAGGGCACGTTCGTACTAGTACATTCGTAGGGCGCGATGACCCAACCGGCCCCCCACTGGAGGGACGAGATGCCGCAGGATTACGCGACCGTGCAGGAGCTCGTGACGCTGGTCGGCCCGCGCGACCTTCGGGAGGCGATCAATCGGGGCAAGCTCGAGATCGCGCTCCAGCCGATGGTCGAGCTGCGAAGCGGCCGGCCCACCCGGATCGAGGCCCTCTGCCGCTGGAACCACGCCAGCGGAAAGGTCACGCCGGCGCAGTTCATCCCGATGGCCGAGGCGAACGACCTCATCACGCCGCTGACGCTCTTCGTCGCGAGGACCGCCGCGCAGCATCTGCGCCGCTGGCGCGCCGAGCGCCCGGACCTCGTCGTGAACTTCAACCTCTCGCTCACCACGCTGCTCGATCCGACCTTCCACGAGGAGCTCGTTCGGGCGATCGAGGAGACCCACTGCGATCCGGCGGGCCTCGGCGTCGAGATCACCGAGAGCACGCTCATGCTCGAGCCGGCGGCCACCGCCCGTGCCCTCGGGGAGCTGCGCGGGCTCGGGATCCGCGTCGAGATCGACGACTTCGGGACCGGCTACTCGTCCCTCGGACGGCTCATCGACCTGCCGATCGACGCGCTCAAGATCGATCGCCGCTTCGTCAGCCTCATGGCCCACGATCACCGGAGCGAGGCGATCGTCCGCGCGTGCATCGCCCTCGCCCATGACCTCGCCCTCGAGGCCGTCGCCGAAGGGGTCGAGGATCGCGAGACTTGGACGCTCCTTCGCGCGCTCGGCTGCGATACCGCCCAGGGGCACTACTCGGGCTCGCCCATGCCGGCCCAGAACGTGCCCGCGTGGCTGTCGTCCTGGGAAGCGCGGCTCGGCATCGTGCCGGCGGTCCTTCGCGACCACGACGTCGCGGCGCGGGCCGTCTCGCGCTCGGATGGGGGCGCGAACCAGGTCCTCGTGGTCGACGACGAGCCGGCGATCGCGGAGATCATCCGTGACGTCCTCGAGCAGGAAGGCTTCAAGGTGCTGACCGCGGCCAACGGGGTGGAAGCGCTTCGCCAGATCGACCGCATGAAGCCCGCGGTGGTCATGCTCGATATGCAGATGCCGATCCTCGATGGCTCCGGGTTCGTCAAGGCTCTGCGCGCGCGCGGGCTGAACGTGCCGATCATCGTGATGACGGCCGGGTCGAGCGCCGCGCGCTGGGCCGAGGAGATCGACGCCGCGGGCTACCTCAGCAAGCCCTTCGACATCTCCGGCCTCGTCGCCGTGGCGAGCCGCTACGCGGTGATGAACTAGCCCGAACGACGTCGCGGCGGCCATGCGACAGGCGGTGATGAACGAAACCGTGCGCCGCCGGCCGGTACTAGACTCCCGCGCGGATGAAGGGCCTGGCGCTCTTCGCGGCGTGCGCGCTGCTGGTCGGCGCGTGCGGCACCGGTCCCGAGAGCGGGCGCGTCGCGGGTTCGCCCGAGGTCGAGCCGTTCCTCGACGCGCCGTCGGCGGTCCGCGCCCAGGCCGCGCTCACCGACGCGAATGGGTCTCCGATCGGCCTCGCGACCTTCACCGAGGGGCGCCAGAGCGTGGAAGTGAACTTGCGAATGAGCAACCTCCCGCCGGGCCCGCACGGCGTGCACGTCCACTCCGTCGGCAAGTGCGATCCGCCGGACTTCATGACCGCGGGCCCGCACTTCAACCCGCACGCCAAGATGCACGGCATCCTGAGCCCACAGGGGCCGCACGCCGGCGATCTGCCGAACATCGAGATCGGCAGCGATGGCCACGGCACGCTCGTCGCGTTCGACCCGCTCGTCAACCTCGCGCCCGGCTCGCCTTACTCGCTCCTCAGCTCAGGCGGCCTCTCGATCGTCGTCCACAAGGACCCCGACGACGGGCACACCGATCCGGCCGGCAACAGCGGCTCACGCATCGCATGTGGAGTGATCAAGAAGATCGGCTGAAGTCGATCCGCGCCCCAACCCGGCAGCCGCCGCCGCTCGGGCCGGCGGCCGAGCGTCAGCTGCGCTCTTCCGATTCCTCCTCGCGAGTGAGCCGGAACATCATGTGCCGCCCGGACACCGTGAGCGTCGCGAGCATGAAGGCGGCGAAGATCGAGATGCCCGCGTTCGCTGCGGCGCCGATGCCGAGCACGAGCGCGTTGAACGCCGCGACGATGATGAACCAGGCCACGAGGAGCACCAGAGTCTCGCGGACCTGGAACGTGATCGGACGCCGCGGCTCGCGGCGCGTCGGCCGGCGTTCCGGTGGCAGCCGGGCCTCCGCGGCGCGGCGCGCGCGCCGATCCGCGCGCATGACCCGGGCGATGTACGCGACGCCCGCGACGACGATCGCGACCTCCACGGCGACGTGGGCGTACTGCGCGGTGAGCAGCGAGAGCGGGATCAACAGGAACGCGACGAGCACGGCGGTCGCCGCCAGCGTGCTCAGGAAGACCGTGGCCGCGCGCCGCATCAAGACGCCAGCGCCCGCTCGATGACGCCGAAGTCGCGGGCGCCGATCTCGTGGAGGTTCCCTTGGAACGCGAGTCCACGCTGGCCGCGTGGCCGGCGGCGGACGAATGCGAGGCGTTCGGCGACCGACGCGGCCGGCACCGCCTCACGGACGGTGCGCACGATCCTCGGGGCGATGCGGAAGCGCCACGGGTAGGGATCGGGCGCTCCGCGCGCGACCCAGATCGGCCGGTGGTCCTCGAACACGGCCGACGTGATGGTCGCGGTCGCCACGAAGCCCGAGACCTCGACCAGGTACCAGCACATGCGGTCACCCGGCGCGATCCGTCCGGCGCGGCTCCGGTGCCGCGCCTTCACGCCCTGCACGCTGAAGTGATGGCGTCGCGTTCGCGCGTAATTGTCCGGCGTCGTCACGAGCATCCACGAGCGAGGCGTGCTCAGGCGTGCTCCTCGATCCAGACCGCGCCGTCGTCCGTGTATTCCTTCTTCCAGATCGGCACGATCGTCTTCAGCTCGTCGATGGCCGCGCGCGCCGCGGCGAACGCGGCATCGCGGTGCGGCGCCGCGGCGGCCACGATCACGGCCGTGTCGCCGATCGCGAGATCGCCGACCCGGTGATGCATCGCGACGCGCAGCGGCGCGTGCTCGCGCTCGAGGCGCGTCGCGATCTCGCGCATCTTCGCCTCGGCCATCTCGGCGTACGCCTCGTACTCGAGGTGCCGGACCCGCCTGCCGCGGCTCTCCTCGCGCACCGTGCCGATGAAGACGACGATCCCGCCCGCGTCCGCGCCGCGCACCGCGTCGACGACCGCGTCGAGCGACAGGGCCGCGGCCATGACGGCCACGCGGCCCTGGCTGGAGACCGCGCCGCCCGACACCGGCGGGATCAGCGCGATCTCGTCGCCGTCGGCGAGCGGCGCGTCCAGCCCGACGTAGTCGTGATTGCGCGCGATCACGAGCTGCCGGCCCTCCGCGACGAGCGGATGCCGCTCGGTCACCGCCGTGATCGCGTCGCGCACCTTCGCCCCGTCCGGAAGCTCGAGCAGCAGATGACCGACGCCCGCCGCCTCGCGATACGACGCGAAGAGCCGCACGCGCACGTTCACCCGACCAATGGTACGTGCGAGAATCCATGCGGATGGACGCGAGCGAGCAGGGCTTCGCGGCGATCGTGTTCGTCGTCCTCCTCCTGGTGAACGCCTTCTTCGTCGCCGCCGAATACGCGTTCGTGCGGGTTCGATCGACGCAGCTGCAGGAGCTCGCCGACGCCGGCAGCGGGCGCGCGCGGGTGGCCGTCCGGATCTCCGGGCGCCTCGACTCGTACATCTCCGCGGTCCAGCTCGGGATGACGCTCGCTTCGCTCGGGCTCGGCTTCGTCGGCGAGCCGGCCGTCGCGGCGATCCTCGAACCGGTCTTCCATCCGCTCGGCGATCTCAGTCCGGTGCTGTTCCGCTTCCTGAGCTTCGCGGTCTCGTTCGGCCTGGTCACGTACGTCACCGTGGTCGGCTCCGAGCTGGCGCCAAAATACCTCGCGCTCGAGCGCACGCTGCCGCTCGCGTTGTGGACCGCCTATCCGCTCGAGCTGTTCCACCGGCTGGTGCACCCGTTCATCCGGGTGATCAACGGTGGCG
>DASWCU010000031.1:0-4688 GCA_036389935.1 Candidatus Limnocylindria bacterium
GGCGAGCTCGAGCTGCCGGTCGGTGCGTGGATCCACCCGAACGCGATGGCCACGGGCTTCTACCGCTTCGCGCTTGATGCGCCGCTGCGCGAGCGGCTACTCGCGAATCTGCGCGCGCTGGACGCCACCGAACGCCTGCTCGTCGTGGACAACGAATGGGCGCTCCTGCGTGCCGGCGTCGTGCGCGTGGCGGATCACATCGCGCTGCTGCGCGCGCTCGAGGGCGAGGACGACCGCGTGGTCCTCGGCGTGATCGCCGAACAGCTGCGCTGGCTCGCGGTGCACGTCGTCACGGCGCTCGAGGAGCAGGCATTCCGAGCGCTCGTCGGGCAGGTCTTCGAGCCGCATCTCGCGCGCCTCGGCTGGGACCCGCGGCCGGACGAGCGCGAGGACGACCGCCAGCTCCGTCCGATCGCCGTGCGCGCGCTCGGCACCCTCGCCGCGTGGCCGGAGGTGCGACGCGAAGCTGCCCACCGCGTCGCGGCCCACCTCGGGGGCGATCCCCAGGCGCCCGACCTCATCGGCGCGTGCATCGCCGTCGCGGCCGAGGCGGGCGATGCCGAGCTGCACGCGCGGTACCTGGCCCGCTACCGCGATGTCGCCGGGCGGGAGCCGCAGGAAGAGCGCCGGTTCCTGAGCGCGCTGCCGCTGTTCGAGGATCCGGTCGCGACGGAAGCGACGCTCGGCGCCCTGTTCGGGGGCGCGATCCGCGATCAGGATCTGCCGGCCGTGTTCTTCGATGGGTTCCGGAACGCGCCGGCGCGGGCGGCGTACTGGCGGGCGTTCCGCGAGCGCTACCGTGAGCGCGTCGCGCCGCTCGAAGCGCTCGTGCGCCACGGGGCGGTGAGCTCGCTCGCGCAGCTCACGCCGCCGGCGCTCGCCGCCGAAGCGGACGCGTTCCTCGCGGCACTCGACGAGCCCGAGAGCCAGGAGATCGTGGCGCGCACGCGCGAGTCGCTCCGGCTCGGGGCCGACGCCGCCGGCCGGATGCGCGGCGAGCTCGCGGTCGCGCTCACCCCCCGAGGCTGAGCGGAGGAGTCCGCGTCCCGCCGCGAAGAACGGTCGGCGGTCAGAGCGGCAGCTCGAGCGTGAACGTGCTTCCGGCCGGCCCGGTGTCCTCGAGCCAGAGCCGTCCACCGTGCGCCTCGGCCACGCGACGGCTGATATGGAGGCCGAGCCCGGTCCCCCCGTAGCTGCGTCCGCGCGGCGTCTGGTAGAAGGGTGTGAACAGGCGCGCGCGCTCGTCGGGCGCGATGCCGGGTCCGCGATCGCGGACCCGCACCAGCGCCCCGGCGCCCTCGGTGCTGAGCGAGACGACGATGCCGGCGTCCACCGCCGTGTGGCGCAGCGCGTTGGAGAGCAGGTTGTCGAGCACCTGATCGATGCGGTCCACGTCGAACGCCAGGCGGACCGGGCCGTCGGGCAGCTCGAGCGCGATCCGGACGTCGACGTTCTGGCGCGCGACCGCTTCACGCACGCGCTCGGCGAGATCGCCGGCGACGGGCGTGATCGGGATCGCGCCGGTCTCGAAGCGAGCGACGTCGAGCAGGTCGCCGATCAGCCGCAGCATCCGTTGACACTGTCGCTCGATCTTGGCAAGCGATTCGTCGGCCCGGGTCGGATCCGTACGCGCCTGCCGGCGCGCGAGCTGGGTGAGCCCCTGGATGGTGGTCAGGGGCGTGCGCAGATCGTGGTTCGCCATGCTGAAGAGGTCGCGCCGGCCGCGCTCGAGCTCGCTGATCTCCGTGATATCACTGAGGACGAGCACCGCGCCGGTCAGCTCGCCGGCCGGGCCGCGAAAGGGCGACGCGTTCGCCAGCATGACCGCCTCGCGACCGTCGGCCCGGCGCAGTCGCAGACGCTCGCCGGTCACGGTCTCGCCGTGCAACGCTCGTGATGCCGGCAGGTCGGCCAGAGCGATCGCCGTCCCGTCCTCGCGGCGCGGCACGGTCCGCTCGGCCGCTTTCGCCAGGCTCGTCACATCCGGTCCGACGAGCTCCTTGCGCACGCGATTGGCGAGCAGCGTTTCACCTTCATGTGAGTACACGACGACGGCGGCCGGCAGCGAGTCGAGGAGCTCGCGGAGGCCCATGCGCTCGGCGTCGGCCAGCGCCTCGCGTACCTGGCTGCCGCGAAGCACCTCCGCCTGCTCTTCGCGCGCGCCGATCTCTTCGGTGACGTCGGCGGCTTGCACGAACAGGCCGGCGACGCCGCCGTCCTTCGCGCGCCACGGCGCGACGGTGAACCGGAAATGCGCCTCGCGACGGCCGTCAGCGCTCGGCGCGAGGCGAGCGTCCGCTGCGACGACGTGAGCGCCGGACGTGAGGGCCCGATCGAAGAGCGCCGTGCACGGTCCCCAGGTGGGGAACAGGTCCAGCGCCGGGCGGCCGACCGCGTCCTGCTCCCGAACGGCTGACTCGACGAGGCCGGCCTGGTTGATGAATTCGACGACATGGCTCGGCCCGCTGGTGAGGAGGGCGATCGTCGGCGCGTCGAGGAACACCTCGCGAAGCACCGCGATCCGCGCGCGCATGTCGGGGTCCGAGCGCTTCATCGAGCCGAGTATGGGTCGCGCGCCCTCCGCTTCAGAGATCGCCGACCGCGATCGCTACCCCGGTGACGACCAGCCCAGCGATCAGCCCGTACAGCGGTGACAGCGCCGGGTCACCGATCCCGATCCGTCCGGCGAGCCAGCTGACCGCGATCGACGAGACGAAGAACAGCGCGATGTAACGAAGCGGCAGTCCCCACATTCCCGAGCCCTTCCCCTTCGTCGATGGTCGCCGAACGACAAGTCTGCGACCCACCGGCCGCCTCGGGAAGGGGGCCGGCCGGCGCCTGTTCCGCACGTCGGGCGAACGGGCAGCTACGGACCGTGCGCACCCCGCGCGTCGGCACCTGCCGGCGCGATGACTTCGGCACGGATCGGCGGGGTCGGGCGGTCGCGAAGCGCCGGACCGAGGACGAACCGCGACGCCAGGTAGCAGGCGAAGCTGAGCGTCGTCACGAAGACGCTGACCGCCACATCCGTGACCAGGGCCAGCGTGATGCCACCGAGCGTGCAGAAGAGGGCGATCGCGACGCTGTACAGCACCGCCCGGCCCGGTCTCGGCGTGAGGCGCTCCGCCGAGGCACCCGGTGTGATGAGGAGCGTGAGGATCAGGAGCACCCCGACCACCTGGACCGCCTCGGCCACCGCGGCGGCCATGATGAGGAGGAACACCACCGCCAGAGCGCCCACGGGGACCCCCCGGGCCTCGGCCACTTCGGGGTCGACCGTCGCGAAGGTCAGGGGTCGGTAGATGACCGCGAGGGCCGCGAGCGTCACGACGCCGATCCCGATCAGGAGCGCGACATCCGCGCGACTCACTCCGGTGATCGTCCCGAACAGGGTCGCGAAGGCCTGGCTCGCGTAGCCCTTGTAGAGCGTGATGAAGAGCACGCCGAGGCCGAGCCCGAACGCCATGACGACGCCGATGACCGTGTCCCTGCTCCGCACGCGCACGCCGAGCGTTCCGATGAACACGGCGCTCACCGCGGTCCCGGTGAGCAGACCCAGCACGGGGTCGAGCCGGAGCAGGATGAAGCCGGCCGATCCGCTGAAGCCCAGCTCGGCCAGGGCGTGCACCGCGAAGGACATATTCCGTGCGACCACGAATCGACTGACGACGCCCGAGACGATGGCGATGACGATCCCCGCGGCGATCGCGTTCTGGACGAACTCGTAGCCCAGCAAGTTGATGAGCTGATCCATCAGTCGGGCGTCCCATGATCGACCGTCACGGGCACGTGGTGCGGCTCATCGAGGTTGAACCCGGCCTCGGTCGACTCACCGACGACGAGGATGCGGCCATGCACCCGCACGACGTCGACGTGCGATCGGTAGAGGTCCGACATCCGCTCCGAGGTCAGGACCTCGTCGGGCGACCCGGCCGCCCAGCGGCCATTGACGACGAACAGGACCTGATCGACCACGCCGAGCACGGGGTTCACGTCGTGGGTCACGAAGAGCACGGTCCCGCCGGTGCGCTCCCGCCAGTCGCCGATGAGGTCCGTGATCGCCTGCTGGTACCGGAGATCGAGATTCGCGAGCGGCTCGTCGCAGAGCAGGATGCTCGGCTGGCCGACCAACGCCTGGGCGATGCGGAGGCGCTGCTGCTCGCCGCCGGAGAGGCGTCCGATCGGCGCGTCGGCATAGCGTTCGGCCCCGACCGACGCGATCGCGGTCGCCGTCTGGGCGTCCGCCGCGCGGTCGCGCAGGCCAACACCCCAGCGATGCCCGTCCACGCCGAGCCGGACGAGGTCGCGGCCCCGCAGCGGCAGATCCGGATCGAAGTACTGGTGCTGCGGCACGTAGCCGATGGACGGATCGCCGCGGCGGGGGGTCTGTCCGAGCACCTCGACGCGGCCGACGGAGGGGGCGACGAGCCCGAGGATCACGCGCAGCAGTGAGGTCTTGCCCGAGCCGTTCGGTCCGAGGATCGCGACGAACGATCCCCGCGCGATCTCGAGCGACAGGTCGCCCCAGATGCGCCGGGTGCCGTAATCGACGGTGACGCGCTCGAAGCGCACGGCGGGGCTGGCGGGTGTGCTCACCGCGGCCTCCCTGGCGTTGAGAGCCGTTCTCAGATGCTAGCCGGTCACTTCGCGAGCGCCTTCTCGAGGTCGTTCAGCTGGGCGAGCATCCA
>DASWCU010000032.1:0-6501 GCA_036389935.1 Candidatus Limnocylindria bacterium
ACGGGCCGGAGATGCAGCAGGCCCTCCGGCCCTGGAACCTGGCTCGGCACGCGGTCATCCTCGCCCGGCTCCATCGCGCGCTCCACGCGATCCCGCCGATGCCGGGGCTCGAGGCGCGGTTCGGCGAGCCGACGTCGTTCCTCCATCTCGACCTCCATCCGCGGAACGTCATCCTCACCGTCCGCGGTCCGGTCGTCATCGACTGGGCGAACGCCGCCAACGGGCCGGCCCAGGCCGACGTCGCGCTCGTGTACGTCATCGGCGCGACCTCCGCGTTCGAAGGGCCACCCTGGCGGCGACCGATCGAGGGCGCGCTCCGCAGGCGGTTCCTTGACGTCTTCCTCCGCGGCGCGGCGGACCCCTCCTATCCGGCCGTGCTCCCGGCCGTCGCCGCCTGGCGGCGACGCGACCCGAACATCAGGCCGGACGAGCGGGAGCGGATCGATCGACTGGTCGCGCGTGTGACACTGGAGACGTGAGCGGCGTGTCGGGACGGTCGGACGGAGCGAGCCCCGCGGACATCCAGCGGCGCGAGCGGCTGAAGCACGCGCTCGCGCTCCTCCTGCCCGCGACGCTCTTCGGATTCCTCGTCGCGGCCCAGTGGCAGGGCGAACAGGAGCGTAGCCAGCTCGCCGTGCGCTACAACGCGCCGCTCACCGACGCCGCGTTCGCGCTGCAGAAGGAGCAGGACTCGCTCAAGGCACAGCTCAAGGATCTCCGCGACCGGCTCGACGAGATCCAGGGGAACGCGTCGACCCAGAGCGGAGCGGCGACCGAGCTGCAGAGGCAGATCGCCGACCTGAAGGCCGGCGCCGGGCTCACCGCGCTCACCGGCGACGGCGTGTTCGTCCAGCTCGACGACGCGCACACCCCCACGACGCCACGGGAGCTCGACAAGGCCATCTGCCACTCGACCGACCTGACCGACATCGTGAACACCGCATGGCGCGGCGGAGCGACGGCGATCGCCATCAACGACCAGCGGATGGTCTCGTCGTCCAGCGTGTACTGCGTCGGCTCGACGATCATGGTCAACGGGACGCTCTTGTCCCCGCCGTTCAACATCGTCGCGATCGGCCCCCAGAACGGGCTCCTCTCCGCGTTCGACGACCCGAAGCAGCTCACCGACATCAAGCAGCGCCGCGATGTGCAGGGCCTCGGCTTCCGCGTCACGCGCGCGAGCGCGATCCACGTCCCGGCCTACAACGGCGCGCTCACGGTCCGCTTCGCCACGACGGAGTGAGGGACGAATGAAGACGAGTGTCGGGGGCATCGCCACATCCATCGTGGCGCTCTTCCTCGGGCTGCTCGTCGTATCGCAGTTCCGGTCGCAGGACATCTACTCGCGGAGCCTGCAGCTCGAGACGCCCGCGTCACTGACCACCCTCATCGCGAACCTCTCCGACCGGAACAACGCCCTGCGCGACGAGATCTTCGACCTGCGCCTGCGCGTCGAAGCGGCGCGCGACTCGGTCGCGAGCGGCAAGGGGTCGCTCGCCGAGAGCCAGCGGCAGATCGCCCAGCTCAAGGTGTTCGCCGCGCAGAGCGCCGTCCGCGGCCCGGGCATCGCCGTCCGGATCGACGGACCGTTCGACGAGCGGGCGATGGGAGACCTCGTGAACGAGCTGCGGAACGCCGGGGCGGAGGCGATCGCGGCGAACGGCGTGCGCGTCGGCCCGCGCGCGTATTTCGGAAAAGGGCCGGAGCAGACGATCCTGCTTGACGACCAGCAGCTCAATGGTCCCTGGACGGTCACGGCGCTCGGCGCGAGCGAGGTGATGCACGTGGCGCTCACCAGGACCGGCGGCATCGTCGGGCAATTCGAGCTCATCTACCCGCGGACGCGCTTCAGCGTGACGAAGGAGACGACGCTCGCCCAGCCCGCCGCCGCGAGCCGGCGCTGACCGGCTCCGCCGATACACTTCCGCGCCAATGACGAGGCCGCCCCTGCCCCTCTACCTTGATGACGTCGTCGCGCTGCGAAAGACGCATCCCTGCGGCGGGGATACCTGGCGCGTCGTGCGGCTCGGCGCGGACATCGGTGTCCGCTGCACGACCTGCGGCCGCCGCGTGCTCATCGGTCGAGCCGACCTCGAGCGGGACATCAAGCGATTCGTCGAGCGCGGTCCACTGGCACCCGCCGAGTAGTCGCGCTCCATGGAGCGGCTCGGCGACCCGATGGCTGCCGGCATCCTCCGCAATCGGGCGTTCCTCGCCCTGTGGTCGGCGCAGATCCTCTCGCAGGTCGCGGCGAACGCCACGACCTTCTCGCTCATCGTGCTCGTCGGTGAGCTCACCAAGTCGAATACCTCGTCCTCGATCCTCATCCTCTTCGCGATCGTCCCGGCGGTGCTGTTCGGTGTCTTCGCCGGGCTCGTCGTCGACCGCAACGACCGGAGGCGCGTGCTCGTCATCACGAACGCCCTGCGCGCCGCCGCGGTCGTGCCGCTCCTGGTCCTCGGCGAGAACGTCGCCGTCGCCTACCTGGTGAACTTCCTCGTGGCGGCGATCACCGTCTTCTTCGTCCCGGCCGAGGCCGCGACGATCCCGGCCATCGTCCGCAAGCGCGATCTGCTCGCCGCGAACTCGCTCTTCACCTTCACGTTCAACGGCGCGTTCCTGGTGGGCTTCATCATCCTCGCGCCGGTGCTCATCGCCCTGGCCGGGTACCAGGTGCTCTTCGGGGTCATCGCATCGATGTTCGTCGGCGCGGCCGTGCTCTGCCTCACGGTGCCGACCGTCGCGCCATCGGCCGGGCGGATGAACGTCGAGGTGGCAGGGGCCGCGGTCGCCCAGACGCGACAGGGGATCGTCGAGGCGCTCTCATACCTCCGGCAAACGCCCCCGGTCGTGTGGTCGCTCGTGTACATCGCCCTGACCTACATGCTCGTCGCCGTCGCGGGGGCGATGGCGCCGGGTTTCGTGCGCGAGGTCCTCGGGCTGGCCGAGAAGAACGTCGTCGTGCTCGTCGCGCCCGCCGGGCTCGGGGTCATCGTCGGGCTCGGCGCGCTGAACGTCGTTGGCCAACGGCTCGGTCCGGCGCGCGCGATCGGGATCGGCCTGATCGTCACCGCGAGCGCACTCGTCGCGCTGGCCGCATCGCGCCCGTTCGCGGGCCTGTTCCGCGATGCGAGCGGCGTGACCGGCGCGTTCCCGGTATTCGTCGCGTTCGTCGGGCTCGCCGCGTTCGTGTTCGGTCTCTCGTACGCGTTCATCACCGTGCCCTCGATGACGCTCTTGCAGGCCGAGCTCCGCGAGGACATCCGCGGGCGCGTCTTCGGCGTCCTCAACATGCTCGTCTCGGTCTTCAGCTTCGCGCCTCTGCTGCTCGTCGGACCGGTGGCCGACGCGTACGGGGTCGCGCCGGTGTTCGTCGGTGCCGCGGTCACCGTCGCCATCGCGTGGTTGGGCGGCCGGGCGACCCGCGCGCGCGACAGCGTCGACCCGGTCGCGTGAATGTGCCGTGTGATGCGGAACCGATGAGCTAAACTGTCCGTCGAGTGACGTCTGCCCGCGCCACCTACTTCCACTACCTCGGCCGTCACCGCACCCAGCTTCTCCTCGGCGCCCTCGCGGTCGCCGCCGCGTCGATCGCCGCCGTCGTGCCGCCTCGCTTCATCGGGGCGATCGTCGACGATCTGGGGCACGGGACGACGGTCGACGTGATCGTGCGGCTGGCGTTGGCCGCACTGCTCTTCTCGGCGCTCGAGTCCGTGTTCCGCGCGGCCGGCCGCTACGTGATGATGGACGTCTCGCGGTTCGTCGAGTACGAGATGCGGAACGACCTCTTCGCACACCTCCAGCGGATGCATCTCGCGTACTTCCAGCATCAGCGGATCGGCGATCTCATGGCCCGCATGACGAACGACCTCTCCGCCGTTCGGATGATGCAGGGTCCGGGGATCATGAACATCCTGTCGACGTCGATGATCTTCGTCTTCACCGTCGGCTCGATGATCAGCGTGTCGGCAAAGCTCACCCTCATCTCGGTCGTGCTGCTGCCCCTCGTGTCGATCACGTTCTGGTTCATCGGGCGGCGCGTGCATCTCAAGTTCGAGCGGCTCCAGGCGCAGTTCGGCGAGATGTCGAACACCGCCCAGGAGAATTTCTCCGGGATCCGGGTGGTGAAGGCCTTCTCGCAGGAGCAGGCCGAGATCGATCGGTTCGCCGCGGTGAACGGCGAGTACCTGCGCCGGGCGATCGAGCTGCGGCGCATGGATGGGCTCATCTGGCCGGCGATGTCGTTCATCATCGGCTTCGCCGTCCTGACCGTGCTCTACGTCGGAGGCCAGGACGCGATCGCCGGCCGCATGACGCTCGGCCAGCTCGTCCAGTTCGTCGCGTACCTCTACCTGCTCTCGTGGCCGATGATCGCGCTCGGCTGGGTGTCCAACCTGTTCCAGCAGGGCTGGGCGTCGCTCGTCCGGCTCCAGGAGATGTGGAACGCGGAGCCGGAGGTCACCGACCCGCGCGACCCGGTGGAGATCCCGATCGGCGGCGAGGTCGAGCTGCGCAACGTGAGCTTCGCGTACGGGCAGACGATCGTCCTCCACGACATCTCCTTCCGCGTCCCCGCGGGCGGCTCGCTCGCCATCGTGGGTCACACCGGCGCGGGCAAGTCGAGCCTCGTCAATCTCATCCCGCGGCTCTTCGACGCTCAGCAGGGAGACGTGCTGATCGACGGCGTCGACGTCAAGCGTTACCCGTTGCAGCAGCTGCGGCGGGCGATCGGATACGTGCCGCAGGAGACGTTCCTGTTCAGCGTCCCGCTGCGGGAGAACGTCGGCTTCGGGCTCGCCGACGCGCTCAACGACATGAAGCTCGATTGGGCGGGTGACGTATCGCAGCTCAACAAGGACGTCGAGGACTTCCCGGCCCGCTACGACACGATGATCGGAGAGCGTGGCGTCACGCTCTCCGGAGGGCAGAAGCAGCGCACGGCCATCGCTCGTGCGGTCGCAAAGGACCCGCGGATCCTGATCCTCGACGACGCGCTCTCCGCGGTCGATACGTACACCGAGGCCGAGATCCTCCGCCGCCTGCGGGGCGTGATGCGCGAGCGCACGAGCATCGTCGTGGCGCACCGCATCTCGACGGTGAAGGACGCGGACGAGATCCTCGTGCTCGACGAGGGCCGCATCGCCGAGCGCGGCACGCATCAGGAGCTCCTCGAGCACGGCGGCCTGTACGCCCAGATGTACCGCCGGCAGCTGCTCGAGGAGGAGCTCGACGTCGACACCGAGCACGAGGAGCACGAGCGGCGGGTGCGCTCCCGCGGCGAGGACGGCGGCGAGGACGGCGCCTATCGACGGGCGAGGCCGATCAGCGAGCTCGGCGGGGACCTCTGATGGGCGGTCGTGGCGGTGGGGGAGGCGGTGGCGGCGGACCCGGTGGCGGCGCGGGCGGCTTCTTCCAGGAGGACGAGATCCTCGGGAAGGCCTACGACGCGCGGCTCACCCGGCGCCTGCTCGGCTACCTCCGCCCGTACCGCCGGCTCGTCATCGTCGCGATCGCGATCCTGCTCGGCCTCTCGGTCGCGGACATCGCTCCGCCGATCATCGCGAA
Source organism: Candidatus Limnocylindria bacterium (assembly GCA_036389935.1). Lineage (GTDB taxonomy): Bacteria > Chloroflexota > Limnocylindria > P2-11E > P2-11E > UBA4735. Next base: position 5,566 of record DASWCU010000032.1, read on the forward strand.
GTTCATCATCGACAGCGCGATCCGCCCGGCGATCGGGCCGGACGCCACGATCTCGGCCGCCGAGGGTCTCGGTCGGTTGCTCCCGCTCGGGCTCGCCTACCTCTTCGTGCTCTTCGCGTCCGCGGGCCTGCGCTACGCCCAGAACATCCTGACGACGTACGTCGGCCAGCGCGCGATGTACGACCTGCGGGTGCAGCTCTTTGGCCACCTGCAGGGGCTGTCGCTGTCGTTCTTCGACCGGAACCCGGTCGGCCGGCTGATGACCCGCATCACGAACGACATCGACGCGCTCACCGAGCTCGTCACGCAGGGCGTCGTGGCGATCTTCGGCGACGTCCTGATGCTCGTCGGCATCGCCATCGTGCTGCTGTTCCTCGACGTCCGCCTGGCCCTGATCACCTATGTCTCGCTCCCCATCCTCATCTGGTTGACCTTCTACTTCCGGCGGATGATGCGCGAGTCGTTCCGCGCGGTGCGCATCCGGCTCGCGCGGATCAACGCGTACCTGAACGAGAACATCAGCGGCATGTCGATCGTCCAGCTGTTCACGCGCGAGGCGCGCGCGTTCGCGCAGTTCGATGACCTGAACACCGATCTCCTGAAGGCCAATCGCGGCGCGATCCGGGCGATGAGCCTCTTCTTCCCCGCCGTCACGTTCACGCGCGGCGCGGCCGTGACGGCGCTGTTCATCGGTGGCGGGTACTGGATCCTCGGCGGCTCGATGACCATCGGGACGCTCGTCGCGTTCTGGCAGCTCCTCGATCAGTTCTTCCGGCCGGTCCAGGACCTGTCGGAGAAGTACAACATCCTCCAGTCCGCGATGGCGTCGTCCGAGCGCGTCTTCCGGCTGCTCGACACGGAGCCGATCGTCGTCGACCCGCCGCATCCGGTCCGGCTCCCGCACGTCCGCGGCGAGATCCGATTCGAGAACGTCTC
>DASWCU010000033.1:0-5340 GCA_036389935.1 Candidatus Limnocylindria bacterium
GTCCGCTCCCAGCCACGCTCGGCGGTCGCCACGAGATCTCCGGCATCGACGAGTCCCTTGAGCAGCTCTTCGGTGAAGAAGGGGTTGCCTTGCGCACTGCCGTAGATGGCGTCGCGGAAGCGATCGGTGATCGAAAGGCCAGTCGGGTCGTGCTGGGCGAGCGTGCGATAGAGCAGCTCGCGCGTCTGCTCCGCGGAGAGCGGCGCGAGAGTGATCCTCGAGGCAAGACGCTCCCGCTCGAGATGCCCGATCACGCGCAGAAGAGGGTGACGGCGGTGCAGCTCGTCACTTCGAAAAGTCGCGAGCATGAGCATGCGTTCCGATCGGAGCTCGCGCGCGAGATGCTGGAGGAGCGCAAGGCTCGCTTCATCGGCCCAGTGGAGGTCCTCGAGCACCAGAAGGAGCGGCGCGTCGCGCGCGAGCGAGGCGAAGAGATCTTCAAACGCCAGTAGGAGCCGGTGCCGCTCGACATCTTGGTCATGCCGCTGAGCGGGCTCACCGAGCTCCGGGAAGAGCTGCGCGAGATCCGAAGCGGCGTCTCCGAGAAACTCACGTGTGTTCTGTCGGTCGGTTCCGCGAAGGGCCGACCGAAGCGCGGAGACGAACGGCCCATACGGCAGACCCCGTTCGGAGTCGAGCGTGACACCGACGAGCGCAGCCATGCCTTTGCCATGGGCCCACGCGTGCGCCTCGCGGACGAACGCGCTCTTGCCCACTCCTGCTTCGCCGCTGACCAGCACGGTGCTTCCGCGCCCGGCCAGAGCGCCCTCGATCTGCGCCTCGACGCTCGCAAGCTCCGCCTCGCGATCTACCAAGCTCGGGCAGACGATCTGACCGGGCAACGGGGTCGGCCGGATGGGCGGAGCCCTCAGCATCATCGGCCGGGTCGGGTCCGCCTTCGCGTCGGTCGGCGAACGGCGGCCACCGCGACGAAGGCGTTCGCCCTCGCCCGCGAGGCCTTCGGCCGTGGCCCAGGTGGCGACCTGCGCGCGGGACTTGAAGCCCAGCTTGTTGCGGATCTGTTCGACGTGACCCTCTGCGGTCCGCTCGGAGATGACCAGGCGTTCGGCAATCTCGCGGTTCGTCAGCCCCTGCGCGACGAGGGTCGCGACTTCCTTCTCCCTCGCGGTCAGAGCCGGCATGGCCAGATTCTCATCCCGGCGCTCAAGCCGCACCGTGCGTGCAAAGACAGGTACCTACGCGCGGGTTTTTCACGGTGTCCGAGCGCCGGCACCCGCCTAGCGTCCGAGCCGAAAGGAGTCAGCCAAATGGAAGCTCACATCGAGACCCGATGGCAGCCCTGGAAGCTCGTGGCTCTGGCGCTACTTGTCGTCACCGCATGGAGCTGCGGAGGTGCAGCCACCTCGCGTACGTCGGTGAGCGACGCGATCCCTTCTGGAGGCGTGCAAACCAGATCTTCATCCGAGATCGAGGGCACTCCGGAGTGGACGGCGGCGCAGGATGCGGGATCGTCGTCGGGCCCGTGGTTCCCCGACACGTGCTGGTGGCGTGACTGCGCGGCTGGGGCGGAGGGACCCGCGAGCACGCCGTGAGGCCGGAGTGTCCCGCGATCGCGCAAGCGAGGGCGCTGCTTCTCCAGCAGAGCGGAGGTCACTGAACGCACCATCATGACCGAGTCCCCGCGCATGACAAGCGGGCATGGTCGCAGCGGTGGTGACGACGCGGCGTGTCACGCGGAGAAACGGCCGTCCCAGATCCGGAGCCAGCCGAAAGCCCCTCCGGCTACGACGATCGCGGCCGCGATCGCGAGCGCGACCGCGACGAAGATCCAGTCCGCGCCGGTGACCGGCGTCTCGCGATAGGCCGTGCGCGCGGTCGCGCCCGCGAACCCGCGCGCGTCCATCGCGACCGCGAGGCGCGTGGCCCGACGCGCGGCGTCAGAGAGCAGTGGGACGATGCGGCCGATGAACGCCTCGACCCGCGCGCGAGGCGATCGCGGCGCGAGCCCGCGCATCCGGCGCGCGAGCCCGAGCTGCTGGTACTCATCGCCGACGAACGGGAAGAACCGCAGCGCCGCGAGCAACGCGTACGCGAGGCGGTACGGCACTCGAGCGTTACGGACCAGGCTCGCCGCGAGCGCCGCCGGGTCGCTCGTGCGCACCGCGACGATCGACAGCATGCCGATCGCGAGCCCGCGCATCGCGATGCCGAGGCCGAACAGCAGGCCGGAGCCGCTCACCCGGAACGGGCCTAGCCCCACGGGCACGTCCCCCGGCCGCGGGACGGCGAAGACGGCGTTCGTCCACACGAACCCGAGCGCGACGACGAGCAGCGGCACGAGCGTCCGGCCGAGCGAGGCGGCGCGCATGCCGCCGAGCGCGAGCGCCGCGATCGATGCGAGGGCGAGGAACACGAGCGGCGTGATCGGATCGATGACCAAGACGAGGAGCAACGAGAGCCCGAGCGCGACGCCGAGCTTCATCGCCGGATCCCGACGCGTGAGGTATCCGCTCATCGCGCCAAGCCGCGATGCGCCAGCGCGCGACGCGCCTCGGCGAGCCCGGTGAGCGGCGGCACGTCGGGTCGTGCCGCGCGGGCCCGGCGGAAGGCCTCGGCGACGATGGGCCGCCGGAGGCGCGTCGCCGCGAGCAGCCGGTCGGCGGCGAACAGGTCCGCGACCGGACCGTCATGCAGGACCGCGCCGCCGGCCATCGCGACGACGCGCGTCGCGTGGTCCGCGACGAGCGCCAGATCGTGCGTCAGGACGAGGACCGCCCGACCCTCGGCGCGCAGCCGGCCGAGCAGCGACATGAGCGCCTCGGTGTGGCCGCGGTCCTGGCCGAACGTCGGCTCGTCGAGGATGAGGACGTCGGGATCGGCGGCCAGCGCCGTCGCGACCGAGAGCCGGCGCTTCTGGCCGTGGCTCAACGAGAACGGGCTCGCCGCCGCGAGCCGCTCCAGACCGATCGAGGTCAGGAGCTCGTCGCATCGACGGTCCACCGTCGCGGCGTCAAGCCGGCCGTCGCGCAGCGTGACGCGGAGCTCGTCGGCGACGGTGCGGGCGACGAACTGGTGCTCCGGATACTGGAAGACGTACGCGACCCGCCCGCGCCGCTCGATCCGTCCTCGCGTCGGCGTGAGCCCGCCGGCGAGGAGCAGCCCGAGCGTGCTCTTCCCCGCCCCGTTCGCGCCGACGACGGCGACCAGCTCGCCGCGCGCGAGCTCGAACGAGACGTCGCGCACGGCCGTCCGGGCGCCGTAGGCGAACGTCACGTCCCGCGCGGCGACGAGCCGCTCTCCCGCCGCGCGACCGGCGGGCTCCCGCTCGATGGCCGCGGCGGGCCAGCGTGCCGCGACGAGCGCGGCCGCGTCGTCCGCGCCGCGCGGCAGCGCATCGCTCTCGAGCAGCGCCGCGAGCCGGCGCAGCTGCGGCACCCAGACGCCGAGACGGTCCAGCGCCGCCTCCGCGCCGACGAAGACCTCGTCGGGCGTCCCGGCGAGCGCGAGCCGGCCCTCGGCGTCGAGCACGACGACCCGATCGACCAGTGGGAGGGCCTCGTCGAGGCGATGCTCGATGAGGAGCAGGGAGCGCGTGCGATCGCGCGCCAGCGATTCGACCGCGGCGAAGACCTCGGCCGTCCCGGCCGGGTCGAGGTTCGCGGTCGGCTCGTCCAGCACGAGCGCGCCCGGCCGCATCGCCAGGAGCGCGGCGAGGGCGACCCGCTGCTTCGTGCCTCCCGAGAGCTCGTCGATGCGCTCCGACACGCCGACGAGCCCGAGCGCGCGCCGCGCGTCGACGACCCGCGACCGCATCGTCGCCGGATCGACGCCGAGGTTCTCGAGGCCGAACGCGAGCTCGTCGTCGACGGTCGGCATGACGAGCTGCGTCTCGGGATCCTGGAACACGACGCCGACGTCGGCGACGAGGCGGGCCATCTGGGTCGCGCGGGTGTCGCGGCCCTCGATCCGCACGGCGCCGGACTCCCAATGCACCTCGAGCGAATGCGGGATCACGCCGTCGAGGCAGAGCGCGAGCGTGCTCTTGCCGCTCCCGCTCGGGCCGAGCAGCAGGAGCCGCTCGCCGCGCTCCCACCGGAAACTGACGTCGCGGAGGGCGGCAGCCTTGCGTCCGATGTGGCGGACGGTGAGGCCGTCGACCTCAGCGAATGGCCGCTCCTCGGTCACATCTCGCGGCGAAGCCGCTCGTCGCTCACACCTCCCTTACGCGCTCGCGGCCGACGGCATAGGCGTTCAGCGAGCCGGTCGCGGCGACGAGGTCACCGAGGACCTTCGCGGCACCGCCGGCGAACAGACCGGCCACGATCCGCACCGCGATGAGCCCGATGAGCAGTCCCGGCGAGAGCGCGAAGTAGCCGAGCCGGAGCCAGTTCCATGGCAGCGCGACGAGCGCGGTGGCCACGCCCGCGGTGAGCATCGTGGCCCAGCCCCAGCGCCGGTATCCGGTCGCGGCGAAGACGAGCTCGGCGCCGAGCGCTTCCATCATCGCGGTGATCACCAGGATCGGGCCGGCCGGGGCGCCGATCAGCACCTCGGCCGCGCCGGTCAGCGTCTCGGTGAGAAAGGCAGCGCCCGGCCGACGGAGGATGTATCCACCCAGGAGACCGCTCGTGAACCAGACCGCGAAGAACAACTCCGAACCGGCCTGGCCCGCGACGCCTTCGACCCAGATGTACGGCGCCAGCCAGGCCCAGTAGACGGCGCCGAAGACGACGGCGATGACCGCGAGCAGGACGAGGTCTTGGGTGCGCCACGCGGCGCGCACGGCCTGCGCCGTTCGCTCGAAGATCGCCCCGACGACCGACGCGAGGAAGCCGAGGATCGTGAGGAACACCCCGGCGCCCACCGAGACGAAGGCACCGGCGCCGAGGGATTTCGCCACGCTCGTCGTCACGGCGTTGTCGGTCCGGACCAGGCCCGGCTGGAACTGGATGCCCGGGGCGCCGCCAAGGACGGCACTCCCGAGGAAGAGGAGCGACACGCCGAGTCCCGCGATCGCGAAGGCCGCGCCGAGCACCCGATAGCGAGCCTCGCGCTCGGCGTCGACGGAGCGCAGGGAAACGATGTTCAGCCCGACGGCGATGATGGCGAGCGCCGGTACGACGAACAGGGCGATGTCGAAGCCCTTGATCCCACCGGCCGGCACGCCCGCGAGCGCCGGACCGATCGCGCGCGCGAGGTCCGCGCCGCTGTACTCGCCGTTCTGGTAGCGGACCCAGGGCAGGAAGAAGCTCGCGAGGGCGACGAGCGCGCCGGCGATCGCGATGGCGCGCGGCACGGAGAGACGCATCACGAAGACCTCCCATTGGTCGACTGAGTGGATGGGCTGTTCGCGCTGAGCGTGATGTGCGCGGCGACGTG
>DASWCU010000034.1:0-25316 GCA_036389935.1 Candidatus Limnocylindria bacterium
ACGTAGGCCATGTTCTCGACGACGCCGAAGATGTCGCCGCCGAGCTGCTTCACGAGGCGCACGGCCTTCGTCACGACCATCGTCGCGAGCGCCTGCGGCGTCGTGACGAGAACGACCCCCGCGATGGGCAGCGCCTGCATCACCGTGAGCGGCGCGTCACTCGTCCCGGGCGGCAGATCGACGATGAGGTAGTCGAGCTCGCCCCACGCGACGTCGCTGAAGAACTGCCGGATCGCCCCGGAGACCATCGGCCCGCGCCAGATGACCGCCTCCTCCTCGCCCGGGAGGAGCAGGTTCATCGACATGATCGGGATGCCGCCGCGCGAGAGCGGCGGCTGGAGCGTGTTCGGCCCGGCGACGCCGGGCTTCTCCTTCACACCGAACATCCGCGGGATCGACGGCCCGGTGATGTCGCCGTCGAGCACGCCGACGCGCAGCCCGCGCCGGCGCAGGCCGACCGCGAGCAGCCCCGCGACGAGCGATTTCCCGACCCCACCCTTGCCGGACATGACGGCGATCACCTGCTTGATGCCCTTCTGCTCGGCCATCCCCTTCGCGCGCATGCCGCCGCCGGGCGCGACGTGCGCCGCGTCGGGCAGCCCGTTGGGCAGCTTGCCGGTGTCGGCGAACGTGTTGAGGTCGCGGAGCAGGTCGTCGACGTTCACCCGGCCGCCACCGTGGCCGGTGGCGCCCTGGAGCACCGATTCGCTCTTGCTGATCGCGCACGAGGCGCAGCCGAGACCGTACCGGGCGAAGATCCGGGCGGTCTCCGGCCAGCGTTCGGTGACGGCAGCGATGGTCATCTCAGGGGTGATCTGCGGCACTGAGGGGGACACTCCGATCCAGCCCGTTCCAACGGGGGTCGCTGGCAACAAGTATGCGGCACCCGGCAGCGGAACGGGAGGTTTCCGACAAGTGGATCTATCGCTATCGCTCCTCGTCATTCGCTTCGCTGTGGGCCTGCTGATCTTCGGCCACGGGGCCCAGAAGGTGCTCGGCGTGGCCGGCGGTCCCGGCTTCGTCCGCTGGACCGGCGTCGTCGCCTCGATGGGCTTCCGTCCGGCGCCGCTCTGGGCGACGCTCGCCGCGGGCGCCGAGCTGATCGGCGGCATCGCCATCGCGCTCGGCTTCCTGACGCCGCTCGCGGCCGCGGCGCTCGTCGGCCACTTCATCGTCGCCATCGCGAAGGCCCACTGGCCCAAGGGCATGTGGGCGAGTGCGGGCGGCTACGAGTACCCGTTCGTCCTCATGCTCGTGTGCGCGGCGATCGGGATGAGCGGGCCGGGGGTGTATTCCGTCGACGCGGCGCTCGGCTGGGACCGCGCAAGTCCCAGCGTCTTCATCCCGCTTGCGGTCGGCGCGATCATCGCCGACGCGATCGCGTTGCGTGCGGCGCGGCCCACGGCCCCGCCGCAGCGCGAGCAGCAGCGTCCGGCACCGCCGCGGAGCCACGCGGCCTAGCGCGGAGCTCGCCGGCCGTCGTTAGGTGCGGCGGCCGGCGAGGGCGACCGCTGCGGCGGTCGTGATCGGGACGCAGAGCACGAGCCCGACGCTCGACACGAGGATCGCGACGAGCGGACCGACGATCGTCTCGCCGTTCAGCGCGAGCGACAGCGGCATGTTCCCGAGCGACAGCAGGACGATCAATGGGAGCGACGTGCCGAAGTAGGCGAGCGCGAGAGTGTTCACGAGCGATCCGATGTGATCGCGCCCGACGTTGAGCGCGCTTCCGTAGAGGCGCCCGCCGCGCAGGTCCGGATCGATCGCCGCGAGCTCGAACGTCGCCGAGGCCTGGCCGACCCCCATGTCCACGAGCGCGCCGAGCGACCCGACCACGACGCCGGCGAGCACGAGCCGCGCGAGGTCGACGCGCCCGCCGGTGCCGACGGCGAGGAACACCGCCTCCTCGGTGCCGAAGCCGGTGACGTGCGCGAGGACCAGGCCCGCCGCAGCGAGGCCGATGACGACCAGAAGACACACCGCCGTCCCGGCGAGCGCGGCCAGGCTCTTCCGATTGAAGCCGTGCACGACGAAGATCGCGACGATGAGGACGGCGAACGCGCCCACGAGCGTCGCCGCGAGCGGGTCGTCGCCGCGCCCGACGGCCGGGACGATCGCCAGCAGGAACACGGCGAGGCTCCCGGCGAGCCCGGCGAGCGACGCGAGTCCCTTCCAGCGGGCCACGACGAGCAGCGCGAGGACGAGCAGCGCGAGGAGCGGCGCGAGCGACGGAAGCCGGACGATGTCCTCGATCGCGTACTGACGCACGTCGCCCTCGCCGCGCTGCTGCGATACGAGGACCCGATCGCCGGGCGCGAGAAGGCCGTTCGCGTTGAGCGCGTTGTGCCCGCCCCACTCGACGACCACGTGCTCGCCCCGGTAGAGGCTCGCGTCGAGCTCCAGCTCGACGCGCTGGATGGGCTGGCCGGGCACGCCCGGCTCGCTCGCCGGACGGGTCCCCTGCTCCACCACGCGGACGACGTGCGCGTCGATGACGTCGCCGGAGCGTCCGCTGTTCCACCCCGCGCAGGAGGAGAGCAGCAGCACGAGCACGAGCGCTCGGAGCAGCATCACACGCCGAGCAGTCCCTGCGCGCCGAGGCGCACGGCGACGACGACGAGGGCGAGCAGGAGGATCCGCACGATGACGGTGCCGCCGACCCGCCGGCTCAGGCGCGCGCCGAGCTGCGCGCCGACGATCGCGCCGATCGCGAGCGGGGCGACGCGCCCGAGCTGACCGTCCAGGTCACCGGCGGCGATATGGGTGATGGTCCCCATCGCGGCCATGATCGCGAGCACGAACTGCGATGTCGCGGTCGCCACATGCACCGGGAACCCGAGCAATCCGATGAGCGCGGGCACCTGGATCGGCCCGCCGCCGATCCCGAGGAGGCTGGAGGCGAAGCCGACCACGAACGAGATCGCGATGCCGAGAGGGAGCTCGACGTGATAGCGATGCACGCTCCCCTCGGCGTCGACGAGGACGCGCGGGATCCGCCACCAGGCGGCACCCTCGGGGGCCGGCTCGGAGCGGTCAGGCTGCGCGCGGATGACGAGGAGGGCGAGCGCGAGCAGGAGCGCCGCGAATGCCACGTCGAACGGCCCGCGCGGAACGATCCGCGTGAGCAGCGCGCCCGCGATGCTGCCCGGGACCGTCGCGATGGCGAACGGGATCCCCGAGCGAAGATCGATCCGGCGCTGCCGGCCGTACGCGATCGCGCCCGACCCGGCGTTCGCGGCCACGACCGCGAGCGAGGTCGCCGTGAGGGAGCTGGTGGCCTCGTGCGGTGAGGTGAGTGCCAGGATCGGGAGGAGGATGAAGCCGCCGCCAGCGCCGATCAGCGTGCCGAACGTCCCGATGCCGATACCGAGCGCGACGAGCGCGGCCGCGGCGAGCACCGGAACGAGTATGGGCTCGGGGAACGTTCGCGCTCCCCGAGCCCATTCGTCTCGCGATCGATGGCGCGGCGGTTACCGCTGGCGACGCCGCCGGATGATGAGGGCCGTGCCCGCGCCCACGAGGGCGTAGCCGAGACCCGCGAGGCTTGCGAAGTCCGTGCTCGTGCCGGGAAGCGATCCAGCGCCGGCGACCGCGCCGCCGCTCTGCTGACCCGCCACGCCGGTCATCGCGCCGGCGCCCTGGCCGGCCTGGCCGGAGACGCTGCTCTGACCGCTCGGTGCGGTCTGAGTGCCGAGCACCGCCGAGTTGTTCGCGGCCGTCGTGCCGTTCGTGGTCGTCGTGGTGGTCGTGTTCGTCGACGTGCTGACGTTGTTCGCTGTGGTGCTCGTGCCGGCCGTGGTGCCGGCCTCGGCGTTCTCGCTGGCGTTGGCCGACACGTTCTCACCGGTCGTTCCGGTGCCGGTCAATCCGGCCGTTGCGCCGACCTTGGACGCCGACGCGTTCGCGCTGGTCGCGCCGCCGACCTTGGAGGCGGAGGCGTTCCCGTTCGTCGCGGCGCCGACCTTAGAGGCTGATGCGTTGGCGGTGGTCGTTGCGCCGACCTTGGACTGCGACCCGTTCGCCGCGGTCGTGGCGCCCACCTTGGACGCCGAGGCCCCGGCGGCCGTCGTTGCGCCGACCTTGGACTGGGATCCGCCGGTCGCCGCGGTGGCTCCGACCTTGGAGGCGGAAGCGTTCCCGGCGGTCGTCGCGCCGACCTTCGATGCGGACGAGTTCGCGTTCGTCGTGGCTCCGACCTTGGACTGGGAGCCCGCGTTCACGGTCGCGCCGACCTTCGATGCGGAGCTCTCCTTCACGGTCGCCCCGACCTTGGACTGCGACCCGTTCACTGCGGCGCCGACCTTCGACGCCGAGCTGGCCTTCACTGTCGCGCCGACCTTGGACTGCGAGCCGCCCGCGTTGACGGTCGCCCCGACCTTCGAGGCCGACGCGTTCGCTCCCGTCGTTGCGCCGACTTTGGATTGCGAGCCATTTGCCTTCACCGTGGCTCCGACCTTCGACTGCGAGCCGTTCGCGTTCACGGTGGCTCCGACCTTCGAGGCCGAGCCGTTCGCCTTCACGGTCGCTCCGACCTTGGAGCTCGATCCGTTGGCACCGACCGTTGCGCCGACCTTGGACTGCGAGCCGTTGGCGTTCACGTTCACACCGGCGTGCTGTGACCCCGAGGCGGCCTTGACCGTGACACCGCCGTGCTTGGACGTCTTCACGGTGACGGCAAGTGCGCCATGACCCGAAGCCGAGCCCGCGTTCACGTTCGCTCCGGCGTGGTTCGATCCCTTCGCGGTGACATCCGCTCCGACGTGGTTCGACCCCTTCGCGGCGACGTCCACTCCTGCGTGGTTCGATGCCGTCGCGTTGACGTTCGCGGCGGCGTGCTGCGACGCTTTCGCGCTGACCGCGGCACCCGCCTTCGACGACGTCGCGGCGACGTTCGTCTGCGCGGCCGCGTGGTTCGATGCGGCCTTCGCGTTCACACCCGCGCCCGCATTCGCGCCAGCTCCCGCGTTCGCGTTCGCATTGGCGTTCGCGTTGACCGAGGCGTGGTTGGACGCAACCTTGGCCACGACCGCCTTGATCGCCTGGACGACCGTTTCCACCTTGCTGGTCCCGGCCTTCGCGTTGGCGGCGGCCTCCGCTCCGGCCTTGGCGTCGGCGTCCGCCTTCGCGTCCGCCCCTGCCTTCGTCTTGTTCTTCGCCCCCACCTTCGAATTCCGCGGCGCGAAGATGTCCGGATACAGGCGCGACCCGACCGGTCCGTTGACGACGCCGACGTCGGTGCGTAGCAGTGCGACATCGAGGCCGTAGTACGACTGCTCGCTCGCTGCCGCGGTATTCGACCAGACCCCGAAGACGAGCCCGGCGGCTGCGGCGGCCGTCGCGGCTTGCAGGGCGACAGTCGTCTTGCGTTCCATGCCGATGGTCCCTCCTTAAAATTGAGTACTCGCGCTCGTCCACCCGGCGCGTCTCACGAGGGAGGGCATGCATGGTCGGGGCGCGACGCGATACCAATTTCGGCGAGCACGCAACGGCCCGCTCGTCATGTCTGTAACGAGAAGGTCAGAACGTCGCGACGGGTGTGAGCGACGCGCGTGGTCGCACCGGCAGCGCTCGCGGCCAAGCGAGCAGCTCGTCGATGTGGAACTCCTCGAGGACGCCCTCGAGCGCGATCGCGATCTCGATCGCCGACGCCGGACGCTTGGCCGGGTCACGTTCGAGGCAGGCCATGATCGCCTGGTCCAACGATCGCGGAAGCTCGGGGAAGCGGGCACGGAGCGGCTCGGGCTCCTCGACGAGCTGGGGATAGCGCTCGGCGGGCACGGTGCTCTCCTCGACGCCGGCGGAGTACGGACGCATGCCGGTGAGCCCCTCGTACAGCGTCACACCGAGGCCGAAGAGGTCGGTCGCGGGCGTCACCCGCCCGGCCAGGCACTGCTCGGGCGCCATGTACGCCGACGTGCCGATCTCCCCTCCGAGCTCCGTCGGCCCGGGGGCGAGCCGGGCGAGGCTCAGATCGAGGAGTCGCGGCGGGTCACCCATCGTGAGGTTCTCGGGCTTCACGTCGAGGTGGATCACCGACTGGCTGTGCAGGTAGTGGAGGGCCGAGCACATCCGGACGCCCAGTAGGCAGATCTCGGGCACGCTCACGTCGTCGTGCTCGTTCAGGTGGTCCTCGAGGGTCTGCGCGCGGATGAACTCCATGACGAAGTAGGGCCGTGGCGGCCCGGGCCGCCACCGGAGGTACCGCACGAGGTTCGGATGCAGCAGCCGCCGCGCGATGGCCACCTCGCGCTCGAACCCGCCGAGCGCGTAGTGGTCCGGGAGCCGGCTCGGACGGAGCGCCTTCACCGCGACCTCGCAGAACAGCGTGCGATCCCATGCGCGGTAGACCTCGTACCTGGTCCCGCCACCGAGCGCGTCGATCACCACGAGCGTCTCGTCGATGTCGTCGCCGCGGTGAAGACCCCAGCTCTCTTCCACGCCGGACGTCTCGGCAAGGGCCGTGCCCAGCCTCACGGACGGCCGAAGAGGAGCTCCTGCAGATCGGGGAGCGCCGTGCCGAGACCGGCGATGAACAGCAGCCCGACGACCAGGCTCGAGGCTCCGGCGACCGCCCCGACCGCGACGTAGACCCGCTGCAGCCGCTGCGCGCCGATGAAGCCCGTCGCGCTCACGACCGCGACCAGGCTGTTCGACAGGAGCAGCCCGACGATGAACGCGGCGAGGATCACGATGCCCTGCCCGCCGCTCACGCCCGCCACACCGGCCAGGAGCAGCGCCTGCGACCCGGTCTCAGCGCCGATGCCATGGATCATGCCGACGACGAGCGCGGTGAGCGGCCCGTACTGCGAGGCGTGCGCGATCGCCTGGTGCTCGTGACCGTGGATCCGGCCCTGCAGGCGAGCCCAGGCGAAGCGCACGCCGGCGAACACGAGCATCCAGCGGCTGCGCATCCGGAACTCGCCGGAGCCGCGCAGGTACTGGGTCACCGAGATGAGGACCCAGACCCCGAGCAGGATCAGGGTCGCGCCGACGACGCGTTGCAGCAGCGGGTCGACCCACTCCGGCAGCACCGCGCCGAGGAGCAGCGCCGCGCCGCCGAGCAGCCCGACGATCGCGGCGTGGCCGACCGCGTAGAGGCTCGCGAGCCCGATCGCGTGACGCTGCTCGTGCGCGAAGCGCGACTCGACGAGCACGTGCACCGCGGGCGCGCCGGCATGCGAGTGCGGATGCCCGGCCGGACCGGACTCGTGCCCGTGCGCCGGCATCGGCGCGACAACGGGGATGTCCGTGTCGGCGTGCCCGGCCGCGGTGGTGCTCGTGATGTCGGTGATCGCGGCGATGTGGTCCCAGTCGAAGCCGTGGCGGAACCCGAGGGCCACCATCCCGAGGAGGAGACCGGCCATGCCGAGATCCATTCCGCGCCACACTAATGCAATGAGTCGCAACAGTGTCTTATTGCGATATGGTGGCGAATGCGGCAGGCTTGCGACATGAGCGTCGGGAGCGAGATCCGGGCGAAGGGCCGTCGCATGACCGTGCAGCGACAGCTCGTGCTCGATGCGGTCCAGCGCGCCCGCCATCACGTCACGGCGGAGGAGATCGCGCGCCGCGTGCGGGCCAGGCACCCGGCGATCGACCCGTCCACCGTGTACCGCAATCTCGAGACGCTCGAGGAGCTGGGCTACGTGACCCACACCCACCTCGACGATCGGGTCACGCGGTGGCATCGCGCGGATGCGACGGCGCACGGCCACCTCGTGTGCCGGAGCTGCGGCGACGAGACGGAGATCGGCCGCCCGGTCCTCGAAGCGCTGGCCCGGCGGGTGCGAGACGACTACGCGTTCGAGCCGGACATGGCGCACTCGGCGATCGTCGGTATCTGCCGTCGCTGCCGGGCCGTAGAGTCACGGTGATGCGCTGGCTCGGGGCGCTCGTGTTCGCGCTCGCTGCCCTCGCCACGGCGTTCTCGTCATCCGGGCTCGCCGTCGCGCCGCACGCCCACCCGCCCGGCACACCGGCGTTCCACGATCACGTCCTGGCGGCGTACCGCTACCCGCTCTTCCTCCTCCGGCTCGAACGATCCGCCACCACCGCGCGCGGGCCGCGCTGGACCCTCGAGACGTCGCTGGCCGTCGGCCTCGCCGCGCTCGCGCTCGCGCTGCTCACGTTCCGCGTGCCGCGGCTTCCCCGCCCGACCCGCCGGCCGCTCACCGCGATCGCGCCGGTGCGGCTCGCCGCGCCGCAGTGGCGTCACCCGCTCGACCACGGACCGCCGCGCGCTGCGACCCTCCTCAGCCTCCCCGCGACCTAGATCCGAAGGAGGGTCCGATGCCTCGCCGCTTCGTGGTCGCGGCCGCGCTGGCCGTGATCGTGGTCTCCACCGCGTCCTTCGCGAACACCGCCTCGGCTCACGAGCGCCGCAACGTCGGGCCGTACACGTTCGTCGTCGGGTGGCTCACCGAGCCGTCGTACGTCGGGCTGATCAACGGGCTCGACCTCACCGTCACCGAGACCGCCACGACGAAAGCGGTCGAGGGCCTCGAGAAGACGCTGCAGGCCGAGCTCGTCGCCGGCGGCGGCGCGAGCACGCGCCCACTTTCCCTCGCCGCGCGCTTCGGCATGCCGGGCCACTACCAGGCTCAGGTCCTGCCGACACGCACGGGCGACTACACGTTCCACATCACCGGCACGGTCGGGACGTCGAAGGTCGATGAGCGGTTCGAGTCCGGCCCCGGCCGGTTCGGCGCGATCGAGGACATCGCGCCGCTCCAGTTCCCGAACAGCGTTCCCTCGACCGCCGATCTGTCCCGCCAGCTCGACGACGCCAACGCCAAGCTCACCGCCGCGCTCGTCCTGGGTGCGATCGCGATCCTCGTCTCCATCGCGTCCCTCGCCGCCGGCATGCGGCGGCGATGAGACGCCTGCTCCTCGCGGTCGCGCTCGCGCTGGCGGGCGCGGCCACGGGCGCAGGCCCGGTCGCCGCCCACGCGAACTACGTGCGGTCGAACCCGGCGGCCGACGCGCGGCTCGTGAAGGCGCCCGGCGAGGTGCGCGTCGCGTTCAGCGAGCCGCCCGACCCGAAGGCGAGCGTGCTCCAGGTCCTGGACACGAAGGGCACGCGCGTCGATCTCGGCGACACGAGCGCCTCGGGTGAGACGAACGGCCTGCGCGTGGGCGTGGGGCCGATCGGCGATGGCGGATACACCGTCGCGTGGACCGCGCTCTCCGCCGTCGACGGCCACGAGACGAAAGGGACGTTCGCGTTCGCCGTCGGCGACGCGCCGCTCCCGAGCCTCCCGGACGTCCCGAACGCCGCTCCGCCTCCGTCGCCGCTCGAGGTCGCCGGCCGGGCGCTCTCCTACGCGGGCATCGCGCTCGCGCTCGGCGTCGCGCTGTTCGGCCTCGTCGTGCATCCGGCCAGCTCGGAGCCCGAGCGCCGCCACGAGCGCGAGCTCGTTTTCCTGGCGGCGGGCCTCCTCGTGCTGGGCAGCGCCGCGCTCGCCCTCGAGCAGGGGGCGCGGATCCCGCCGCGGCTCGCACTTCTGCTCGGCGCGCGGGCGCTCACCGGGCTCGTCATCGCCGCTGCGGCCGTCGCGCCGTTCGGCGCGCGCCCGCGGCGGGTCGTGATCCTCGGCAATGCTCTCACCGCGGCCCTGACGGCGACGCTCGTCTCGCACGCGGCGGCGCTCGGCGACCCGAAGGACATGGTCCTCGACCTCGTCCACGTCGTGGCGGTGTCGGCATGGGCCGGCGGCGTCGCGGCGATGCTGTGGATCCTGCTGCGGGACCGCGACCGCGAGGTGGCGGCGCTGGCCGGGACGGTCCGACGCTTCTCGCTCGTCGCGCTCGTCGCGGTCGCCGTGCTCGTGACGAGCGGCACGGTGCAATCGCTCGGCCGGCTCGTCCTGCTCCAGGACCTCGTCGAGACGCCGTACGGTCTCGCGCTGCTCGCGAAGATCGTGCTGCTCGCGGTGACGGTCGCCTTCGGCGCGCTCAACCTGCTCCGCTTCGGCCCGCGGGGCGAGCGGCGCGCGCTCGTGCGCTCGACGGTCGTCGAGAGCGGCCTGCTGGGCGCGGTGATCGTCGCCGCGTCGATCCTGACCTCGCTCGCCCCACCCGCCCAACCCACCGGCGCGGCGTTCGACGAGACGCGGCACGTCGGCGGGCTGCGCCTCGAGCTCGTCGTGCCCACGTCACTTCCGGGGCGCAACCGTTACGTGCTCCGCGTGCACGAGGGGCTGACGCCCGTCCACAGCGCGGAGAAGGTGGTGCTCCGGTTCACGATGATCGAGCACGACATGGGGGAGAGCGAGCTCGCGACCACCGAGCGCGCGCCCGGCGAGTACGTGGCCGAGGGCAGCCCGACCTCGATGTTCGGCACGTGGCGCGTCCAGACGATCGTCCGGCTCACCGGACGCGACGACGTCTCGACCGTGTTCACCGTCCCGGTCTCGCAGCCGAGCGACCAGGGGGCGACCGCGCGGGCGCTCACCGCGAACGCGTACAACCTCGTCGTGTTCCCCGATCCGAGCGTGCCGGTCGAGGGGGCGCCGCTCACACTGAACGTCGTCGTGGTCGACGCCAAGGGCGATCCCGCCTCATCGCAACAGATCATCGGGACGCTCGCCGCGGGGAGCGGCCAGACCGGTGCGCCGGGCCCGATCGCCGCGAAGGAGATCGGGCCGGGCCGCTACGAGCTGCGGATCGCCGCGCTCGGCCGCGGGAAGTGGAGCATGACCATCGCGATCGGCGGGCCCGAGAACAGCGCGCGGTACGAGTTCGAGGTCTCGCCGTGATCGTCGTGATCGCGCACGGGACGATGCTCGACGAGCTCGTCGAGATCGTGCTGCCGGTCGCGGTGTTCCTCGGCCTGTACCTCTGGTCGGTGCGCAAGGAGCACAGGAAGAAGAAGGAGACCGTCAAGCATGACGTTCCCGATCAGCCGCCAGGGCCTTGAGCAGATCGCGCTCTTCCTCGGCATCGGGATCGCCGTGTTCGGTGTCCTTACCGCGACCGCGTACGCCCGCCAGCGTCCGTGGGGCCGTTTCGGCGTCTCGACCGCCCTGCTCGGCGGCCTCGCGGCGCTCGCGCTCATCCTCGCCTACACGGTCGCGCCGAACATCCCCACTCCGCCAGTCCCGCTCACCGCGCGGTTCGAGCAGAACCCGACCCCGGACACCCCGGAGACCGTGCGCCAGGGGAAGGAGGTCTATCAGGCGAACTGCGCGATCTGCCACGGGCCGCAGGCGCGAGGCGACGGGCCCGCGGCGCTCTCGATGCTCCCCCGCCCGGTGAACCTCCAGCTCCACGTGCCGCAGCACGCGCCGGGCGAGGTCCACTACTGGATCTCGAACGGCATCACCGCCACGCAGATGCCGGCCTGGGGCGCGCTCGACCCGGCCACCGGCCGGCCGCGCCTTTCCGACGCGGACCGCTGGAGCGTTGTCCGCTACCTGCAGGCGCTCGTCGCGGGCACGGCGCCGTAATCTTTCGCCGTGTTCGACCTCACCACCCCGGCGCTCGAGATCGTGTTCCGCACCGCGGTCGTCTACCTGACCGTGCTGATCCTGTTGCGCGTCGCGGGCAAGCGCGAGCTCGGTCAGATGACGCCGTTCGACCTCGTGGTCATCCTCGTGATCGCGAACTCCGTGCAGAACGCGATGAACGGCGGCGACAACTCGCTGCTCGGCGGGATCATCGCCGCAACGACGCTGACCACCGCGAACGTCATCGTCGCGCGGTACGGCGAGAACCTCCCGTTCCTGCGCAAGGTGCTCGCAGGCGAGCCGACGCTGCTCCTCCAGGACGGGAAGCCGATCGAGGAGCATCTGAAGCGCGAGAGCGTGACGGTCGAGGAGATCGAGACCGCGGCGCGGCAGCACGGGATCCCCGACCTCGACGGCGTCTCCGCCGCGATCCTCGAGCCCGACGGCTCGATCAGCATCATCTCGAAGGAGGGCCAGCGGGTCCATCGGACGCCCCGGCGGTTCCGCCAATTCCGCCACCGCTGAGCGTGCCACGCGCCGCGCCGCTCATCGTCTTCGTCGGCGGAGCGCCCGGCGCGGGCAAGACGACGCTCGCGGTCGCCCTCGCCGCCGCCCTCGGGCTGCCGCTCGTGGCCAAGGACGCGATCAAGGAGCCGCTCATGGACATCCTCGGCGCTCCGGACATCGAGGCCTCCCGGCGGATCGGACGGGCGACCTACGCGGTGCTGTTCGCGCTCGCCGGCGCCGCGGTATCGGCCGGCAGCGGCGTCGTCGTCGAGAGCAACTTCCACCGCGAGCGCTCAGCCGAGGCGCTGGTCGAGCTCGCCGCGCGTGGCCGGGCGGTGTTCGTCCACTGCGTCGTGCCCGACGCCCTCCGCCGCGCGCGCTACGCGACCCGTGCCCGCCATCCGGGCCACTTCGACCGCGCGCTCCTCGCCGCGTGGGACGACGACGTCTCGATATTCGAGCCGCCCGATCGGGCTGGCATCGAGCGGATCGACGTGGACACGAGCGGACCGGTCGATGTGGGCGCGCTTGCGCGCTGCGTCGCCGCGGGGACGACCTGAGAGCGCCGGCCGTTGAGGGCCTCGCGCCATCCGGGCATTGACAAGATTCGGGGTCCGGCGGTCGAGGCGCGCTTGGGCCAGGCTTATTCGATCGAGTGTTGGCGGCGACGTCTACTCAAGCTTTGACAGGTTTATTCGATTCAATTAGTCTGACGACTATTCATCAACCTACAAGGTCAGTCGAAGGAGTCTGGTGTGTCGCCCGGCGGCCGCCCATCGCGCCAGTCGATCCATGAACGCCTCGAGGCCGAGGTCGCCGCGCTCAAGGAGGTCGGCGGTCTCCCACGACCCGAGGAGGCACAGGAGATTTGGCGAACGATCTGGTACCACGAGGCGCACAACTCGACTGCGATCGAGGGCAACACACTTGTCCTGAAGCAGGTCGAGGTTCTCCTGTCGCGCGGAGCGGCCGTCGGAAGCAAGGAGCTCAAGGAATACCTCGAGGTCAAGGGCTACGCCGATGCGGCCGTCTGGGTCTACGAGCAAGCGCGCCAGCGCGTTCCCACGCCCCTGGAACCCGTTCTGACACTACAAGACGTTCGCCACGCCCATGCCCTTGCGATGTCGCCTGTGTGGGCCGTGGGGCCTCACCCCGATGCGCTGCCCGAAGAGACCCCGGGGAGCTTCCGCCAACACGATCTGCAACCGTTCCAGAAAGGGATGCGGCCTCCGACGTGGCCCCTCGTACACGCACGGATGACACAGTGGGTGCGTGATGCGCGGGGGCTCGTCAATGGTGCTGGACCGATCTGTGTGAGGGTCGCGAGACTGCACGCGGCCTTCGAGCGGATCCACCCGTTCCTGGACGGCAACGGGCGCACGGGACGGCTCCTGACGAACCTCATGCTGGTCCGCCTGGGCTATCCGCCAGCGGTCGTTCAGAAGAGGGAACGTTCTCGGTACCTCGATGCCCTTCACCGCTCAGACCGTGGTGACGACCAGCCTTTAGGCGAACTGCTCGCGCGGGCTGTGCTGGACAATCTGATGCGATTCCTGCTACCGGCGATCGCGGGCGAGGTCAAGCTTCTTCCGCTCGAGGCGCTCAGCGATGCCGAGACTTCGGTCGCCGCACTTCGCCAGGCCGCTGAGCGCGGTCGGTTGCGGGCGGTGAAGGACGAGCACGGTCGCTGGCGCAGCTCGAAAAGATGGGTATCCGGATACCGGAAGACCCGCTATGCGGGTCTAAAGGCCCCGAGAACACGGGTCGCCGGCCGGTCGCTCGTCGCGGCCGAGCCCTGATCGCATCAGGGCACGCGGCCTCTGGGAAACGCCACGGGGCGTGTTTAGGAGGCGCGGGCCCGAGCGGTCTGCGTGACGGCGCGCCGAGGGAAGCGGCCCCGCCGGTACGTCGAGGGCGCGGCGGCCGCCCCGGTGAGGTCGCCCTGCGCGATGTCGCAGCCGAGATCGGCGAGCGCCGCCAGCGTCAACGCGTCCTCGACGCCCTCGGCGACGACCTCGGCGCCGAAGCCGTGCCCGAGGTCGATCGTCGCGCGGACGATGGCGGCATGGCCGGGGTCGGTGCGCATCGTGCCGACGAACGAGCGGTCGATCTTCACCTGATGCACCGCGAGCTGGCTGAGCAGCCCCAGCGAGGAGTAGCCGGTCCCGAAGTCGTCGACCGAGAGGCCGATGCCCGCCTGCCGGAGCCGGTTGATGGTGTCGCCGATGCGGATCGCGTCGGCCATCAGCAGGTTCTCCGTGATCTCGAGCACGATCGCGCTCGGCGGCACGCCCGCCGCGCCGGCGGCCTCGATCACCAGCTCCACGAGCGCGGGATCGGCGAGGTCGCGCGCGGAGAGGTTGATCGCCATCCGCAGGTCGGGGTTCGCCGGCAGCCAGGCCGCCAGCTGCTCGAGCCCGATCCGGAGGACGTGCCGGGTGAGCGGCCGGATGAGCGCGGTGCGCTCGGCCTGCGGAAGGAACGCCTCGGGCAGCAGCAGGCCGCGCGTCGGATGCTGCCAGCGGACGAGCCCCTCCATGGCGATCACCTGCCCGTCGGAGATCCGCACCTGGGGCTGGTAGTAGAGGACGAGCTCGTCGTTCTCGATCGCCGCGCCGAGCTCGCCGAGCAGCGCGAGGCGCGCCGCGTCGCTCGTGTCCTTCGACGCGTCGTACTCGGCGACGCCGGTCCCGGTGCGCTTCGCGATGTACATCGCGATGTCCGCGCGTCGCAGGAGCGTCTCGGCGTCGTTGCCATGATCCGGGAACATCGCGATCCCGAGGCTGCCATCGACGTGGAGCGGTTGGTCGTCGATCACGAACGGACGGCCGACGGCCTCGGTCACGCCGCGGGCGATCTGCTTCGCGCCGGCCGCCGACGCGCCCGGCAGGACGAGCGCGAACTCGTCGCCGCCGAGCCGGGTGACCGTGTCCGACGCGCGCACCTCGTCGCGCAGCCGCGGCCCGATCTGCTGGAGGAGCGCGTCGCCGGCGTGGTGGCCGAAGGTGTCGTTGATCTCCTTGAAGTGGTCGAGGTCCATCACGAGGAGCGCGACCGACGTCCGCTCGCGCCGCGCCGCGGTGATCGCGTGGTCGAGGCGATCCGCGAGGAGCACGCGGTTCGGCAGACCCGTGAGGTCGTCGTGCAGCGCCCGGAACTCGAGCTTGCGCTCGGCATGCTTGCGGTCGGTGATGTCGATGGCGGTCGTGAGCACGACGCGCTCCGCCGCGAAGTCGAGGACCTCGAGCGATGCGAGCATCTCGCGGATCTCGCCCGACTTCGCGCGGAGCCGCTGCTCCTTGTCGCGGATCGAGCCGTGTTCGACCACATCCTCGATCGCCGCCGCGCCGCCGTCGACCCAGAGGCCGAGCTCGTCCGCGGTATGGCCGATGAGCTCGTCCGCGCCGTACCCGGTGACCGCGATCCAGCTCTCGTTCGCCTCGAGGAACTGCCCGTCGGCCAAGCGGGTGATGGCGATCGCGGCGGGGTTGCGCTCGAACGCCCGTGAGAACCGCGTCTCGCTCTCTTGCAGCGCGACCTCCGTCCGCCGTCCGGCGGTGATGTCGACGCCGCTCGCGATGACCACGTCCTCGCCATCGAGCGTCGCCCGATCCCACGAGCCGAGGATCAGCCGCTCGCTCCCGTCGCTCGCCTGCGCCCGGGTCTCACGTCCCCGGACCGAGCCGCCGTTCGTCGCGAGCTGCTCGAGCAACGCGGCGCGGTCCACCGGATCGGGCCAGATGCCGAGCTCCTCGGCGGTCCGCCCGATGGCCTCCCAGCGCGCGAGCTTGAACGTCTCGCAGAACGCGTCGTTGACATCCATGAGCCGGTTGTCGGACACGCGCGAGATCGACGACACGACGGGCGCGAGCTGGAACAGCCGTTGGAACCGATCGGTGCTCCGCTCGAGCTCGCGCTGGGCGGCCATGCTCGCGCTGACGTCGATCGCGACGCCGATGACGCCGGCGATGATCCCCCGGTCGCGCACCGGGACGTAGTGGATGTCGAACGAGATCTCCTCGCCGCCGTACGTCGTGCGGATCTCCTCGCCCGAGAGCGCGCGCCGGGTGAGGGCGCAGAGGTGCGGATCCGTGGCGTTCACCTCGAAGAACGAGCGGCCGATGTGCTCGCCCGGGACGATCCCGAGCGCCGCGAGCCCCGATCCGTCCTGGAAGACGTAGCGGCCCTCGCGATCCAGGGCGTAGAGGATGATCGGGGCGCTGCTGACGACGCTCCGGAGGCGGAGCTCGCTCTCCCGGAGGAGCGCTTCCTGCTCGGCGCTGCGCCGGCGGACGTCGTGGAGCGCCCGGAGCCCGAGCCACCCCGCGCCGGCCAGGAAGAGGACCGCCGCGAGGAGGTGGGCGGCGAGCGGCAGCTCGCCGTCGAGCGCGTCGTACAGGATCAGATCGAGAGGGATCAGCACCATCGCGGCGATCACGGTCGCTCGGGTACTGAGGAGAAGCCAGGCAGCCGCCAGGGGCACTGCGCTGAGGAGTCCGGCGGCCTCGTGGAGGTATGGCAGCGCGAACGGAAAGGCGACCGCATAGCCGACCACAGCGGCGCCGACGGCCAGGGTGCGGCGGATGGACGCCATGAGGGCCAAGCGTGGTGCTCCCCCGGAGCGGCTGCGTCACCGCTTCGGGGGAGTACCGAAGTTCGTTACCGGCTCGCGACCTCAGGGGGTGGCTGCGGTGCGCCCTCTGCCCATCTGCCGCCATACGAACAGCACGATGAGCGAGCCGAGGATCGACCCGAGCAGCCCCGCCGGGGTCAGCTCGAATCCGCCGCCCGTGATGAGGTTGATGATCGTCCCGCCCACGAGCGAGCCGATGACGCCGAGGACCATGGTCCCGAGCCAGCCCATCGGGTCAGGTCCGGGCATGAGCCAGCGCGCGATCGCGCCGGCGATGAGACCGACGATGAGCCACAGGATGATGCCCATCTAGAGTTCCACCTCCTCTCGTTCCGGCATCGCCTCTCGCATCTGCGCTTCCTTCGATGCCCGCATCCGCGCGCCAAGGTCCTCGAGCTCCTCCTTCGAGAAGACGCTCCGGGCCGTCTTGAACATCGGGCCCTCTTCCTCCTCGATGTGGTGCTCGACGTTCTCCTTCGTGACCTTGAACTTCGCCGCCCAGTGCTCGTCCTCGAACGGCGTGTCCTTCAGCTGCTCCACGATGTCGTCGACGAGGTGGTGCTCCTCGAGCGCCTCCAGGACGAGGTCCTTCGCCTTCGGGTGCTCGGCGAGGGCCGGGTAGAAGACCTCCTCCTCGATGTTCTCGTGGATGGTCAGATCCTTCAGCAGGGTCGTCCATTTCTCACGGCGCGTCTTCACCCCGCGCTCGGTCGTCTTCTCGAGCTGGGCCATGAGCGTCTTCGCCTTGTCGTGGTCCTCTTTCAGCAGCGCGAGCGCATCCACCTGCGATCCTCCACGCGCGTCTTCACCCGGCGAGCGGCAAGAGCCGTGCCGCACGGGACCCACGCGTCGGCCACGCCGAGGCGGCGACGCTTAGAGCGGGCTCGCCCCGGTGATCGTCGCCCGGGACACTTTCATCGCCGGCGCGAGGCAGACGATCGAGCCCATGCCGTTCGTGGTCCACCAGTCGCGGACGAGGCGCCGCGGCCCGAGCAGCTCGATGCCGGCGAAGAGGTCGAGCGCGCTCATCGTGTAACGGAGGTTCGGCAGCGCGCCGGCGACGCGCCCGTCCTCGATGAGGAGCGTGCCGTCGCGGGTCGTCCCGGTCATGGTCGCGCGCTTCGGATCCGGCGTGTTCGTGTAATGGAACCGCGTGATGAGGATGCCGTGGCCCACCGAGGCGATGAGCTGGTCGCGCGTGGCGGTCCCGCCGGCCATCACGAGGTTACCGGCGTGGCCGCCGTGCGCGTAGCGGCCGTAGTCGGCGGCGTGCCCGGTCGACGCGGTCCCCGCCCGCTTCGCGGACCAGCGGTCGTACACCGGGCCGCGCGCGACGCCCCGCTCGACGAGGGTCACGCGGCGCTTCGGCGTCCCCTCCGGATCGAACGGGATCGCGAGCTGCCCCGGGTGCAGCGCGTCGTCGTGGAGCGTGAAGCGGGCGCCGGTCACCGGTCGGTCGATGGCGCCGACCATGAACGACCGGCCATCGTGGACGGAAGCGCCCGAGAGGCCGGTGAGCGACATGATCCGCAGGATCTCCGCGACGGCGTCCTCCTCGAAGACGGCCTCGTAGTCGCCGGGCACGAGGGGCCGCCGGTCGCGATCGAGCGCGCACTTCTCGCTCGCGCGCGCCGCGATGCCCTCGGGGTCGAGGTCGTCGAGCCGCTGCGAGAGGTCGTCGGCGTAGCCGCTCCCGCCGTGGTCGCCGAGGACGAGCGCGCGGCAGTAGGCGACGGTGGCCGGCGCGTACGCCGCGACACCGTTCGTGTTCGCCACGGCATCCTCGGTCACCTCGACGCTGTGCGTCCCCGCCGCGCGGAATCCGCGAGCGTCGACGGCATCGCAGATCCGGCCGACCGCGGCCGCCTGCTCGCTCGCCCCGGCAGCCGCGGTCGCCGGGTCGAACGCGCCGGGCGGACGGTACTCGCCGCGGTCGGCCAGGCCGGGCCAGTCCGCGTTCGGCGCCTGCATCCGGGCCAGCGCCGCCGCGCGAGCGAGGAGCTCGCGCAGGGAGAGCAGGTCGACGGCGTTCCCGGAGGCGCTGCCGATCGCGGACCCGACGATCGCGCGGGCATGCACGTGCGTCTCGTCGGACAGAGCGTTCTGGTGGATCGACGAACGCGAATAACGCGTGATCGCGGCGCGGCGGCGGTGCACCCAGATGTCCGCCTCGTCGGCCGCGACGTCGCGGAGCGCCGCGCCCAGTGGCGCGAGCAGCGCGTCGGGACCGAGGGCGGGCCGCGATCCGGTCTTCAATGAGGCCGTCGGATCCGGTACGCCCTAGCTTCCGTGTGCTGCCGCTGGAGGGACTGGCGGACTTCGAGGAAGCCGCGAGCCTCTACCGGGCATGCCGGGATGCGGGAGAAACCCTGCGGGCCCTGAGCGATTGCCCCATCGCGGTACCGATCATCAGGGCAGGCGCGTCGCTGCTGCACAACGATCGCGCTTTCGACGTGATCGCCCGTCATAGCGAACTGAAGATCCACCTCGCACGCGGTCGATGAGCCCGCGGCCTCGGTCACGCGGTCACTTCGATCGGCCGGTCGCGGAAGCGGGCGTGCGCGGCGCCGTGGCCCACGCGCATGAGCTGCAGCGGCTCGCCCTTGGCGCAGGAGAGGAAGCCATGCAGCTCCCAGTCGCTCGCGACGCCGTCGCAACTGCCCCAGAACTCGGGCGTGAGCGACTGGAACCCGACGCCGCGGACATGCTCGCCGACCTCGCCGTTGCGGATCACGCGCGCGACCTGCGCGGAGAAGTGGAAGTTCTCACGCTTGTCGTCGAGCGAGTAGGACGCCGGGTATTCGAGCAACAGTCCTTCGTCGATGTCGCGGAGGAGCTCGGCGAACCTCGCCGTTCCCGGCTCGAGGCTCACGTTCACCATGCGCACGATCGGGAAGTGCTGCCACCCCTCGGCGCGGGCACAGCCGCCGCTCGCCCCGAGGCCCAGCGCCGCCGCGGTCTCACGGGACGAGAGGTAGCCGGTGAACAGCCCGCGTTCGATGAGCGGCGTCCGGCGCGCCGCGACGCCATCGTCGTCCCAGGCGAAGGTCCCCATGCCGCCGGGAAGCGTGGCGTCCGCGGTCATGCTCACGTGCTCGGACCCATACCGGAGCCGGCCGCGATCGTCAGGCCACATGAACGTCGTCCCGGCGAAGGCGACCTCGTGCTCGAGGACGCGATCGGCCTCGGTCGGGTGCCCGCACGATTCGTGGACGAGCAGCGCGAGGAACGGCTGGTCGATGAGGAGCGTCGTCGGCCGCTCCGCCGCGGGCTGCGCATCGAGGATCGCCTCGGCATCGCGCCCGAACGTGCGCGCCCGCGCGGGGAGGTCGAGCTCCTCGACGTACTCCCATCCGGTCTGGCGGACGTTGCGCATGTCGCTCCGCGTCGCGGGCCTCGCACCAGCCTTCACCGCGGTGACGTTCAACCCGGCGCCGCACTCGACGATCTCCTGCGCTACGTCGGTCCCCTCGCTCGTGACCAGACGCTTGCGCGTGCGGTATGAAGCCACGCTCGAGCGGCGGACCTTCGCGTTCGCGGTGGCGAGCCCCGCATCCGCGGCGCGGAGCAGGTCGATGCGCTCGGCGAGCGGCACGGTGAACGGGTCGCGGCCGACCGGCGTGTGGTACGAGCCGACGTGCGGCTCCAGCGGCGCGAGCGTGACCACGCGGCGCTGCACGGAGGACGATGCCTCGGCGCGCCGGATGGCCTCGGCGAACAGCGCCGCGAGATCGTCGTCGGTGGCGACACGATCGGACCCGGCGAAGCCCCAGGCGCCGTGCAGCAGCACGCGGACGCCGACGCCGCGATCACCGTCGCGCGAGGTGCCCTCGAGCTGACCGTCCTTCACGGTGACGGTCTCGCTCTCGCGCTCGACGTAGCGCGCGTCGGCGTAGCTCACGCCGTTCCCCTGCGCTCCCGAGACCGCGCTCAACAGACGACTATCGTCGAGCACGCATTCAGGCTATCCTTGGGTCAAACGGCGCGCGTTCCGGCTGAAGCGTTCGTACGAAGCGCTCGCGTACGCAGTGTCCCAACGGGACCCGGCGGACGGGGAGTCAAGGGCCCAGATCGCGAAGGGCGACCCTGGGCCCGTAGGTGAGCGAGTCGGCGAGACGAGTCGGGTGGCACGCGCAGCCCCATACGGAGAAAACCCTTGCCCGATGTCGCTCTCCTCATCGACTGGGAGAACGTCTACTACACCTTGCGGCAGCACACCGAAGGACCGCTGCCGTCGTCGCTTTCCATCCTTCAGGCGATCCTGCAGAAGGCGGCGGAGTACGGCCCCGTCCGCGTGAAACAGGCGATCTTCGGCCAGGAGGTCGCGGCGCAGGACGAGACGCTCCTGATGGCGCTCGAGTTCACCGGCATGGAGCCGCTCGCCGTCGCGCAGCGCATGGGCGGCCGGCTCCTGAAGGGTCGCTCGGACGCGGTGCTCATCACGCGCACGATGCGGCTTCTATACAAGGAGCGCCCCGACATCCCGATCTGGTTCATCGTCTCGGGCGATCGCGACCTCAACGCGCTGTGCAAGGCGCTGAAGGACGAGGACAAGACCGTCTACCTCATCGCCGGGGACAAGGCCCTGGCGAACGAGCTTCGCGACTCGCCGTACCTGCGGGACGACGTCTTTCTCCTCGAGGACCTCATTCCCGAAGCGCGGTGGACCCGCACCGGGCAGCTGCGCACGGACGACACCCAGGCCGACAAGGGCGAGGCCCCGCGTCGCGCCCGGCCGGTGCGCGGGGGTCGCGGCCACCCGAGGGCCGCGGCTCCGGCGAGCGTGCCGGCGGTCGTCCCCACCGCCTCGCCCGAGTCGGACAAAGAACAGCGGCGCCTCGCGGTCCTGCTGCTCGACCAGCTCGTCGCGCTCCGCGAGGACCGCATGCCGCGCGGCGAGTTCGTGCGGAGCGTCGTCCCGCTCTCGCACAAGGAGGCGTCGAGCGTCCTGGAGCAGCGCATCGACGCGGCGATCGAGCGCCATCACCTCATCGCGGAGCAGCCCGCGCGAACGCGGCTGAAGGACAAGCAGCTGCTCGCCCTCGAGTTCAGCTCGCCCCTCGTCGCCGAGACGCTCTTCCATCTCGTGCGGGTCCTCCGGCGCATCGACGCCGTCACGAGCAAGGACACCCGGCGCGTGCCGGCCGTGGAGGCCGTGCTCGACCCACTCTCGCGGGCGGACCAGCCCGGTGGCCTGGTGAAGGGCCGGACGCAGCGGCGCATGCTCCTCGAGACCCTCTTCAACATCGCCGAGGAACGGGGGGCCATCGCGACGGAGCAGGTGGCCCGCGACGATCGTCAGATCACGATGTGCTCCCTCACGGAGGGCCATCCGCTCGTGCGGTACGCGCGCCAACCCTCCGCGGCGATCGTCCACCTGTTCAACTTCGTCAGCACGAGCCGGGGAAAGGGCGAGGAGCCCGACTGGGTGAACGCGGCGCTGTTCAGCGAGCTGCTCTCCCGCGTCGAAGGCGACGCGCTCGAGGCCAACATGCGCCGTGCGGTCGAGGTCGCGCTCATGCGACCCGAGGAGAAGGGCCGGCGGCTCGGCTACGTCATCGACCGCGACCACCCCGAGGCGCGGACCGTGCTCGGCGAGTTCAGCCGCGTGAACGGCACCGAAGGC
This sequence comes from Candidatus Limnocylindria bacterium, assembly GCA_036389935.1. Classification (GTDB taxonomy): domain Bacteria; phylum Chloroflexota; class Limnocylindria; order P2-11E; family P2-11E; genus UBA4735. Next base: position 22,214 of record DASWCU010000034.1, read on the forward strand.
GAGCCCGCCGAGCCGGCGACCGCGGGCGAGCTTGCCGTTCCGGCGGAGCCTGAGCCGGTCGCGGCCGGCGAGCCGAAACGGCGACGGACCCGCGGCCGGCGCGGCGGGCGCGGCCGGCGCAAGAGCTCAAAGGCGGCCGCGGCCTCATAGCCGGAGGCGTCGCGCTCGGCGACCGGTCCTAGGACTTTCGTACCCGTGGCCGCGGCGGCCGAGCCCGCCCGCCGATGCGTGCACGCGGGCGTAACGGTTCGGTCACGTCGTACCGCGTGGCATCGACGGTGCGGCGCGCCCGGCCATGACGACGCTTCCCGGGGCGCGCGCTCGCCTGGTCCTCATCGTGGAGGACGACGCATCGACCGGTGACCTGCTCGCGAGCGCGATCAACGACGAACGCGGCTATGAGGCCATGCGAGTCGAGACGGCTGACGAGGCGCTCGACGCGCTGTCCAGGACGGACCCCGATCTCCTCGTGCTCGACATCCGTCTTCCCGGCATGTCGGGCCTCGAGCTCTACGACCGCATTCGGGCCGATCCGCGCCTCACGCGCATTCCCGTCGTCTTCGAGACCGGCACGATGAGCTCATACGCCGACGAGCTGCGCCGCCGTGGTATCGCGACGTACGTCCGGAAGCCGTTCGACATCGAAGAGCTCGTCCGCTTCGTCAAGCGGCTAGCGCCACCGCGCAAGAGGAGCAACGGCGCGCTCCAGCGCCCCGGCCGGGCCGGCGTTAGCGGCGGCCGGCCGACACCGGGAGCTCGCTGAGCCGCCGCTCCATCAGGGAGCGCACATGGTCGGCGGTCGCCTGCGAGCTCGTGACGAGCTGGCGGAAGCCGTCGGCGTCGAGCACGAGCGCCTCGCTCGGCATCGTCGCCCGGATCGTCGCATTGCGCGGCGCGCCGGTGAGCAGGCCGATCTCGCCGAAGAACTCGCCGGGCCGCACCTTCGAGATCTCGTGCTCGCCATCGGCTTGCCGCACGCGGACGCTCGCGGCGCCCTTCGTGAGGATGAAGAACGAATCCGACGGATCGCCCTGCCGGACGATCACCTCGCCGGCCTGGTAGCGGGCAACGCGCATCCGCTCGACGGACTCCTCGAGCACCTCGCTCGTTGCCTCGGGGAAGGTGCGGCGGGCGTGCTTCAGCTCCTCGATGTACCGCTCGGCGTGCAGGACCGCGGTCGTCGCGTCGCCGACGGCGGTCGTGATCTGCTTCGCGAGCTGCGCGCGCGCGTCGCCGGCCGCGTAGACACCCGGGATGTTCGTGCGCATCCACTGGTCGGTCAGGAGGTATCCGTTCTCGTCGTGGTCGATGTGCTCCTCGAACAGGGAGCCGCCGACGGGCTTGAATCCGACGAACACGAAAACGCCGCCGACATCGATGCGGCGCGGCTTCCCGTTCTGCTCGACGTCGATCCACTGGACGCCGTCCTCGCCGCCGATCGCGCGGACGACCGCGGGCGTGACGGCCTCGACGTTGTCCATCCCGAGGAGACGGTCCTGCAGGATGGCCTGGGCGCGGAACTCGTTGCGCCGGTGCACGAGGTACAGCTTCTTCGCGAAGCGGGTCAGGAAGAGGCCCTCCTGGAAGGCGGAGTCTCCGCCGCCGATGACCGCGAGGTCCTCGCCCTTGAAGAAGGCGCCGTCGCACACGGCGCAGTACGACACGCCGCGGCCGTGGAGCTCCTCTTCGCCCGGGACGCCGAGCTTCATCGGCTCGCCGCCCACGGTCACGATGACCGCGTACGCGGTGTGGGTCGTGCCGTCGGCGAGCTCGATGAGCTTGCGGTCCCCGGCCATGCCGATCTTCCGCACCGGCGAGTACGGCTGGATCGTGAGGCCGAACTTGCGTGCGTGGCTCGCCATCTGTTCGGCGAGCGCTCGACCGGTGATCGACTCCTCGCCCGGCCAGTCCTCGATGAGGTCGGTGTTGAGGATCTCGCCCCCGACGTCCTTCGCCTCGAACAGGACGACGCTCATGTTGGCCCGCGCGGCGTACAGGCCAGCGGTCAGGCCGGCGGGGCCCCCGCCGACGATCACAAGGTCGTAGTCAGCCACATCGGTCCTTTCTGTTGAGCGTCCTACACACTAGAACAGCCCCGCATTCCCGACTATTCGGTCGAGCATGACGCCCCCGCAGCGCTACCTCGCCCTCGGTGACTCGTTCACCATCGGCACGGGCACGACTCCGGATCGATCGTTCCCCGCCGTGCTCGTCGCGCTCTGGCGGAAGCGCGGGCGCCAGGTCGCGCTCACGAACCCGGCGGTGAACGGCTACACGACGGAGGAGCTCATCGCGCGCGAGCTGCCGTTCGTCCTCCGTGTCCGGCCGACGGTCGTGACGCTCCTCATCGGCTCGAACGACATCGTCCGGGGGAGCGACGCCGACCGCTACCGCGCGCGGCTGCGCTCCATCCACACGGCGCTGCTCGATGCCGGTGTCACCGCCCGCGCGATCCACGCGCTTCCCCAGCCCGACTGGTCGCTGTCGCCGTCGGCACAGCTGTTCGGCGACCAGCACGCGCTCCGTTCGTCGATCGACGCGTTCAACGCGGTGGCCCGTGAGGAGGTGGAGCGGATCGGCGGCACCTTCATCGATCTCTTCCCGCTCATGCGTGACCAGGCCGATCAGGGGAAGCTGGCTCCCGACCGCCTGCACCCGTCGGCCGAGGCGTACGCGGAGTGGGCCGCCGCGCTCGTCGACCGCCTCTAGCGCGGTGATCTATTTCCTCCCGGACCGGCGCCAGTGAAGGTCATCGCGCGCTAGGGTCAAGATCAGTGCGGATGGTTTGACCGCCGAGCAAAAGCCGGGCAAGGGCGGGCGGGAGGAGCATGGACCGCTGGGCGTAGCGCGATCGGACTCGCCGCTAGAGGAAACCGCAGTCCTCGTCTATCGCGTCATCAAAGGTGACCGTGCACGACGTGAGGATCGGGTTGTGCCCGTTTAGACTTTGAGGTAAGGGCAGCAAAGATGACGTACGAACTGTGGGACCTCGACACAGGCAACGCGACGGGAAGCTACCCCTCGCTGCTCGCTGCCCTCCAAGTCGTCAAGGGGGCGTGCGACCGGGACGGCGAGACCACGCTTGACGGCCTGGCGCTCATCG
>DASWCU010000035.1:0-26815 GCA_036389935.1 Candidatus Limnocylindria bacterium
GACGTTTCCGTCGGCGGTCCAGGCCGGCCACGGCCCGGTCGCGTCGGCGTCGCTGAGCCGGACCAGTGCCGATCCGTTCGGCGCGGTGACGTAGACCGCACCGGCGAAGCCGCTCGGAAAATCGAAATACAGGAGGCGCTCGCCGCCCGGTGACCATTGCGGGAGCGGCGCCGCGCCCACCCGCCGGAAGGACCGCTCGTCGCCGGCGCCCTGCAGCCGCCGGATCGCACGGGTCTCGCCGGTCGCATCGGTGACCCAGAGCAGCCCGGCGAGCGCGAACGCGTACCGCGCGGGCGGCGCGGTGACTGGGCTCGGGCTCGGCGACGCGCGAGCGGGCACGACCGTGCGCGGGAACCACGCGTCGGCCTGGAGCACGCCGTCGAGCAGCACCGTCGGCGCATCCGGCCGGCCGAGGTCGTAGCGGATGATGCGCGCGCCGCTGAACGCGATCGCGGTGCGCCGGTCCGCCGAGAGGACGACCCGCTCGACCACGCCCACTGAGCTGCTCAGCAGCTCGGGGCCCGATGGCCCGAGGAAGGCCAGGGCGACGCTGGCGCCCGCGTACGCGAGGTAGCGCCCATCGGCCCACCGGCCCGCGAGCCGCACGTCGTCGTACGTGCCGCTCGTCTCGGGCTGGAGGTCGCCGTCGATGGTCGTGCTCCAGACGCGCGCGCCCGCGGCGTTGATCACGGGCACGGTCTGATCGCGCACGGTCGGCGCGATCCGCCCGGCGAGGAAATAGATGCGTCCGTCATCGCCGAAGATCGGCGATGTCGCGGTCGTCCCGGCGAGCGGGCGCAACCGCGTGCCGTCCGCCGCCGCGACCGCCACCAGGCCGCCGAGCGTCTGCACGAGGAAGTCGTCGCCCGAGATCCATTCGCCGAGGAAGGCGTTGCCGAGGCCGGTCGCGTTGCGCCATTCGCCGCCCGCCGCGCTCGCGACGAGCACGTCACTGGTCTGGCCGCTCGCGTCCCGCGCGGTCGCCGCGAGCTTCCGGCCGTCCGTCGACCAGGCGAGGTCGATGAATCGCCCGCCGCTCCGCTGCACGTCCGCTGGCAGTGGGAGCTCCACGCGCGCGCCGTCGAGCGTGAGCACGACCGCGGCGCGCCCCTCGTCGAGGTACGCGATCGCGCCCCCGTCCGGGGACCAGCGCATGAACGACACGCGACTGGAGCGGTCGATGCGCGCGAGCGGTCGTCGCTGGGTCCCGTCGACGTTCGCGACCCACAGCTGATGTTCCCCGGTCGGCTCGGTCCGCCAGTAGGCCAGCCGACCCGTGCGCGAGAGCGTCTCGGCCCCGCGCGATGGGCGCGCGGTCGGGGATCCGCTCGGCTCGAACGCGCGCGGCTCGAGCAGACCGCCGGCGGAGAGGGCGGACGCGAGTGCGGCCAGCGACAGCACGACCACGAGGCCCGCGGCGGCCGCGTACGGGAGGAGCGTTCTTCGCACGTCTCCAATAATCGCTGCCGTGGACGCGGCGATGGTGCGGGAATTCGTGATCTCGCTGGAGGACCGGGGCGCCGACGACCGGACAGCCGTTCGGATGCGGCACTACCTCGAGGCCCTCGGCCGTCCGGACATCCGCTACCTCGTCGGGACGATCCGCGGGGCCGGGGCCGAGATGATCGGCCGTTACGCGCGAGCGGTGCTCGAAGCGGCCGCCGCGCCGGCCGCCGCGTCGAGCGACGCGCTCGACGATCCACTCCTCGGACGGGCCGGCACGCGCGTCGCCGAGGCGGCGTACGGGATGGCCGCGACGCATCCCGAGCTCGGCGAGCTGTCGCGCGACGAAGCGCGGACGCTCGTCGCGCTGACCGCGGCCGCGGAGGCAAGTCGGCGGGTGCTGCTGCTCGTCGACGAGCGAGGCGACGCGCCGGCGCTCGCCGCGGTCGGCGCGGATCTCATCGTGTTGGCTCGGATGGACGAGGAGAAGCTCGCCGCGTCCATGCGGGCGGCGCCCGGGCGGACGCCGATCGTCGTGGCCCCGACCGATGCCGGCGTGCCGGCGAGCGTCGTTCGGCTCGCGACCCAGCACGCGCTCGTCGGAGGCCGTGACTTCACGGTCTCGGCCGGCGACGGGCCGGTGATGACGCTGTCGGTCGGCGGCGAGAGCTACGCGTCCCTCGCGCTCGGCGCCGGAGACGACGCGGGTCTCGCCGCGACCGGCATCGTCGCGGCACTCGGGCTCGGCGCCCTCGGGATCCGCATGCGGCCGGAATGGATCGAGCGCGGTGCTCGTCGCGCCGCCGGGCGAGAATGATGCCGTGACACCCCTCGACGCGGCAAAGACGTTCATGGCCGCCCTTGAGCTGGGCGACCCGGAGAAGGCGGCCTCCGTCTGCGCGGACGACGTCACGATCGTCCTGCCCGGCGGAGACACCGAGCTCGAGGGCAAGAACGGCGCACGTCAGCTCGTCCGGTCGGCGCCGCCGTTCATCCGCCTGATCCGCGAAGAGGAGGTCAGCGGGGACAGCGTGACCTTACGCGGATTGACGCGGTCCCCCGGTCATTTCGCGAACTACACCACGTGGACATTCCAGACGGACGGCGAGCACATCACGCACGTCCAGTTCGCGTGGCGCCCGGCGAACTGAGAGTTCTTCGGAGAGCTCAGCGCCGGTGCGCGTGCTCCCGGAGCCAGTCCATGGCCGCCGCGCCGGAGTCGAGGACCGAGATGTGCCCGTCCTCAGGGCGCAGCCAGAGCTCTGCCGACGGGATACGGCCCGCGAGCCACTGGGCGTGGGCGCTGGGGACGATCCGATCCCGGCCGCCGTGCAGGAACAGGACGGGAACGCGAATCCGACCGGGGTCGAACCCCCATGGGGCGACGTACGCCAGCTCGTCGTCCAGCATCCCGTCCGGACCGCCTGCCATGGCTTGCCCGGCGACGGCGGCCAGCCAGGACCATGCACCGGCGAGCGCAGCGTGATCCGCCGGGGTGAACTGTTCCGGGTCGAATTCGGTGGACGCCAGGTAGTCCTCGAGCGCCGCGCGTCCCGCGGCGGCGGCGCGTAGCTCCCCCGCGCCGAAGGCGCCCATCCCCGCGAACCAGTCAAGCCCCGCGGCCTGGAATGGAGCCTGTCCGGACACGCACACCGCGCTGAGGACGCGCTCCGGTAGGAGCGCGGCGCACGCCAGGGCGTGCGGGCTGCCACCCGAATGGCCCACGACCGCGAATTGCCGGATCTCGAATGCTTCGGCGATGCTGGATACGTCAGCGGCCGCCGATGCCACGTCGCGGCCCGGGTGAGGAGTCGATCCGCCGTACCCGGGCCGGTCATACGACACCCAGCGGATGCCGAGCCGGTCGGCGGCCGCGAAGAGTGGTTCGGGCGGCGCGCCGATGTTCGGTGTGCCGTGGTGCCAGAAAACAGCGAGGCCGGCGCCAAGATCGTCGGCGGAGACGTCGTAAACGTGCAACGTGCGCCCGTCGCTCAGCTGGAGATCGGTCTCCGTCACCGCCCGCCGAGCCTGATCACCTGCCCCGGTGTGCCCGCCGGAGACGAGGCGACGATCGCGTCAGCTGTCGAGCTCGCCGTACCAGGCGCGCCCGCCGGACGCGGGCTCGGCGAGGAACCCGGTGTCGCAGCGGAGCTGCCCGGGCGAGGCCGTTTGATCGAGGTCGAGCAGCCAGGTGCACGCGAGGCATCGCTCGAGCTCGACGTCCGCGCGGCGACGCGGGCAGAAGACCCGGTCCGTCTCATCGATGATCCGCCATTGCGGGCCGAAGCGCTTCGATCCGAACATGGCCTACCTCCCTTGGGGCATCACGCGGACACGATCAGCGCCGTCACCATCCCGAACATGCCCGTCTGACCCTCGGCGTGGCTCAGGATGTGGCAGTGAAAGGCCCACGCGCCGGGCGCGTCGGCCAAGACGATGGCGTCCCACCGCTCGCCGGGCGCGACGTTCAGCGTGTCGCACCGGAATGCCTGCGGGAGCGGGTACCCATCCCGGGCGAACACCTCGAGCGTCAACCCATGCAGGTGGACCGGATGGATCTGCATCCCCTCGTTCATGAACCGGAAACGGACGCGCTGCCCGAGCTTCGCCGTGTACGGAGCGGTGGCCGGGAAGCCCTTGCCGTTGACGGTGAACCCACCGAGGGCGTCGTTGAGGATGAAGAGCTCGTCCTTGTCGTATTGGGGATCGACGCTCTTGTCCTTCGGTACGACGATCAGTGGCCCGAGCATTCCCTGGCCGACCTGCTCCGTCGCGTTGTGATGCGAGTGGTACATGTGACTGCCGAACGGGCCCGCAGTGAATTCGTAGACGTACGTCTCGCCAGGCTTGATCGGCGGCTGGGTGATGAAGGGCACGCCGTCCATCGAGTTCGCGACGCGTTGTCCGTGCCAGTGGACGGCCGTGCTGTTCTGGAGCCTGTTCGTGACCTTCACGCGGAGGCGCTCGCCTTCGGTGACGCGGATGATCGGCCCGGGGACCTGGTCGTTGTACGCGAGCGCGTTCGCGAAGACACCCGGCGTGACCTCCCATTTCACCGTGCCGCAGGTGAGCTCGAACTCGCGCGCCCCGTCGACGATGCGCGAGGGCAGCTCCTGCAGCCCGGTGCCCTGCGTCTTCGCCGGGAACGCGGCGGTGGTCGCCTTGTGCTGCGCGTCGTGGTCGACGACCGGCGACGCCGAAGGCGTGGGGCTTGCCGCGGCATGGAGCGAGTGGTCGGCGGGCGCGGGGCTTGCTGACGCCAGCGGCGCCGCGCTCACCGGCAGATTCCTCGTCGCGCCAAGGACCGCGACGCCCAGCGCGGTGGCGCTGGCGGTGCCGATCAGACCGAGGAGCGTTCGGCGGGCGATGACCGCCCCGAGCTCGTCGGGCGGGTCGGCGCGCGGGGTCTCGTCAGATTCGGCCATGGGCCGACCGTAAGGTTCAGCCCGAAGGGTTCGCTACGTCCGCTGGTCCCGCCGGACAGGGCCGAATGGCATCTGTTCATCACCGGCGCCTGCGGCGCCGTCCGCTGAGGGCTCCTTTATTTACGGGCGCCTTGGTCAGCGCTCCACGTAGCGGAAGGACCTCGGGACACGGGTCAAGCCGAACGCGTCGAGCGGCCGGGGGGTCCGATACCGCCGCGGTTCCGTCACCGGCAGCGCCCAGCCCCGGGCCGAGCGCCGCGTCGGCGGGCCCAGCTCGCATTCGCCCACGACGGCGTGGAGCTCGACCACCGCGAGATACGCGCGGGCCGGCAGCCGCTTCGGCGGCAACGTGCGGTGCTCGAAGCGCGCCCGACCCGTGAGGATGGCCTCGGCGTTCTCGGCGTGGATCGCGAGGACGATGGCTTCAGGCATGGCGGTCTCCGGTCTGGTGATGCCCAGAGGTTCGGCACCGGCTTGCTTCGCTGAACGTCCATCGCCCGACCTGGGCACGACCGCGCGGCCGGGCCGGCCTCAGGCGACCTCGAGCCGCTGCGTGTCGGCGTAATAGGGGACGCGCTCGCGAAGGCGGCGCGCGATCGTCGGAAGGTCTCCAGGGCGCGTGCCGGCGAAGAACACGCTCATCTCCTGCAAGTAGCGGGTCTCGGCGATCGCGCGCTCGACATCGTCGGTCGTTTCGTCCGAGGCGACTGCCTGTACCTCCCACGCGAACCCGAGGACGTGCCGGAAGATCTCGGTCGCCCGTTCGAGGTGGAAGGGTGAGGTGATGACGAAGAGCGGCCGCGGCTGTAGCGCTCGCAGGTACCGGGCCGACACCAGGATCGCGTTGCCCAACGTGTCGCGCGACTCGTCCTCCAGCGCGATCCGGTCGGCGGCCACGCCGTGCGCGACGATCGCGTCGCGCATGAACGCCGCTTCGGTCGGCCCGCCGGGCGCGAGCTCCGGGGGCCGGTCACCGGAGCAGATGAGCGCCAGCCACGGCCGCTGCCGTGCGAGGAGCGCCGCACGATGGGCTCGCGCGCTCGTTGACGGGGTAGGAGCGCCGTCCGGCAGGAGGCCGCCGCCCAGGACGACGCCGATCTCGGGGGCCTCGGCGAGCGACGTCATGGCGCGAAGGGTACCCAACGTGGCGCTCCTCACGGAGCGCCACGTTCGTACGCGTTCAGGCGCCGACTAGAGCGAGCGGAGCGTGCCGTCCATCAGCATGATCGACACGAAGCTGTCGCCGCCACCGTTCTTGTAGATGGCGTCGCTGTCGGGCTTCCAGCCGGTGACCCGCTTCTTCTCGTTCACCGGATTGTTCCCGTAGCGCTCCCACAGCGGGATCATCGGCAGCAGATCGTTGTAGGCGATGGCCGCCTTCGTCACGGGGTCCTTCTGCTTGTTCGTGTCGAAGCCATCGCCCATCGCGTTGATCAGCGCGCCGAAATCGACGTCTCCCTGCTTGAGCGGGTAATGCATCCCGCCACCGGCCGGGATCGTGTTGTGCGTCTGCAGTCCCTGGATGTAGCTGCCCTGGGGGTGGGGGTTGCCGATGCCCCAGCCCATGATCGCGACCTGGAACTTGCCGTTGTTCACGTCGGCGAGCTGGGTCGAGCGGATCGCGCCCTGCGGTGTGATCTTGATGCCGAACTTGTTCAGGGCGTCGACCGCGTGGTTCGCGGCGCTCGTCCAGTCGGAGAAGTCGCTCGGGAAGTACAGCGTGTACTCGAGCTTCTTTCCGCCCTTTGCCCAGATGCCGTCGGCGCCCTTCGCGAAGCCGGCGTCCTTCATGAAGCCTTCGGCCTTCGCGACGCTGTACTCGTACGGCTTCAGCTTGGCCTGATCGGCTGACGAGATCCAGTTCGGGACCAGGTTGTCGCTCATCCCGCACATGAACTTCTGGTTCTTCGCCGACGCGCCGTACGTGATCTGGGCGCTCTCGTCCCGGTTGATCGCGTGCGCGACCGCCCAGCGGAGCCGCTTGTCCTGGAACTCGGGGGCCGCTTCCCAGTGGAAGACGATCGCCGGCCCCGTGTAGAGCGGGCCGCGGATGACCCGCAGCCCGGTGTCGGCGAACGCTTTGTCGGTCGCGAGCGGGAAGCCATGCGTGGCGTAGTCGACGTCGCCGGCGAGGACGAGCGGCGTGACCGCCTGCGTCTCGCCCTGGTAGACGACGACCTTGTCGAAGTTCACCTTGTCGGCGAACAGGCCACCGGGGTTGCGGACCATCGTGAGCTGCGCACCGGTGACCGAGGCCTTGTCGATCTTGTACGGCCCGACCGAAGCGGGCGTGTCCGGCCGGAAATCGGCGATGTCCTTCGCGACGGCCTTCACCTCGTCCGAGGCGGCGGTCTTCCCGCCGGCGAAGAGGTCCTGCAGCTTCTTCGCGAAGGTGCCGAACTGCGAATCGGGGCGGATCGCGTTCCGCAGGACCAGCCGGTCGACGAGGCTCGAGGGCCGGTTGATGTGGAAGCGCACCGTGTAGTCGTCGGGCGTCTCCAGGCGGTCGGCGTAGGTCCAGATCCCGAAGCTTCTGGCCCGGCCGACCCAGTAGGTCGAGGCGACGTCCTTCGAGGTGAACTCCTTGCCGTCGTCCCACTTGATGCCCTTCTTGAGCTTCACCTCGAAGTTCTCGCCGGTCTGGGCGGACGACTCGGCGAGCCAGTAATCCCATTTCGCGTCGGCCCACCGGTAGACGGCCAGCGACGGCATGAACAGGTCGATGAGGTAGCTGCCGTCGAGGATGACGCCGCTCGACTGGTAGTTGTAGTGACCCTTGGGCGGCAGGTCCCACGGCCAGGCGGCGTGGAACTCGCCGCCCTTCTTCACGGCGCCGCCGGTGCCGCTCGCACCGGGGGTCGTCGTTCCCGGCGCGCAGGCCGCCGCGACCAACCCCAGGCTGGTGAGCGTCGCGTCCCGGAGGAAGCGGCGACGGTTGACCTGATAGCGGGGATCGTTCTTCATTCATCCCTCCCTGCTCGGTGCTGAGGCCGATTGTGCTCCGCTGGAATGCGCGGTGTCGAATACCGGACGAGGATCGCCACGAGGCCGAGGAAGGCGAGCCCGATCAAAAGGGTGAGCACGCTCACCACGAACTCGGCGGAATCGCGCGGCTCGAGCGCGACGAGCACGCCGGCCACGAGCGTGATGAGCACGGCGACGCGGAAGCCTCCCCGGAGGAGCTGCGGGTCCATCAGCGGATCAGCTCCGCGGCGGGCGTCCGTTCGCGGACCGCGACGTGGCAGGCGACCTCGCGCGGCGTCTCGTCAGGGAGCGGGAGGAGCGCCGGCACCTCGACGTCGCACAGGCCCGGCTCGGCCAGGGGGCAGCGGGGATGGAACGTGCACCCGGACGGGAGCGCGAGCAGGCTCGGCACCTCCGCGCTGCGGAGCTCGACCCTGGTCTTGGTCCTGGTGATCCGCGGGTCGGCCTCCGGGATCGCGGCGATGAGCGCGGCCGAATAGGGATGGGCGGGATCGGACACGAGCGCTTCGCTGCGCGCGAGCTCGACCATCCGCCCCAGGTACATGACCCCGATCCGGCCCTGGCGGGCGAAGTATCGGGCGACCGCGAGGTCGTGGGTGATGAGCACGATGCTCACGCCCATCTCGTCGCGCAGGCCGAGCAGCAGGTTCAGCAGGCTGATCCGGATGGAGACGTCGACCATCGAGACGGCCTCGTCGGCGACGATGACCCGCGGGTCGACCGTGAGTGCCCGCGCGATCGCGACGCGCTGCCGCTGCCCACCCGACAGCTGATGCGGGAACTTCACGAGGAAGTCGTCCGGCGGCGTGAGGCCGACGAGCTGGAGGAGGTCGCGCACGCGCTGCATCGCATCGCGCGAGCCGCGCACCTTCTTGTGATGGAAGAGCGGCGCCGACAGCGTCTGGAAGACGGTCCGCGTCGGGTTGAGCGAGGCGTACGGATCCTGGTGGACGAGCTGCACCGCGCGGCGGAACGTGGACAGCTCGCTGCCCTTCTTCCCCCAGACATCCTCGCCCTGGTAGAGCACCTGCCCGCTCGTCGGGCGGAGGATGCCCGCCATCATCCGGCCGGTCGTGGTCTTCCCGCAGCCGCTCTCGCCGACCAGGCAGAGTGCCTCGCTCTTGGCGATCGCGAGCGAGATCCGGTCGACGGCGGTGATGACCCCGTCGGGCACCCTGAAGGTCCGGCTCACGTCGGCGAGCTCGAGGATCGGCCGCCCCTCGACCGTGCTGTCGGCAGGGGCGGGGGCGTCAGGCCGGAGCGCGGTGACGGTCATCCGCCCGCGACCTTCTCGGCCACCGCGACCTCGGCGTCGCCGATCGCCTCCGCGACCGCCTGCCAGCGGATGCACCGGGCGTCGTGCACCGGCATGTCGACGTGCAGCAGATCCGGCTCACGCTCGTCGCAGGCCGGGACCGCGAACGGGCACCGCGGCCGGTAGGTGCAGCCGGGCGGCAGCCGCATGAGGTCGGGCGGGGTGCCCGGGATCGAGGCGACGGAGCCGAGCGCGCCGGAGACCCGGGGCACCGCACGGAGCAGTCCCACGGAGTAGGGGTGGCGCGGCCGGTAGAAGAGGTCGCGGACCTTCGCGCGCTCGACGACGGTGCCGGCGTACATCGTGATCATCGTGTCCGCCAGCTCCGCCGCGATCGACAGGTCATGGGAGATGAAGATCATCGAGAAGCCGAGCGACCGTTTCAGCTGGATCAAGAGGTCGATGATCGAGCGCTGGGTGAGGATGTCGAGCGCGGTCGTCGGCTCGTCGAGGATCACGAGCTGCGGCGACAGCAGGAGGCTCATCGCGATCAGCACGCGCTGCCGCATACCGCCGGACAGCTCGTGCGGGTACGCGCGAAGCACACGCCGTGGGTCCAGGTGCACGAGGCCCAGCAGCTCCTCGGTCCGCGCGTGGATCTTCTTCGAGTCCTTCATGCCGTGGGCTCGCGCCGTGTCCGCGAACTGCTCCCAGATGTTGATCACGGGATTGAACGAGCTGAGCGCGGCCTGGAACACCATCGCGCACTCGCTCCACCGGAACGCGCGCAGCTCTTCGTCGGGGAGCGTTCCGATGTCGACCGTCTCCGTCGCGTTCGTGTACAGGATCTGGCCCCTGGTGACGCGAGCCGAGCGTGGCAGGAGCCGGATGAGGCTGACCGCGAGGGTCGTCTTGCCCGAGCCGCTCTCGCCGATGACCGCGACGGTCTCGCCACGGTCGATGTCGAATGACACGTCACGGACCGCGTGGACCGCGCCTCGCCGCGAAAGGTAATCGATGGAGAGCCCGCGGACCGAGAGGACCGGCGCGGTCACGTCGTGCTCAGTCGCGGGTTGAAGATGTCCTCGAGCGCGTTGACGAACAGCACGAGGGAGAGCTGGAGCAGAACGATGGCGAGGATCGGCGCCATGACGAACCAGAAGCCGTCACGGTAGTAGAAGGAGCCCTGCGAGTCCGCGAAGTAGATCATGATCGCCCAGTTGCGGCCCGAGAACGGGACGAGCCCGAGCAGGACCAGTCCGACCTGCGCGTAGATCGCGTGCGTGATCGCGAGGGCGAAATGGATGACGATGTAGCTGCGCATGTTCGGCAGGATCTCGCGGAACACGATGTGCAGGAGCCCGAGGTCGAGCGACCGGGCCGCCTCGACGTAGTCGCGCTCCTTCAGTGAGAGCACCTGCGCGCGGATCTGCCGCAGCAGGCCGGACCAGCCGAGCAGCGAAAGCACGAGGGCGAGCGCGATGAAATTGGTCGGCCGGGCGAGCGCCGCGATGACGATGAGGACCGGGAGCTGCGGGATGGTCAGCGCGACGTCGGTGATCCCGACGATCGTCTTGTCGACCCAGCCGCCCACGGTCGCGGAGATCGAGCCGAACGTGATCGCGATCAAGGTGGAGACGAACGCCGTGATGATCGCGACGCCGAGGACCTCCCGGCCGTCCTGGATGATCTGGTAGAAGACGTCGCGGCCCGCGAAGTCGGTGCCCAGGAGGTGCGCTCCCGATGGCGGCAGGTACACGTCGCCGACGTTCGGATCCATCGTCCCGGTGGCGAAGATCGGCGCGACGAACGCCAGGAGCACGAAGAAGACGATCCCACCCAGGCCGACGAGGCCGCTGGGCCGGCGTGACAGGACGCGCAGGAACCCGGCGAGCGAAGCGAGGATGCCCGGGGTCCGCGCGCCCGGCACGGTGAGCGGGATGGCGGTCATCCGCCGCTCGCGCCGCCGGCCCGTCCGATGCGCGGGTCGAGGCGGCTGTAGAGGAGATCGGCGAGCAGCGTCGCGATCACGACGGAGAGCGTGATCATCAGCAGGATCCCCTGCATCACGGGGTAGTCGCGCTGCTGGATCGCCTTGTCGAGGCGCTGGCCGACGCCCTCGTACACGAGGTAGCGCTCGATGAGGATCGAGCCGCCGATCGCGTAGCCCGCGGTGATCGCCAGCTGGGTGACGAGCGGCAATACCGCGTTGCGGCCGATGTAGGCCGTCGTGATCCGGCCATCGGACAGGCCGCGGGCCCGCGCGACCGTCACGTAATCCTCCTCGAGCGCCGCCATCGTCGCGCTCTTCATCGAGAGGATCCAGTGACCGATCGAGGCGAGGAAATACACGGTGATCGGGAGCGCGGCATGGAAGAGGACATCGCCGACGAACGCGGGAGTGAGGCCGATCGCGATCCCCGACGTGTACGCGCCGCGCATCTGGGTGAACGGCAGGACCCGGAACTGCACGCCGAGCGTGAGGATGATGATGAGCGGGAGAAAATACGGCGGGATCGAGCTGATGATCGATCCGCCGAGCGACACGATGTGATCGAACGGCGTGTTGCGTCGGTACGCCGCGAGGATGCCCAGAAACACGCCGGCGGTGAAGCTCAGCAGCAGCCCCATGCCCACGGCGAACAGCGTCCACGGCAGGACGGCGAGCACGATCGCGGTCACCGATGCGCCCTGTGAGACGAACGAATACCCCAGATTGCCGCGGACCAGGTTGCCGAGGAACGAGAGGTACTGCTCGTGGATCGGCTCGTCGAGGTCGATGCTGAAGAGGCTCGAGGCCTGCGCTCGAGCTTCCTCGTAGCTCAGCGTGCCGTCCTTGGTCAGCTCGTCGATCTTGATGTCGATCGGGTTGCCCGGCATGAGCCGGATCAGGAAGAACGTGATCGTCGTGGTGATGAAGACGGTGAGCACGGCCTTCGTGAGGGCCTGTGCGACCGGATGCCGCCAGGTCCCGAGGATGCGACGCGCTCGCGAAGATCGTGGTGAGTAGGGAAACTGCTGCGCGACCAGCCGAGCGTCGGCCGGTGTGGTGGTCACCGCTTCATCCTAGGTGGGAGTGAGCGAGACGCGGCTGTGCCGCGGCGAGCGAATACCGCCAGCCGTGAGCGCCTCTCCGCGGCGCAGCCGCGAGATTGAGAGGTGGGAGTGAGCGAGACGCGGCTGTACCGCGGGCGGATCACGTGCGCGGGCGGCCGGCGACGTGGCGCGGGTCGAGCGCGTCGCGCAGCCCGTCGCCGATGAAGTTGATCGAGACGACGGCCAGGAAGATCGCCAGGCCTGGGAAGATCGCGGTCCACGGCGCGGTCGCCATGTCGGTGGTCGCGTCCGTGAGCATGTTGCCCCAGGTCGAGGTCGGCTTCTGGATGCCGAGGCCCAGGAAGGAGAGCGTGCTCTCGGCGATGATCGCGCCGGCCACGCCGAGGGTCGCCGCGACGATGATCGGCGCGACCGCGTTCGGCAGCAGATGGCGGAGCATGATCTCGCGGTCGCGCGCCCCGATGGCGCGTGCGGCTTCGATGAACTCGCGTCCCTTGAGCGACAGGACGGTCGCCCGGACGATGCGGGACGTGCGCATCCACGACAGAGCGCCCAGCACGAGCACGATCGTGAGGACGGTCCCGCCGAGCAGCACCGAGAGCAGGATGAGGAGGAACAGCCGCGGGAACGACAGCATCATGTCGACGAAGCGCATGAGGGCGCCGTCGACGAGCCCGCCGTAGAAGCCGGCGATGCCGCCGATCAGCGTCCCCAGGGTGATCGCGACGACGACGGCGAGCACGCCGACCGCGAGCGAGACCCGGCCCCCGTAGAGGATCCGGGTCGCGAGGTCGCGACCGAGGCTGTCGGTCCCCATGGGGTGCGCGAGCGACGGCGGCTCGAAGATCAGCAGGAGGTTCGTCTTGTTCGGGTCGTACGGCGAGACGACCGGAACGAGGATCGAGAGCAGCGCGAGCGCGAGCAGCACGACGATCCCCGCCAAGGCCAGGCGATGGCCCCGGAACCGCTCGAACGCGAGCTCGAGCTGGCCTCGCTCGCGGAGCGGCTTAGGAGTAGCGGATACGGGGATCGAGATATCCATAGATCACATCCGCGAGCAGATTCGCGAGGACGACGAAGGTGGCGGAGATCGCGAGGACCCCCATGAGCACCGGGTAGTCGAGCCGCGTCGACGCGTCCCAGAACAGCCGGCCCATTCCCGGCCAGCCGAAGATCTGCTCCGTCACGAGCGCTCCGGCGAACAGCTCGGGCAGGTCGAGGGCCGCGACGGTGACGAAGGGGATCGCCGCGTTCTTGAGGGCGTGCCGTGAGATGACCGCGCGCTCGGCCAACCCCTTCGCCCGGGCGGTGCGCATGAAGTCCTGGCTCGTCGTCTCCAGCATGCTCGCGCGGAGGAACCGGACATACGTGCCCACGCCGACCATCGAGAGCGTCGCGACGGGCAGGACAAGATGTCGGGCGAGATCCGGGAGCGAGAACGTCCCGCCCGGGGTGAGCATGCCGCCGAGCGGCAGGACGTGCAGCTGCAGGCCGAACACGATGATGAGCAGGAGGCCGAGCCAGAACGTCGGCATCGAGAAGGCCATGAACGTCGCGCCGGTGACCACGTGGTCGAACCACGAGTACTGGCGGACGGCGGTGAGCACGCCGATCGGCAGCGCGATCAGGAGCGTCGCGACGTAGACCGTCGCCATGAGCCAGACCGTGTTCGGCAGGCGCTCGCCGATCATCCGGAGCACCGGCTGCGAGCTCGCGATCGAGTAGCCCCAGTCGCCGGTGAGGAAGTGCCCGAGCCAGGAGAGGTACTGGATCGGCACGGGCTGGTCGAGCCCGAGCGCGTGCTCGAGCCGCTTGATGTCCTCGGCCGTCACGCTCGGATCGGCCTCGTACGCGGCCAGCGGACCGCCCGGCACCGCCTTCAGCACCGCGAACAGGATCACCGTGATACCGAGCAGGAGCGGGATCGCCTGCACCAGCCGGCGGACGATGTAACGACCCACTCTCGGTCCCTGCTCCCTTCGCGCCTCCGGTCGCGCCTCCGGCTATGCGGCCGTCGGACCGGTCAGCCGGCCGGGCCGGTGCGCGTCCCACCGGACGCGTGGCTCACCGTTTGACGAACCAGTCCTCCGCCGAGAAGGTGACGTTGTCCCACACGTTGCCGCGATAGCCGCCGACGTTCGCCCGGAACGCGTCGAGGCTCTGGCGGTCGTACAGCCAGATGATCGGCACCGCGTCGTTGAGCAGCTTCAGGGCCTGGGCGTAGGCCTGCGCGCGCTTCGCCTGGTCCACCGTGGACCCGGCCTCGGCGACCAGCCGGTCGACCTCCGGGTTCGAGAACCGGGTGTAGTTCTGGCCCTGACCGCTGTTCGCCGCGGTCGGGATGTTCTGGCTCGTGTAGCGCTGGTTCACCGTCTGGTGCGGATCGATCGCCGGGCTCGAGGCGTACATCCACATGTCGATGTTCCCGTGCTTGCGCGGATCGCCCGCCGCGTACGAGCCGGAGAGGAACACCGCCGAGGGCTGGTTCTTGATCGCCAGCTCGACGCCGATGGACTTCCACTCGTCGATGAGGATCTGCTCCACCTGTTCGCGGACCTTGTCACCGGTCGTCGTCGTGATCGTGAGCGACGCTCGCACGCCGCCCTTCGAGCGGATGCCATCGCTCCCCTTGACCCAGCCGGCCCCGTCGAGCAGCTCGTTCGCCTTCTTCGGGTCGTACGACTCCTGGGTCAGGCCCTTCGGAGAGGCCCAGCCCTGCGAGACCGGCGACGTGCCGGGCTTCGCCTTGCCGAACAGCAGCTTGTCGATGAGCTGCTGCTTCGGCGTCGCCAGGAGGAGCGCCCGACGTACGGCAAGCTCGCCCAGGACCGGGTGGGGGACCTTCGGGTCGGCCGCCGGGTCGGCCGGCTTCGCGAGGTTCAGCTCGATGCGCTCGACGCTCGGGCTCGGCGTCGCGACGATCTTGACGTTCGGGTCCTTCTCGAGGTCCGGGATCTGCGCCTCGAGGAGGTTCCACATGCCGTCGACCTCGCCCGCTTTCAGCTGCGCGACCGCCGCCTCACGGGACGGCACGCTGCGGAAGATGATCTTGTCGAGGAGCGGCTTGTCGCCCTTTCGGTAGTTCGGATTGCGCTCGGCCGTGATGTGGTCGGCGCTCACGAATTCGGTGAACTTGTACGGGCCGGTCCCCATCGGCAGTCGGTTGTAGTCGGTCTTGGAGATGTCGGCTTCCTTCTCGAGGAGGTGCTTCGGGATGATCCCGCCGAAGCGTGTCGCGTACGGGCCGTAGATCGTCTTGTAGTGCATGACCACGGTCGTGTCGTTCGGCGTGTCGATGGACTCGATCTGGTCATAGCCCTCGCGGGTGACCACCTTCGAGTCCTTCATGTACGTGTCCCAGGTGAACTTGACGTCGGCGCTCGTGAACGGCTGGCCGTCGGACCATTTCACGCCCGAGAGGAGCTCGTAGGTGACGTCCATCTTCTTGCCGTCGGCGCTGAGCTTCACCCCGTTGTTCTGGAGCGTCGGGACCTGCTTCGCGAGCACCGGGTAGTAATTCCCGTCGGTGTCGACGTTCTGCAGACCTTCCCACGCGACCTGGCCGACGAGCCCGGCGACGGTCTGGTTCGCGTAGATGGGCGCGAGCGTCGTCGGCTCCTGCCAGACCGCGAACACGAGCGTGCCGCCGCGCACCGGTGCCGCGCTCGAGGCCGCCGGGCCGCCTCCGGATGGGGTCGACGTGCATGCGATCCCGGCGAGGAGCGCACTGAGGATGAGGGCCCCCCACCGCGTCGGGCTCCGCACGAGCCTCATTGTGCGCCGTAGCATGACGCAGGGAGCAAGTGGCGTGATCTCGGATCTCGACGGCGTCATCGAGCCGCGCCCGACATGGCGCGCTCGCTGGCTCGCGCCGCTCCTGCTCAGTGCGGTGCTCGCGGCGGTGCTCGCCGCGAGCTTCGGGTTCTGGCCGAAAAACGCCCGGCCAGGCCCCGCCAGCCTGCCGCAGGCAGGCGTTCAAGCGAGCCGCCAGCGCGACGTGCCCCTCAGCGTCGCCGTGCCCGCGAACGTCGTGGAGCGGGTGCCGAGCCGGCCGCGCCTCGTCCGGCTCGAGCTCCCGCCTGAGCTCGCACGCTTCGGATCGCGCGTCGAGTTCTCCGGGATCACCGGCTTGACCTCGATCGCGCTGACCGACGGGTACCGGGACCTGTACCGGCTCGACGACGGGCGGACGCTCACCGTCTTCGTGCTCCCGGAACCGAGCGGCGCGCTCGCCGTGTCGGCCGGCTGGGACGTCGAGGCGCTGCTGGTGCGTGGCAGGCCCGGGCTGAGCTACTCGACGACGTCGACCGGAACGCCGCTCGTCGTCGCGTGGAGCGCGGACGGGACGATGTATCAGGTCGGCGGCGCCGGCTTCACGGTCGCCGAGCTGATCCGGCTCGCCGAGGCGCTCCGCTAGTCTCCGGACGCGAACGGAGGGCACGCGACATGAGGAACGTGAAGGCCGCGCTCGTCCAGTGCGCGTGGACGGGCGACAAGGATTCGATGATCGAGAAGCACGTGCGCTACATCGACGAGGCGGCCACGCAGGGTGCCCGCGTGCTGTGCCTGCAGGAGCTCTTCTACGGCCCGTACTTCTGTCAGGTCGAGGACAAGAAGGGATACGCGTACACGGAGCGCATTCCCGACGGTCCGACGACCAGGCTCATGCAGGAGAAGGCCAAGGAGCACGGCATGGTGCTCGTCGTGCCGATGTACGAGGAGGACCAGCCCGGCCTCTATTACAACACCGCCGCGGTCATCGACGCCGACGGCCGCTACCTCGGCAAGTACCGGAAGACCCACATCCCGCATCTGCCGGGCTTCTGGGAGAAGTTCTACTTCCGGCCGGGCAACCTGGGCTACCCGGTCTTCGATACCGCCGTGGGACGGGTCGGCGTGTACATCTGCTACGACCGCCACTTCCCCGAGGGCGCACGGATGCTCGGGCTGCACGGCGCCGAGCTGGTGTTCATCCCGTCCGCGACCTCGCGCGGCCTCTCGATGCACCTCTGGTTCATCGAGCAGACCGCACACGCGATCGCGAACGGCTACTGGGTGGGCACGATCAACCGGGTCGGCGTCGAGGGCGAGTTCGGCAAGAACGAGTACTACGGCTCGTCGTACTTCGCCGATCCGCGCGGCAAGATCGTCGCGCAAGCCTCCGACAAGGACGAGCAGCTGCTCGTCGCGGATCTCGACCTGGATCTCGTCCGCGAGGTCCGTGACACGTGGCAGTTCTACCGTGACCGCCGGCCCGACATGTACGCGGACGTCGCGGCGCCGTAGCGGATCGCGGCGGCCGTTCCTTCGGCCGTTCCGCCCGCGTGGATGACGGAGCCGCTCCCGTCGGCCCGCGCTGGCATGGAACACGCGGTGTGCCGATCCAGAAATGGGGAAGGTGAAGGCGAGCGACCTGTCCCCCGGCGCGATCGTGCTCTTCGGCTCGGGCGAGACCGGGCCGGTCGGCCGCGAGGCGTTGCGGTGGCTGCGGTCCAGCGGACGCATCCCCCGACGCATCACCGTGCTCGAGACGCCGGCGGGCTTCGAGCCGAACGCCGACGCGGTCGCGCGCCGCTGGGCGAACGCGCTCCGCCGGCAGGCGGAGGCCCGCGAGGCTGAGCTCACGCAGCTGCCGCTGCGGCGGCGCGGTACGCCGCTCGGTCCCGACGTCGCGCAGCTCGCCGCGCCGCTGCTCGGGTCGGATCTGATCGTGCTCGGCCCTGGCAGCCCGACCTACGCGGCCCGCCAGCTCCGCGGCAGCGTCGCTTGGCGCAACGCGGAGGCCGCGCACCTGTTGGGCGCGAGCTTCTTCCTCGCGAGCGCGGCCGCCATGGCCGCGGGAACGTGGGCCCTTCCGGTGTACGAGATCTACAAGGTGGGAGAGGATCCGCACTGGGCGGAGGGCTTGGATCTTTTCCGCCACCTCGGGCTGTCGCTCGCGGTGGTGACCCACTGGGACAACGCCGACGGTGGCGCGGCGGTCGACACGAGCCGCGCCTTCATCGGTCAGGCCCGCTTCGAGGAGCTGCTCGCGCTCGTCCCGAACGACACCGTGGTCGTCGGCGTCGACGAGAACACGGGGCTCGCGCTCGACCCCGCCGATGGGTCAGCGACCGTGCTCGGTCGGGGCGGCGTGACCATCGTCCGGGAGCGGATCGCCGAGCGGCACGGCCGCGGTGAGCGGCTGACGCTCGACGCGTTCGGCCCGTTCGCACCGCCCGATGCCGATGCCGTGCCGGTGGAGCTCGCCGACGCGGTCCGCGCCGCGCGCGCCGAGCGTGAGCCGCAGCCTCCGCCGGAGGACATCGCAGCGCTCGTCGCCGCGCGCGAGGTGGCTCGGAAGCGGCGGGATTGGGCGACGGCGGACGACATCCGCCGAACACTCGGGCAGCGGGGGTGGCGGGTCGAGGACACGCCCGATGGCCCACGGGTCCTGGCGATGCGCGCCGAGACCGGTCATGATGCCGGGCGTCCGTGACCCGCTGGTCGAGCGGATCCTCGCCCTGCACGGTCGCCGAATGCGTTCGATCTCGCGGTCCTGACCGGGCTCCGCTCACCGGTGTATGCATATGCGCATGCTGAAGCGGACGCAGGTGCTCCTCTCCGAGGACCAGGGGGCCGCCGCCTTCGAACGATCGCTCTCTGGTCCCGACCTCCCGATCGTCGAATCCGATGAGCTCGATCGCGCGATCTTCGCGGCGATCCAGCGCGCGTGAAAGCGTCCTCTCGATGAGGCCCGCGCTCAACCACATCGGCGGGGCCTGGGTCGAGTCCGCGTCGCACGCGACGGCCGAGGATCGCGATCCTGCGCACACCGATCGGATCCTGGCGAACGCGACCGTCTCGACCGCCGAGGACGTGCGCTACGCGATCGACGCCGCGGCGAAGGCGTTCCCCGAATGGCGCGCGACCCCCGCGCCGCAGCGCGGCGACGTGGTGCGCAAGGCCGCCGACCTGATGGAGCGGCGCCGCGATCAGATCGCGCGCCTCCTCACCGAGGAGGAGGGAAAGGTCCTGGCCGAATCGCTCGCCGAGGTGGACCGAGGGATCGCGAACGTCCGCTTCGCCGGCGGGCAGGGGACCCGCCTCACCGGCGAGACGATCCCGTCCGCCCAGCGCGGCACGTTCATCTACACGAGGCGCGAGCCGCTCGGCGTCGTCGCCTGCATCACGCCCTGGAACTTTCCGATCGCGATCCCGGCCTGGAAGATCGCGCCCGCGCTGGTCGCCGGGAATACGGTCGTCTTCAAGCCGGCCTCGCTCACCCCGCTGTGCGCGGCGGAGGTCGTGCAGTGCTTCCTCGACGCCGGCCTGCCGGACGGCGTGCTCAACCTCGTCCTCGGTCAGGGTGAGTCGCTCTCGGCCGCGCTCATCGACGACGAGCGGGTGAAGGCGATCTCGTTCACCGGCTCGTCCGCGGTCGGACGGCGGCTGTACGCGCGCGCCGCGCAGCGCCTCTGCAAGGTGCAGCTCGAGATGGGCGGGAAGAACGCGGTCATCGTCCTCGCCGACGCGGATCTCGAGAAGGCGACGGAGAGCGTCGCGAGCGGCGCCTTCGGCGCGACCGGCCAGCGCTGCACCGCGACCAGCCGGACGATCGTCACGAAGCCGCTGCTCGGCGCCTTCATGGACCTCCTCGGCGCGAAGGCGGAGTCTTGGCGACCGGGTGACGGGCTCGCGCCCGAGGTCAAGATGGGACCGATCGTCGACGACGCCCAGCTGCGGAAGGTCCGGGCCAAGATCGAAGAGGGGAAGCGCGACGGCGCGACCTTGGTGCGCGACGGAAGAGAGCCGGGCGTCGACGGCGGCTACTTCGTCGGGCCGACCATCTTCACGAACGTCGACCCGCGGATGAGCGTCGCGCAGGACGAGATCTTCGGGCCGGTGGTGAGCGTCATCTCGGCCGACGACCTCGACTCGGCGCTCGCCGCCGCGAACGCGGTCGGTTACGGACTGTCGTCGTCCCTCTACACGCGCGATCTGCACGCCGCGTTCCGCTACGCCGACGCGTCAGAGGCGGGCATGCTCCACGTGAACCTGCCGACCCTCGGCGGGGAAGCGCACGTGCCGTTCGGCGGCGTGAAGGACTCGGGCTTCGGGGATCGTGAGTGCGGCACCGCGGCGTTCGATTTCTTCTCCGAGCAGAAGGTCGTCTACGTCGGCTACTGAGCGACCGCGAGCGGTACCGCGGCCTTGCCAAGCGCGGTAAACTGATACTGGAAGTAGCGGCGACCCGCCTTCCAGGAAAGCTGGCGATCCGCGATGGTCGCGAACGACGCGTTGGAGCTCCTCTTCACCGGCTCGGCGCTGCTTGGCGCGATGCTCCTCTTCCTCTCCATCCTGGGCGGTGGCGCGCGGCTGCGCGTGCACGTGCCGATCCGGATGCCGTACCTGCCGTTCCCGTTCGTGCGCGTCGTGCACGTCGACGATCCGTCCGTGACCCCGCTGCTGCTCGGTTTCCTCGCGATGTTCGGCCTCGGCGGCCTGTTCGGCCGCGTCGCCTTCCACCTCGGGCCGTCGGACAGCTCGGCGCGGCGACGGCGCTCGGGCTGGCCGGTCTCGCGCTCGCGTTCTTGATCTTTGGCAGCCTCCGCCGGTCCGAGGCGCCCCAGCCGACCGCTCTCCAGGACCTTGTCGGACGGCCCGCTCGCGTCACCGTGAGCATCGGGCCGGGGACGCGCGGCACGGTCCGTCTCACCTACGACGGCGCGGTGCAGATCCTGCCCGCCGTCGCGCCGACCCCGATCGCCCGAGGCCGTGACGTCGAGATCGTCGCGGTCCACGGGATGGGCGTCGCCGTTCGAGAGATGCCGCCGCCGTAACACGGCCGGCGCATCTCGCGAATGGAAAGAAGGGATCAACGTGTCGATCACGATCACGCAGCTGATCTTCGCGACCATCGCGGTCATCGTCATGCTCGCGCTCCTGGCGGCTCGGAGGTACCGGGTGGCCGGCGCGAACGAGGCGCTCATCATCTCGGGCGCGCACGGCAGCAAGTTCCGCGACGCCGCGGGCACCGTCACGACGCTCGATGACAGGGGCGTCAAGGTCGTCGTGGGCGGCGGGACGTTCGTCTGGCCGCTCATCAACAAGGTCGGCCGCCTGCAGCTGACCGCGCGCCAGGTCGAGATCGGCCTGACCAACGAGAACGCGGCCGTGAGCAAGCAGGGCGTCGGCGTGCTCATCACCGGCCAAGCGATGTTCAAGATCGCCCGCGAGCCCGAGCGCCTGCGCGCGGCCGCCGAGCGGTTCATCGGTGAGCCCGACAGCCAGATCGAGACGATGGTGAAGAACGTGCTCGAGGGATCGCTCCGGTCCATCGCCGGCACGCTCACCATCGAGGAGCTCATCACGGACCGCGACCGGTTCCAGCAGGCCGTCTCGGAGGCCGCACGCGGGGACCTGGAGGCGAGCGGCATCCACATCGACGCGCTCACGATCACGAGCATCCGCGACACCAAGGGCTACATCGAGCAGCTCGGTGAGAAGAACCTCGCGAGCGTGCAGCGGGACGCCCGCATCTCGAAGGCGAGCGCTTCGCAGGAAGCCGCGGTCAAGGAGAACGAGGCGCAGCGGGTCATCATCCAGGCCGAACGCGATCGTGAGATCGCGCGCGCCGATGCCCTGAAGGTCACGGCTCGCGCCCAGGCGGAGGCGGAGCAATCCGGGCCGCTCGCGCAGGCCGCGGCGACGCAGGGCGTCATCAAGGAGCGGACCGAGCTCGCGGAGCTCGAGGCCGTTCGGCGTGAGAAGGAGCTCCTCGCGACGACGATCAAGCCGGCGGAGGCCGATCGTCTCGCGGCGATCGTTCGGGCCGAAGGCGCGCGCCAGGCCGCGATCCTCGCGGCCGAAGCGCAGGCTCGTCAGGTCGAGCTGACCGGCGCGGCCGAGGGTGCGGCCGTGCTGGCTCGCGGTCGCGCGACCGCGCAGGTCACCGAGGTCACCGGCGCAGCGGAAGGTGCCGCCATCCTGGCGCGTGGCCAGGCGGAGGCGAGGGCGAAGGAGCTGCTCGCCGACGCGTACCGCAAGTTCGACGAGGCGGCGATCCTGCTCCAGACGCTGCCCCTCGTCCCGCCGATCGTGCGTGAGGCCGCGGCGCCTCTCGGCAACATCGACCAGCTGACGGTCATCGACCCGAGCGGTGCGTCCAAGCTGACCGAGACCGTCGTCCGCACCGCGGCGGAGGGCAGCGCGATCGCCAAGTCGATGCTCGGCGTCGACCTCGCCGAGCTCATGGGACGTCTCGCCACCCGCTCGGCCAAGTAGCATCGGGGGCCGGGAGCCTTCGCTCCCGGCCCCACCGCCGGCAACCAGCCACGACGCATATCGATGTGCTACCTTTACTTCGTATGGCTGAAGTAAAGGTTCGTCGTCGAGGCACGAGCAGGATCAGCTCCAAGAATCAGGCGACCATCCCGGTCGATGCCCTTCGCGCGGCCGGCTTGCACGCCGGCGATGAGGTGCGGATCGAGGCGGCCGGTGCCGGTCGCATCTTGCTCAGCCGCACCGACGATGTGCTCGCGCGATACGCGGGCGCTCTCCCCGGCATCTTCCCGAAGGGCTACCTGCGGAGGATCCGAGCCGAGTGGCGGTAGCGGTCCTCGATGCCAGCGTCGTCATCGCGTTCCTCGATCCCGGCGATCCGACGCATCAGGCGGCGGGAGCTGCCCTGAGGGAGATCCTTGCGGAGCACGAGGTCGTGTTGCCCGCCAGCGCCCTCGCCGAGGTGCTCGTTGGAGCCTATGGACGCGGGCGTGATGCGGTGGCCACGGTCGATGGCTTCGTGGCCGAGGTCGGCATTCGCATCGAACCGGTCACCGCCCGGATCGCGCGGCGTGCCGCCCAGCTCCGCGCGCGGCAGGCACGTTTGCGCCTGCCGGATGCGCTGGTGCTCGCGACCGGTGAAGTCATCGAAGCCGCGACCATCGTGACCGCCGACAGGGCGTGGCGTGGGAAGGTCCCGCGGGTCCGGATCGTCTAAGCCGCCTTCACCTCTGCGGTGAGCTTGGCGACGGTGTCCTTCGCGTCGCCGAACAGCATCGCCGTCTTCGGGTCGAGGTAGAGGTCGTTGTCGATCCCCGCGAAGCCCGGCTTCATGCTCCGCTTGATGACGATGACGTTCGCCGCCCGGTCGACGTCGAGGATCGGCATCCCGTAGATCGGGCTTCCGGGTGAGCTCCGCGCCGCCGGGTTGGTGACGTCATTCGCGCCGATGACGAGCGCGACGTCGGCCCGCGGGAACTCCGGGTTCACGTCGTCCATGTCCTTCAGCTTCTCGTACGGCACGTTCGCCTCGGCCAGCAGGACGTTCATATGGCCCGGCATCCGGCCCGCCACCGGATGGATCGCGTACACGACGTTCACCCCGCGCTGCTCGAGGAGATCGGCGAGCTCACGAACGTTGTGCTGTGCCTGCGCGACGGCGAGGCCGTAGCCGGGGACGACGATGACGTTGCGGGCGTAGGCGAGAAGCGCGGCCGCGTCCTCCACCGTCGTCGCACGCACGGTGCGGCCGTCGTCCGCCCGGGCGGCTTCGGCCGCACCGCCGGCGGGCGCCGCGCCGAACGCGCCGAACAGGACGTTGGCGATCGACCGGTTCATCGCCTTCGACATGAGCCGGGTGAGGATCGTGCCGGACGCACCGACCAGCGTTCCGGCCACGATGAGGAGCTGGTTGCCGAGCACGAAGCCGGCGGCGGCGACGGCCAGCCCGGTGAACGCGTTCAACAGAGAGATGACGACCGGCATGTCCGCCCCGCCGATCGGCATCACGAGCGCGACGCCGAACAGCAGCGCGAGCACCGCGACGACGACGAGCACGGCGAGCTCGGGGACGCCGCTCAGCCCGAACCCGGCCGCGGCGACGATGAGGAGCGCGAGCAGGACCATGCCGCCGAAGAGCACGCTCGTGACGATCTGCTGGCCGCCGTATTTGAACGCGCGCGGGGTGATGAGCCCCTGCAGCTTCCCGAACGCGACCGCGCTGCCGGAGAACGAGACCCCACCGATCATCAGACCGAGCATCGAGCTCAGGGCGGCGGCCGCATCGCTTCGGCCCCCTGTGCCGATGCTCCGGGTGAGCTCCAGGATCGACACGAGCGCGGCCGCGCCGCCGCCCGCGCCATTGAACAGCGCGACCATCTGGGGCATCGCCGTCATCTTCACGACCCGCGCGCCGACGAAGCCGGCGACGCCGCCGACCGCCATCCCCGCGAGCGTCACGACGAGGCCCGCGGTGCCATAGCTCTGGAACTCGGTGTCGAAGAACGTCGCCGCGACCGCGAGCAGCATGCCCGCCGCCGCGATGCGGTTCCCGTTCACCGCGGTCTTGGGCCCGGAGAGGCCCTTGAGCCCGAGGATGAACGTGATCGCCGCGATGAGGTAGGTGAGCGGGATGAGGAACCGGAAGTCCATTACTTCTTCGCGGCGTCCTTCGCCGCATGCTCTCGCGCGCCGGGCCGCTGCTTGAACATCGCGAGCATCCGGTCGGTGACGACGAAGCCGCCGACGACGTTCGCGGTGCCGAGCACGACGGCGAGGAAGCCCAACAGGAGCCCGAGCGGACCGCCGATGGCGGCCGACACGAGCATCGCGCCCACGATGATGATCCCGTGGATCGCGTTGGCGCCCGACATGAGGGGCGTGTGCAGGGTCGACGGCACCTTCGAGATGACCTCGAACCCGACGAACACGGCGAGGATGAATACGTACGCGACGACGATCGCTTCGCCGCTCACGCCACCGGTGCCTCCATCGCTTTCTGCGTCGGCCCGTGGACGATGCGGCCCTCGTGCGTGATCGTCGTGCCCTTCGTGATCTCGTCGTCGAAGTCGAGGTTCAGGCGCCCGTCCTTCATGAGGTGGGCGAGCAGCGCGGTGACGTTGCGCGCGTAGAGCTGGCTCGCGTGGAACGCGAGCGCGCTCGGCAGGTTGAGCTCGCCCTGGATCGTGACGCCGTTCTCGACCGCCGTGCGACCCGGCTGCGTGAGCTCGCAGTTCCCGCCCATCTCCGCGGCGAGGTCGACGATGACCGAGCCCGGCCGCATCGAACGGACCATGTCGGCGGTGACGAGGATCGGCGCGCGGCGGCCGGGCACGAGCGCCGTCGTGATGACCACGTCCGCGTCCTTCACGTGCTTCGCCACGAGCTCCTGCTCCTTGCGATGCGCCTCCTCGGACAGCTCCTTCGCGTACCCGCCGGCGCCTTCGCCCTGCTCGCCGAGCTCGATCTCCAGGAACCGGGCGCCGAGGCTCTGGACCTGTTCCTTCACGACCGGGCGCGTGTCGAAGGCCTCCACGACCGCGCCGAGGCGGCGCGCTGTCGCGATCGCCTGCAGGCCGGCGACGCCCGCACCGAGCACGAGGACGCGCGCCGGGGTCACGGTGCCGGCGGCGGTGGTGAGCATCGGGAAGAATTTCGGCAGCGAGTTCGCCGCGAGCAGCACGGCCTTGTAGCCGGCGATGTTGCTCTGGGACGAGAGCGAGTCCATCGGCTGGGCCCGCGTCACCCGCGGGATCGCGTCCATGCTGAAGCTCGTCGTGCGCTTCGCGACGAGCGCCCGGACGAGGTCGGGGTTCGTGAGCGGCTGCAACGTCCCGATGAGCGCGGCGCCCTCGCGCAGCAGCCCGATCTCCTCGGGCGTCGGCTTCTGGACCTTCAGCACGACGTCGGCCCCGAGCGCCGCGGCGCGGTCGGTCGCGACCGTGGCCCCGGCGGCGCGATACGCGTCGTCATCGTGCGACGCGCCGGCCCCCGCTCCCGACTCGACCATGACCTCGGACCCGGCCTTCACGAGCTTCGCGACCGCCTCGGGCACGAGCGCGACCCGCCGCTCGCCGGCCGTCGTCTCGCGCGGGACGCCGATCTTCACGAGCCGGCCGGCCCGATCGGCGGCGCGCCCTCAGCCCGGCGCATGGCGCGGCCGTCCGCAGGGATCCGCTTCATTTCGATGGCCCGAAGTTAGCAGGTCCGACTGTTCGATGCCCGTCGAGGAGCCCTCAGCGCAGCGTCACGGCGCGCCGCGAAGAAAGGACACGCTGGACCGACGCCGCTCGCGCCGTCGTAGCATCGCCGCGCCAGAGGGGAGTGAGCGCGTGGGCAAGACCCTGATCACCGGCGGCACCGTCGTCACCGCGGCCGACACGTACAAGGCCGACGTCCTCGTCGACGGCGAGAAGGTCGCCGCGATCGGCACGGATCTCCAGGCCGGCGGCGCGAAGAAGATCGACGCGAAGGGCAAGTACGTCATCCCCGGCGGCATCGATGTCCACACCCACATGGAGCTGCCGTTCGGCGGCACGTTCGCGTCGGACGACTTCGAGACGGGCACGATCGCGGCCGCGTTCGGCGGGACGACCACGATCGTCGATTTCGCGGTGCAGGGATTCGGCGAGCCACTCGCGAAGGCGCGCGACGCATGGCTCGCGAAGGCGCGCGGGAAGGCCGCCGTCGACTACGGGCTCCACATGATCGTGCGCGACGTCTCCGACAAGATCCTCCGCGAGATGGACACGATGGTCCGGGACGGGATCTCGAGCTTCAAGCTGTTCATGGCCTACCCCGGCGTGTTCATGGTCGACGACGCCGCGATCTTCAAGGCGCTCGTCCGCACGGGCGAGAACGGCGGGCTCATCTGCATGCACGCCGAGAA
>DASWCU010000036.1:0-5234 GCA_036389935.1 Candidatus Limnocylindria bacterium
TGCGCACGGCTTCGCGCGCGACGTGCTGCTGGCCGTCGGCATGCCGATGGAGGAGGCGACGCTCGTCGCGGACCAGCTCGTGTGGCGCGACCTCCGCGAGGGCGCTCCCACGGGCCTCGCGGCCCTGCCTTCGTGCGTGGAGGGGATCGTCGCGGGCACGACCGATCCGCGCGCACGGCCGGCGATCGTCGGCGAGGTCGGTGCGGTCGCGGTACTGGATGCCGGTCGAGCGTGGGGACAGGTTGCCGCGGTCCACGCGATGCGGGTCGCGGTGGAGCGCGCGCGGACGTCCGGGCTCGGGCTGACCCTCGTCCGGAACTCGCGGACCGCGAACGCGATGGGCTTCTATCCGACCATCGCGATCGAAGCCGGAATGATCGGGCTCGTGATCACCGACTCCGAGCCGCTCCAGGCGCCGTGGGGCGGCACCACCAGGGTGATCGGCAACCAAGCGTTCGCGTTCGGCTGTCCGGCGCGACGCCATCATCCGCTGCTCTTCGACACGGCGACGACCGCGATCTCGAAGGCGCGGATCAACTCCCTCGCGCGTCGCGGCGAGCGGCTCCCGCCGGGCGTCGCGCTCGACGGCGAGGGCCGACCGACGCTCGACCCGGTCGAGGCGCTCGAGGGCATGCTCGTCCCGGCCGCTGGTCACAAGGGATACGGCCTCGCCGTGATGTGGGAGGTCCTCACGGGCGCGCTCGCCGGCCTTCTGCGCGCCGACGATCGCGCCGCCGGGCCGGCGCGGACGACGAGCCTGTTCGTGCTCGCGATCGACCCGCGCGTATCGGGTTCGCATGAGCAGTTCATCGAGAGCGTCGACGATCTCATCGACCGCATCCACGCCTCGCCACCGGGTCCCGGCGTCGAACGCGTGTATGCGCCGGGCGAGCGCGGCTTCATCACGGCGGAGGAGCGCGCGCAGACGGGCATCCCGATCTCCGCCGCGCGGATCGTCGAGCTGCGCGCGCTCGGCGAAGGGCACGGCGTCGCGTGGTGACCGGCCGCCGAGACCACTCCGAGGGCTTCAGGAGGCAGATCGAGAGCATCCGCTTCCACATCGCCCGCGCTGAGGTCCGGTGGTCGGAGCGGTACGTGCCGCCGGCCCGTCCGGCCGAGGTGGTCATGGATTTCGGGTGCGGGGTCCAGTTCACGCCGCACCTGATGGTCGAGGCGATGGGCGTGTTCCGCGCGCTCGGTGTCGACACGGTCGGTGTGGTGGGCCCGCAGTGGTGCTGCGGTCAGCCCTACCGCAGCGACGGCAAGCCGGGCTCGGGCGACAACATGGCGGACAGCTCCTTCGGGCGGATGACGGCGTTCCAGCCTCACGCGATGGTGCAGTGGTGCGGCGCCGCGCAGGTGCAGTTCGGCGAGCGCGCGCTGCGCATGTTCGGCGAGAGCGAGAACGTGACGCACGTGACCGCCTTCCTGGCGAAGCGGATCGAGGAGCTCGGCGAGCAGGTGCCCTGGCGGCGTCGACTGGATGCGCGAGTGCTCGTCCACGAGAAGTCGAAGGACCCGATGCCGTTCACCGATCGCGGGCCGGTCATGCGCTCCTATGACCTCGTTCCGGCGATGCTCGAGCGCATCCCTGGCGTCACCGTCGTGGGCGAGATCCGTGCGCTCGATCGCGGCCTGCCGTGCGAAGCCGACTTCGCGCGCCTCAGCGCCTCGGAGGTGGAGGAGGCGCGGGACGAGCTTGCCCGCCGGGCCCGCGAGGCCGGCGCCGACGTCGTCGTCTGCGAGCACCACCTGTGCTTCCGCGAGTGGGGGAAGCTGCGCAGCGACGCGCTGCCCGTGCGCCACTACACGTCGCTGCTCGCATCAGCCCTCGACGTCGAGGCGGCGGACCGGTATCACGACAACTGGGAGCTCGGCGATGTCGACGCGATCGTCGAGCGGGCGCGGCCGCAGTGGGAGAGCTGGGGGACGAGCCCTGCCGAAGCCCGGGCGATCGCGACGAAGCTGTTCGCGCGCCGCGCCGGGTGAGCCGCGCCGGGTGAACGGGCTACGCGGAGGAGGCATCGGCTTCGGCCGGCGCACGGATGTCGTAGTCACGGATCCGCGATAGATACGCGATCGTCGCGGCCGCCAGCGCGAGCAGCGCGCACGCCCCGAACGCCGCGGGCGATCCCGCGATCCCCTGGATCGCCGACAGGAACGGCGCGGACGCGCTCGTCGACGCGAGGATGACCGTCCGGAACGATCCGTTCACCTGTCCCCGTATCTCGACCGGGATCTCGCGCTGCCGCGGTATCAGCAGATAGACGTACTGGGCCGCCCACACGCCCTGCCGGACACCGACAGCGGCGGCGATGAGGCGCCAGTCACGCGCCACCGCCGCGATCGCCGCGCCGAAGCCGGCGGCGAGGACCACGCCGAGGATGGTCCGGCCGAGCGGTCTTCCCCTGGCGAGCCACGGGGCGGCGAGCGATCCCGCGACCTGGGCCAGGCCCGTGGCCGCGAGGGCGAGCCCGATCGTCAGCGGATCGAGGTGGTGCTCCTCCGCGAGGACGAACAGCAGGAGGGTCTGGATCCCGGTGTTCCCGAGGTTCGTGATGAGCTGGAAGACGACGAGCGCGCGGAGGATCGCGCTCCGGCCGATGAACGCGAAACCCGCGCGAACGTCACGGCCGACGCCGACCGCCGTGAGAGGCTCGCGGTCTTCGACGCGAGGCGCGTCGACCGGCGGCATCGTCGCCGCTACCGCGAGCGTGGGAATGAACGCGGCGGCCGCGATCCACATCGCGCCGGTCGTGCCGAGCCAGGCGATGCCGATCCCGGCGAGCGCGGGGCCCGCGACGTGCGCGATCCGCTCGGCGCTCTGGTAGGCGGCGTTCCCAGCGGTCAGCTCCGCCGGATGGACGAGCGCGGGGACGATGCTGAAGTCGCTCGTCAGATACCAGACCACCTCGCACGCGCCGAGGAGGAAGGCCACGACGAAGACGAGCTCGAGCGAGAACGCTCCGAGCAACGCGCTGATCGGGATCGCCGCCGACAGCACGCAGCTGAGCGCGTCCGCCGCGACGAGGACCCGGCGCTTGTCCGCCCGGTCGATGAGCACGCCTGACACGGCGCCGAAGAAGACGTAGGGGACGAACTCGACGAAGCGCAGCGCGGCCGCCACCGCGAACGAGTGGGTGAGCTCGAGCGCGAGCAGGGGCAGCACGATCGCCCGGAGCTCCGCCGCCGTCGCGCCGACGCTGACCGCCCCGACGAACGCGGCGAACCAGGGGTGGCGGAGCGGACCGGGCAACCGGACATGGCGGTGCCCGGCGGATCCAACGGCGTCGGTCATTCATCACTGATGATGTATCATCGCCGCCGCATCGGTGAGATCGTCCGCATGACCGCTCCACGTACCGTCGCGATCGAGAACGTCACGGCGATCCCGCTGGACGGGGATGCGCGGCTCGCGTCGCACACCGTGCTCGTCCGCGACGATCGCATCAGCTGGGTCGGCCCCGCATCGGCGGCGAAGGTGCCCGACGACGCCATGCGGATCGACGGGCGCGGGAGGTTCGTCATCCCGGGGCTCGCCGACATGCATGCGCATCCGCGGACCGAGGACGATCTGCTGCTCTTCCTGGCCAACGGGGTGACGACCGTACGGAACATGTGGGGGACGCCGCGCCACGTCGGCTGGCGGGACCGGATCGCCCAGGGCGAGATGCTCGGTCCAGCGCTCCACACGGCCGGACCGCTCACGGACGGCGATCCGACCATGCGAGTCGGCGCCGAATCCGTCGGCACGTTGGCCGAGGCGGTCGAGGCGGTCGGCCGTGCCGCCCGGGCGGGCTATGAGGCGATCAAGGTGTACGACCACCATTCACCCGAGTCGTACGACGCCCTCGTCCGTGCGGCGGCGGACCGCGGCCTGCCGGTCGTCGGGCATGTGCCGTTCCGGGTCGGACTGGCGCGGGCACTCGCGGCTTCTCAGCGCTCGATCGAGCACCTCTACGGCTACATCGAGGCGATGCAGCCGGTCGGGTCGCCGCTCCGTGAATGCCTGATCGAACCGGCGGCCGCGCGCAGGGCGCTGGCCGAGGGGGCGACGGAGCGCGCGGACCGCGGCAGGATCCCGGAGCTCGTGAGCGCGACGAAGGCCGCCGGCATCTGGAACTGCCCGACGCTCATGATCCGGCGGCGGCACCTGCAGACCCTCGACGAGCTGCTGGCGCGCCGCGAGAACGCGTACTTCGACCCCCCGCGCGTCGAATCCTGGCGGCAGTTCAAGCTCACCTATCCGTTCGACACCTCGCACAAGGGCCTCGAGCTTTCCCTGCTGCACCAGATCACGAAAGCGCTCCATGATGCGGGTGCGGGACTGCTCGCCGGCACCGACTCCGGGGTGCACTTCATCTTCAACGGCGCATCGCTCCACGAGGAGCTCGAAGAGCTCGTGACCGCGGGGCTGACACCGCACGAGGCGCTCGTGGTCGGGAGCCGGAACGCGGCCGAGTTCCTGGGCGAGGCCGACGACTGGGGGACCGTCGCGGCGGGCCGGCGCGCCGATCTCGTGGTCCTCACGGCGGATCCGACCTCCGACATCCGGAACACGCGCCGCATCGATGGCGTCATGGTCCGCGGGCGCTGGCTGTCTCGGTCGGAGCTGGACGCGATGCTCGAGCGGGTCGC
The DNA here is from genome assembly GCA_036389935.1 of Candidatus Limnocylindria bacterium. Lineage (GTDB taxonomy): Bacteria > Chloroflexota > Limnocylindria > P2-11E > P2-11E > UBA4735. The sequence goes on from DASWCU010000036.1 coordinate 4,639, forward strand.
CCGCGCGGCGAACGCCGTTCCGGACTGGGCGCCGGGCGATATGCCGCCCGCTCCGGCACCGCCGGATTTCGCCGCGCGGTACGAGCTCGAATGGGCCGGCATCCCGGTCGGAGCGGAAGAGGTGCGCGTCGAGCGCGCCGCCGGCGGCGGCCGTCGCATCCGTTCGCGCGCCCACCTCGAGACGTTCACCGGTCAGGGCATCGACGCGTGGGACGCAGGCCGCCATTCGGCCGAGATCGAGCTCGGTCCGGATGGCCGGCCCACCGCGGCGCGATACGCGAGCGAGACCCCCGACGGCGGAGAACGTGGCGAGCTCCGCCGGGCCGGGGCGGCGGTCCTGGTCGACCGAGAAGAGCCGATCCTCGGACGGACCGCTGAGCGCCACGACGCGGCGCCGGACGCCCTGCTCGGCCCTGCGCTCACCGCGTGCTACCTCCAGCTGTCCGAGCGCGTGCGCGCGCTCGGCATGGGCGAGAGCGCGGAGGTCCAGCTCATCGGACCGGGCATGCCGCCTGATCACCAGACACGGTCGACGGCGTATCGGATCGAGCGGATCGCGGACGAGGGCGGTCTGCGGCGCTACCGCTTCGCCGCGC
>DASWCU010000037.1:0-10069 GCA_036389935.1 Candidatus Limnocylindria bacterium
GCCGGGTGAAGGTCAGCTGCCTGCAGGAGAACCTCGCGCGCGGGCTTGCGATCGCCGGACGCGCGGTGTCGACCCGAGGCACCTTGCCGATCTTGGCGCACGTGCTCCTGAAGACCGACGGCGGTCGTCTCAAGCTCATGGCGACGAACCTCGAGATCGGGGTGACCTCCTGGGTCCAGGCGAAGGTCGACGATGAGGGCGCGATCACCGTGCCGGCGAAGCTCTTCGCGGACTTCGTGAACTCGCTGCCTCCAGGTCCGATCGATATCTCGCTCAACGTACGGACGAAGACCGTGCACATCAAGAGCGCCACGACCGAGGCGAACGTGAAGGGACTTGATGCCGAGGAGTTCCCGATCATCCCGACCATCGGCGATAAGCCGACGACGAGCGTCGCCCAGGGCGTGCTCCGTCGGATGATCAGCGAGGTCGCGTTCGTGGCCGCGACCGACGACAGTCGACCCGTGCTCACGGGTGTGCTCACGACGTTCTCGGGGGACCTTTTGACGATGGCGGCAGCGGACCCATACCGCCTGTCGGTCCGGACCGGACCGCTCCTGATGAAGACCGAGCCGGCCGTCGAGATCATCATTCCGGCCCGTAGCCTGGTCGAGGTCGGCCGGATGATCGGCGACGGCGACGAGCCGGTGGAGATCCTCGTGACACCGAACGGAAGTCAGGTGATCTTCCACACCGACGAGGCGGACCTCGTCTCGCGGATCATCGAAGGGCAGTTCCCGAACTATCGCCAAGTCATTCCGAGCAGCCACACGACGCGGGTGACGGTGTCGCGCGAGGAGCTCCTCAATGCAACGCGGCTCGCGTCATTCTTCGCGCGGGATGCCGCCAACATCGTGCGTTTCCAGGTCGACCCGTCGAACGAGACGCCGCTCGTGATCAGTGCGACCGCGGCCGAAGTCGGTGACAACACGAGCCGAGTCGATGCCTCGGTCGACGGCCAGCCGACCGCGATCGCGTTCAACTCGCGCTTCGTGTCCGAAGCGCTCGGTAGCCTGAACGCGTCCGAGATCCAGCTCGAGCTCGGCGGCCCACTGGCTCCCGGCGTGGTGAAGATCGTCGGGGACGACACCTACCTGCACGTGGTGATGCCACTCCGCATCCCGACCTAATGCGCCTCTCGCGGCTGCTGCTGGAGGACTTCCGCAGCTACGCCAGGGCGGAGATCCCTCTCGCCGCGGGCATCGTGGCGCTGGTCGGGCGGAACGGCGCCGGGAAGACGAACGTCCTCGAGGCCATCCATCTCGTCGCGCGCGGAGAGTCTCCGCGCTCGCGCGACGACGCGGAGCTCGTGCGTTGGGGTGCCAGCACCGCCCGGGTGTCCGGTCGGGTGGAGCGGGTCGACGACGCCAGGACGGTGGACGTGCTGTTGTTCGCGCCCGCCGCCGGCGAGCGGCGGCGCCCCCGGCGGTACCTCCTCGACGGCGCGGGCAAACGGGCGGAGGAGACGATCGGCGAGCTCGCCGTCGTGTCCTTCTTCCCGGAGGACGTGCAGCTCCTCGCGGAGGCGCCGAGCGCCCGGCGTCGCTACCTCGACGGGATGATCGCCCAGGTGCATCGGCGGCATCGCACCGAGTCGCGCGAGTACCAGCGGGTCGTCGAGCATCGCAACGCCCTGTTACGCGCCCTTCGCGACGAGGAGAGCCCGCTCGAGGCGGGCGCGCCATCGGTCGAGCTCGCCTTCTGGGACACGGAGCTCTGCCGGCTCGCGGCTTCGATCTCACTGCGCCGGCTGGATGCCGCGCGCGAGCTGGCCTTGCCGTTCCGCGCGATCGCGACGCGCTTCGGCGGCTCCGACGTTCTCTCGGTCGCCTACGCGGCGCAGGTCGAGGGTGACACGATCGAGGAGCGCGAACGCGCCTACCGGGCGCTCCTCGACACCAAACGAGAGAAGGAGCTCTGGCAGGGCGCGACGCTTGTCGGCCCCCATCGCGAGGACCTCTCGGTGAGCGCGCACGGACGCGCCCTACCGACCTTCGCGTCCCGCGGCGAGCAGCGGAGCGCGGTGCTGGCGCTGAAGCTCGCCGAGGCGGCCTGGATCCATGACCGCATCGGCGAGCATCCCGTCTACCTCCTCGACGACGTTCTGAGCGAGCTGGACGCGCCGCGTCGCGAGGCGCTCGTCGATTCGGTCCCCGAGGGAGTCCAGGCCTTCGTGACCGCGGCGTTCGAGGCCGGCGTGCCCGAGCGCCTGCTCGAGCGGGCCGCGGTGTTGCGCGTGTCCGACGGGAGCGTCCGGGCGTGAGGCCGCTTGGAGGTGCGGTCGAGCGTGCCCTCCGACGGCTCGGCCTCGAGTCCGGCATCGCGCGGGTGGCGGCCGTAGACGCCTGGGGAGCCGTGGCTCGCGAGGCCTTCGGTCCGGATGGGGCAGGGACGGTCGCCGTCGCGTGCGAGGAACGCACGCTCGTCGTGCGGGTCCCGGATGCGGCCTGGGCATCGGAGATCCGCCTGCACGAGGCACAGCTCGTCGCCGCTCTTGCCCGCCGCGCGCCCTCGGGCCGGATCGAGCGGATCCGTTGCGTCCCGGCCGGCGGCGACCTGCTGGGCGGCCCGTCTGTGGAGCGGCCGACCGGCGGCTGAATCGGCCCGCTCCCGCACCATGGAATGGCGGTGGGGATCGCCCGGCTCAAGAGGCTCGTGGTGCTCGGTCTGCTCGTCATGGTCGTCGGACAGGTCGCGTCGGCGGTCGCCGTGGCGGACAGCCCGACGCCGAAGCCCACGCCCAGCCCACCGCCGACTCCGAGCTCGGCTGCACCGGCGGGCTCGCCGACCGCACCACCCGCGGCCTCACCGGCTCCGGCGACGGTCCAGTTCTCGCCCGAGGAGTACGCACGGGCCCAGGCGGTCGTGCAGGCGACATCGCTGCTGGCGCGGATCGAGGCGCAGCGCGATCTCGCGAAGATCGAGCGCGCGTTCATCGACGATCGCCTCGCGCTGCTGCGCGGTCAGCGCGAGGAGCTCATCCTCCGGATCGCGGCCCTCCAGGGCGAGGCCGACGAGCGCCAGCGGACCCTCGAGCGGATCGTCGTCGAGCGCTATCGGCAGTCCCAGCGGTCGCCGTTCGAGGTCCTCCTGGCGACCGGTTCGATCCTGAGCGCGGTCGTCGCCTCGGATCAGCTCGCCACGCTCGGTGAGGTCGAGCGCTCCGCGCTCGTGGACGTCCGACGGCTGCAGGACGAGCTTCGCACCCAGCGCAACGACCTCGCCGCGAACGAGGCTCGGCTTGTCGGACTGGCCGAATCGCTCACGACGAAGGATGCCGCGCTCGCGAAGCTCGCGGCGCAGGCCCAGCGCCTTTCGAACGGCGGTGGCGGAGCCGAGGTGGCCGTGCTCCGCGAGCTCGTCGATGTCCAGCTGGCGGCGAGCGCCAAGGTCGACGAGCTGATCGCGCAGGCCGCCGCCGCGGCCGGGGCGGCGCCGCTGCGCACGGCGCTCAGCTGGGTCTGGCCCGTGCGCGGGCCCGTCGCGCAGGAGTTCGGGCCGTCGACCCTGCCGCTCGAGCCGCCGCGCACCTATCACGGCATCGCGTACCCGTTCTTCCACGACGGCCTGGACATCGCGGCCGCGATCGGGACCCCCGTCGTCGCGGCCGCCGCGGGGCGGGTCGCCTTCGTCGGACATCTGCCGGATGGGGCCATGGTCGTGCTCATAGCGCACGATCAGGGGCTGTTCTCGCTTTATGCGCATCTCGACGATGCGCATGCCCCACCGCCGGTCAAGGCCGGCGATCTGGTCACGGCGGGCGACGTCGTCGGAGCGGTCGGGTTGACCGGGATCACGACCGGGGCGCATCTGCACTTCGTCATTCGCCGTGGCGACGAGCCGCTCGATCCCCGTGCGCTGCTCCCGTCCCCATAGACTCGCGTCCGGGTGAGGCAGACCGGCTTCAGCACGAAGGTCGGCTCGACCACCGATACGCGGCCAGGCTCCGACGTCGTCGTGGTCAGCGAGCCGAGCCTCGGCGCGACGCTGCGGACGAAGGGTCGGTTCTATTTCCTCTGCGAGGTCGTGCCCGCGAGTCGCGCGGGGGAGGAGATCGCGCGCGAGATCGCCGACCTCACGCGTTCCGAGTACGAGTACGACCTCTCCGCCGGGATCGAGACCGCACTGCGCAAGGCGCTCCGTGACGGCAATCGCCGCGCCGCGCAGCGGCTCCGCGACCAGCGCGGCCGGGTGACGCTCCACTGCGCCTGCGCGGTGGTCGTGAACAACGAGCTCTACGCCGCGCGGATCGGGGCGGCCCAGATATTCCTCGTGCGCCGGGCACGGCTGTTCCTCCCCGGGGACGATGACGACGAGCTCGCGGACTTCGTGCACCGCACGACCACCCGCCGCGCGACATCGCTCGGCTCGGACCCCGAGCTCCTCCCGGCGGTCTGGAAGCAGACCGTCTCGGTCGGCGACACGATCATCCTTGCCGGCCCGGCCACGGTCACGACCCTCGGGGCCGAGGCGCTGCTCAACGCCGCGGTGACGCTCCATCCACGCGCGGCGGCGGAGCACGTCCACAACCGGTTCGTCGCGGAAGCCGGTGCGGGAACCGACGTCGCGCTGTTCATCGAGATCGCTCCGGCCTCGACCACCGTGCCGCGGCTCGCACCGCAGCCGGAGCCGTTCCGTCCGGCCGACGAGGTCGTGATCGCCGAAACGATCCGCTCCCGCGTCGACGCGATCTGGAGCCGGCGCCCGCGGGTCGACGAGGCCGTGCGGGTCGCCGCCGCACCCGCCGCGAGCGCGGTGACGAAGAGCCTCGCCGTGGGGTTGGAGCTCATGCCGCGGCGCGCGGCGCCGCTGGGTCGCATCGTGCGGACGGCGCGCGACCGCGGCGCTCGCCAGCAACGCCTGCTGACGTTGCTCGCGGTCGGCCTGCTCGCCATCGCGGCGGTCGTCGGTACGGTCGTGGTGCGCGACTATCAGGCGAACCGCATCACCGCCGACTACGAGCTCGCGATCATCGCGGCGCAGTCGGACATCAGCGCGGCGGAATCGTTCATCGATCACAAGCCGCCCGACCACGACCGGGCCCGCCAGCGCATCGATTCCGCGCGCGTCCACGTCGCCGACGCGGCCCGATCGACGGTCGCGGATCGCACGAAGATCACCGAGCTGAATCGGCGCCTCGAGACGCTCGCGGACCGGCTCGCGAGCGTCCTCATCGATCTCGCGCGTTTCGCTCCCGGGGCCAAGCCGGCCCAGCTCGCGCAGACGCCGAACGGCCTGTACGCCGCGGATCCGGGCAGCGGCCGGCTCTGGCGGATCTTCGGGGAGACGGTGACCGCCGCCGCGGTCCTCGAGAAGGGCAAAGGTGGCGTCGGGCTGCCCGTCGCCGTCACCTCGATCGATGCCGCGCTCGTGGGGATCGACGACCAGAATCGGGTGTTCCGCGCGGAGGGCAACACCGTGCGGGAGCTCGACCCGGACGGCCGCGAGCGCTGGAAGAGCGTGACCTCGGTCGCGAGCTTCTCCGGCAACATCTACGTGCTCGACACGGCGAGCGGCCAGGTCTGGCGCCACGAGGGCGACGGCGCCGAGTTCGCGCCGGCCGAGGCCTATCTGACCCAGGCGCTTCCGCCCAACACCGCCCGTTCGCTCGCCGTCGATGGCGCTGTGTGGATCGTGACGGTGAACGGCGAGATCCTTCGCTTCCGCCGCACCGGGATCTCGGCCACCGCCAGTCGCGAAGACTTCACGCCGCGTTGGCTCGCCGATCCCGTGGTGCCGACGGCGATCCAGGCGATCGATTCCCAACGCAACATCTACCTCCTCGACGCGCCGGGCAAACGCGTCGTCCAGCTCACGCGCGACGGACGTGAGGTCGCACGCTTCGATCTCCCGCGCGACCTTCCCGAGCCGACCGCCTTCTTCGTGTCGGAGGGACAGAAGATCGCCTACACGATCCACGGTTCGAAGATCGGCGCGACGGACCTGTCGCGTTGATCCCGTTCTCGGACACCAATCCGACCGCGCGCACGCCCATCGTCAATCGCCTCCTGCTCTTCGCCAACGTCGCGGTCTGGATCTACATGCTGAGCCTGTCGCGCCGCCCAGCCGCGCTCGAGGCGTTCTTCGAGACCTACGCGTTCGACTGGAGCCGCTTCACCGAAGCCCTGTCTTCGGGCGCGTGGTCGATCGCCATCTTCGTGCCGCTCATCACGCACATGTTCCTGCACGGCGGATGGCTGCACATCATCGGGAACATGCTGTATCTCTGGGTGTTCGGCGACAACGTCGAGGACCGGCTCGGGAGCGCGACGTACATCGTGTTCTATCTGCTCTCCGGCATCATCGCGGCGATCGGCCAAGGCCTGTTGTCACCGGCGCCGATGGTGGGCGCGTCGGGCGCGATCGCCGGCGTGCTCGGCGCGTACCTGATCATGTTCCCGACCGCGCGCATCCGCACGCTGATCTTCCTCGGGATCTTCATCACCGTGGTCCAGCTGCCCGCGATCGTGGTCATCGGCTTCTTCATCGTCATCCAGCTCATCGAAGGCCTCGCCGAGCTCCGGATGACCGGGCATCCGGCCGCCGAATCGATCGCGTACTTCGCGCACATCTTCGGGTTCGTCGCCGGGATGGTCCTGCTCTTCGTCCTGGGCGCTCGGCAACGGCCGCGGCGCGCCCACTACGGCTAGAGTTTTCAGCATGCTGGTCCCGTGTGGGGTCGAGTCGGTCCGGGTCCACGTGCTGACCGGTCAGCACGTCGTGCTGCTCCAGCCCAGTGACTCCGATCGGCTGCTGCCGATCTGGATCGGCGCGGACCAGGCGCACAGCATCGCGACGCGCATCGCGGGGATCGCCAGCGATCGACCGCTCACCCACGATCTCGTGATGTCCATGCTCGCCGCGGCGGACGTCGAGATCACGCGCGTCGTCGTCAAGGACCTGGTGACCGACGCGTCCGGGACGGGCAGCGTGTTCCATGGCAGCGTGTTCCTCCAGATCGGCGAGCGCGAGGTCGAGATCGACTCGCGGGCCTCGGACGCGATCGCCCTCGCGGTCCGCTGTGACGCGCGGATCCTCGTCGCCCAGGACGTCCTCGATCGCTCGTCGATCTCGTCGGGCGGTGACGGCACCGACGAGACCGGCGAGCTCTCCGTCTTCAAGCAGTTCATCGAGAGCCTGCCCGACGAGCCGCCCCAGACGAGCGGCTGAGCCGGCCTCCCGGAGCTAGCCCCCGGGCCGTGCCCACAGCGAAAGCCGCAGGAGCAGCAGGTCGCGGATCGCCCGGAGGATGACCTTCGGCGATGCGCCCTTCGGCTCGTGATGGACTCGCGCATGGTGCGGCACCCCGACCTCGCGCATGCGGATGCCGTGCGCGCGCAGGATGATGAGCAGCTCGGGCGAGAAGAACGCGCCGTTGGATCGGACGAGGCTGAGCGGCACGCGTTCGAAGACCTCGCGCCGGAACAGCTTGAACGCGCAGTCGACGTCCCGCCAGCCGCCGCCGAACAGGATGCGGATGAGCCGGTTGTACACGCCCGAGACGACGAGCCGGCGGAGCGGGTCGGCGCGCTTGAGCCGGTAGCCGATGACCGCGTCGACGTCTGGCCCCAGCGCCGGCACGAGCAACGCGAAGTCCGCGACGTCGAATTGCTGGTCGCCGTCGGTGAAGAAGATGAACGGCTGGGTCGCGCTCACCAGTCCGCTGCGGACCGCGCCGCCGTAGCCGCGGCCGGTGGGGTGGTGGATGACCCGGATGCGCGGATCCGATCGCGCGAGCCGGTCGGCGATCTCGCCCGTCCGGTCCGTGCTGCCGTCGTCGATCACCGTGATCTCGACCCGGTCGGCGAAGCGCGGCAGCACGTCCAATGCCCGCCCGACGAGCGGCTCGATGTTGCGCTCCTCGTCGCGCGCCGGGAAGAAGAACGAGAGACCGGCGAGGCGGTCGGCCACGTCGGGTGAGACTAACCGCGCTAGCGTTCTGTCACATGAGCCCGAGCGATCGGTGGGTCGCCGCGTCGATCGGCGCGCTCGCGATCGCGGCGTACGTCATCGCCGGCTGGAATGCGCCCACCGTCTACGACTACTACGGTCGCATGGCCGCGGCGCTCGTCGACGGCCGGTACTGGCTCACCGAGAACCCGCCGTGGCTGAACGAGCTGCTCGCCTGCGGCGCCGGTCGGTTCTGCCTGGCCTATCCGCCGCTGCCGGCGGTCCTGACGATCCCGTTCCTCGTCTTCGGCACCGCCACCGCCCAGGACCTCATGGCCCAGGTCACCGGCGGTGCGTCGGCCGGGGTCCTGTACCTCGCGCTCCGCGCGTACGGGGCGCCGCGCCTCGTCGCCCTCGGCGGTGCGCTGCTGTCCGCCTTCGGCACGACGCTGCTCCTCACGAGCGCGGACGGACGCGTGTGGTTCGCGGCGCACTCGGTCGCGGTGCTGTTCGCCGCGCTCGCGTTCTTCCTTGCGGCCCGCGGCGGACCGGCCTGGGCGGTCGGCGCCGCGATCGGGCTCGCCGCGCTCTCCCGGTTGCCGGTCGCCGCCGCCGCACCGGCGCTGGCGCTGCTCGTCGCGCGCCGCGGCGCGATGCCCTTCCCGGCCGCGCTGTGGCGCGTCATCGCGGGCGGCGTCCCGTTCGCCGCGGTCTACGTCGCGTACAACGAGCTCCGCTGGGGGACGCTCCTCGACGCGGGCTACGCGCGGCTCACCGTCGGCGACGCGTTCTTCGACCACGGGTTGTTCTCGCTCGCGTACCTGCCGCGCCACTTCTACGCGATCTTCATGGAGCCCCCGGACTTCGTCCCCAACGTGTGGTATTTCCTCCGGCCGCGTTTCATCGGCATGAGCCTGTTCCTCACCACGCCGGCGTTCCTGTTCGTCTTCGCCGGGCTCGCCGGCGCGCGCCGCTCGGTCGCCGTCGCCGCGGCCGCGGCCGCGGCGGCGCTCGCGCTCATCCCCGATGTGACGCACGGCACCGTCGGCTTCGCGCAGTTCGGCTATCGCTTCAGCCTTGACGCGCAGCCGTTCCTCGTCGCGCTCGCCGTGGGCGGCGACGCGCTGCGCGACGGGGCCTGGCGATCGCGGCCGTCCGTCCTGTTCATCGTGGCGGCGGTGCTCGCGGTCCTGGTGAACGTGTACGCGACCGTGGCGATCATCCGCTACGGCTGGTGGCAGTGAGCCGAAGGCCCGGCAAGGCGGTCGAGGGCGCGCTCGCGACGCGCACGAGCTGGGCGATCGCCGCGGTGATCGTCGCGGGCGTGATCCTGCGGCTCCTCGTCGCGGGCTCGGTGGGATTCCCATCGGACGTCGGCACGTTCATGGCGTGGGCCGAGCGCCTCGCGTCGGTCGGCCCCGGTCGCTTCTACGCCCCCGGCTACTTCAGCGATTACCCACCCGGCTTCCTCTACGTCCTCTGGCTCCTCGGCGCGCTGTTCGACGGCGAGGCCCTGCGGCTGGCGGTGAAGACCATCAGCATCCCCGCCGACGTCGGGATCGCGCTCCTCGCCGCGGCCCTCGTCCGCCGTCATGCCGGTGATGCCGCCGCGATCGCCGCGGCCGCGCTCTGGATGCTGCAGCCGGCGCCGATCTTCGCCGGCCCGTACTGGGGACAGGTGGACGCGGTCGGCACGCTCCCGTTCCTCGGCGCGCTCCTCGCCGCCGGCCGGCGCCGCTGGGCCCTGGCGGGCGTCCTCGCGGCGACGGCGACGATCACGAAGCCGCAGTTCGCTCTCGTGCTCGGCGTGGTCACGGTCGCGGCGGCCTTCGAGTTCATCCGCGAGGCCGAGTGGCGGCCGGCCCTCCAGGCCGTCGGCGCGGCCGCGCTGACCCTGATCGTCCTCGCTTGGCCGTTCGGCCTCACGCCCGCCGCGGCGATGGAGCTCGTGCGGGGCGCCGCCGAGACCTACCAGTACACGTCGCTGTACGCGTTCAACGTCTGGGCCGTCGTCGCGGACTTCTGGAAGCCGGATGACCCATACGTCGTATTCGGGGCGGTCCTGCTCGTCGGGGGCCTGGTCGCGTCGGTCGTTCCGCTGTGGTGGCGCCGGGACACGCCTGCGCTCCTGGCGGCCGCCGGGGCGACGGTGATGGCGTTCTACTTCCTGCCGACGCGC
>DASWCU010000038.1:0-3377 GCA_036389935.1 Candidatus Limnocylindria bacterium
CCGGGGATGTTGTCGGTGGCATCGCCCTTGAGGGCCTTGAAGTCGATCATCTGATCCGGCCGAAGCCCGTACCGCTCGTGGATCCGCGCGAGGTCGTAGACGACCGTGTTCTGGAAGCCCTGGCGGGTGGTCATGAGCTGCACGTGCGGCGTGACCAGCTGCAGCGTGTCGAGGTCGCCCGACAGGATGAACGTGTCGAGCCCCGCCTCCTCCGCCTGCTTCGCGAGCGCCCCGATGACGTCGTCCGCCTCGTACCCGGGCAGCGAGTACATGGGCACGCCGAACTTCTCGAGGAGCTCCTTGCACCGCTCGAACTGCGGCCGGAGATCGTCCGGCATCGGCTTGCGCGTCGCCTTGTACGTCGCGTCACGCTCGTGGCGGAACGTCGGGACCGGCAGGTCGAAGCAGGCGGCGATGTGATCGGGCGGCTGCTCCTGGATCACCTTGAGCAGGATCGACGCGAATCCGAATGCCGCGTTCACCAGCTCGCCCTTCGTCGTCGTGAGCGGCGGGATGGCGAAGTAGCCGCGGTAGATGAGGCTGTTGGAGTCGGCGAGGAGGAGTCGTTCGGCCACGCCCTGAGTATCGCGGGTCAGGTGCGGCGGAGCCTCCGGTGCGCCACGAACGCGATGAGGCCGGAGATCGCCGCGAGCCCGAGGAAGAACGCCGGCGGCGGGCCGACCGGTTCGACGCCGCGCGTCGTGCGAAGCGCCGTCGCGGCGCCCGACGCCTGCGGCCCTTCGGCCGGCTGGGTCGCCGCTGGAGGCTGCGAGGCCTGCGCGACGTTGCGATCCTGCGCGGATGCGGGGGCGCCGGACGGTGCGGGGTTCGGCGTGATCGAGGGCGCGGCGCCGCCGGCCGCCTTCTGCGTGTCCTGGCGCGCGTCCGAGGCTGCGGCCGGCGAGGGCGCGGCCGCGCTCCCGCCGCTCGTGGTGAACCGCCCGCGCTCGGCGTCCCGCTCGGCCTGCGTCGTCCCGCCGCCCAGGCCGGTGCCGCTGTTCACGACGGCCGAGGCGAGGAATAGGAATAGGAACGCGCCCGTCGCGAGGGATCCGAGTGCCCGGACCGGCCGGAGCCAGACGGGCGGCCTCCCGAGGAGCGGGACGAGCGAGCGGGTCGGCACGTCCGCGGGCAGCGCGGCGATCAGCCGGGCCGTGGCCGCGAGCTCGTCCAGCCGGCGGCCGCAGGTCGCGCAGGCGGCGAGATGGGCGCGCACCCGCTCGCGATCGGCCCCATCGAGCGCGTCGTCGCGGTAGGCGGACAGGAGGCGCTCCGGGTGTTCGGTCATCCCACTCGTTCCAACGACCGCAGCGCCGGTCCGGTTCCCCTCATCCGGCGCTCCCCCGCCAGCCGCGGCCCACGAGCGTGTTCCGCACCGCCAGACGCGCCCGATGGATACGGGACTTCACGGTGCCGATCTCCACCGACGTGATCGTCGCGATCTCCTCGTAGCTGAATCCCTCGACGTCGCGGAGCAGCAGCGCCGCGCGCTGCTCGGCGGGCACGGCAGCGAGCGCCAGCCGGACCGCGGCGACCGCCTCGCTCCCGGCGGCGACGTCGACCGGGTCGGGGAGCGGTGAAGCCGGCTCCGCCCAGCCGGCGTCATCGTCATCGTCGGGCTCGAGGGGCAGCTCGCCGCGACGACGGCGCGCACGAATGAGATCGATCGCGCGGTTCGTCGCGATCCGGAAGAGCCATGCCCGGAACGAGTTCGTGCCGAGCGCCTGGAACGAGGAGAGCCCGCGCCACGCGGAGACGAACGCGTCCTGCACGAGGTCCTCGGCATCCGGTCCGGGGCCGACGATGCGCGCGACGTGCGCGTAGAGCGCGCGCTCGTGCGCGCGGGCGATCGACTCGAAGGCGCGACCATCTCCGCGTCGCGCGCGCTCGAGGTCATCCGCCAATGAAGTCGGCTATCCTCGCGCCCGCATGTCCGACGCGCCGCAAGCGACGCGAAAGCGTGTCGTCGTCATCGGAGAGGACGACGCCCCGATCGCCAGTCTGCTCCGCGACTCGATCAACGACGAGCCAGGCTACCAAGCGGTCGTCGTGGCCGATGGGCCGCGCCTGCTGGACACGGTTCGCACCGTGCACGCCGACCTTCTCATCCTCGACATCATGATGCCGGGTCTGAACGGCTTCGAGGTGTACGACCGCGTCGTCGCCGACCGCGAGATCCGCACGATGCCGGTCCTGTTCATCAGCGCGGTGGCGAGCCAGTTCGCGCACGAGTTCGAGCGCCGCAAGCTGACGAGCGTCATCGACAAGCCATTCGACCTCAACCACGTCCTCGCCCGCGTGCACGAGCTCTGCGCGGATTGACCGATCCGCCGACGCGGGAAGACGCGCGCCGATTCGGGTCGCTGGCGCGGCTCGCCGCGAAGACGGCCGTGTCCGTCGGCCGCAGGATCAAGGTCGACGATGTCGAGATCGTCACCCGCAAGCGGGGTCGCGCCAACTTCGCGACGGCCGCCGACCACGCCGCCGAGGCCGGCATCCTTCGTGCCCTCCGAGCGCACGATCCGAGCATCCCGATCCTCGCCGAGGAGAGCGCCGACCGGGCCCTGCGCGGCGCCGAACGGCTGTGGGTCGTCGACCCGCTCGACGGCACGCTGAACTTCAGCCGGGCGATGCCCTTCTATTGCGTCGCGATCGGCTACGTCGAGGGCGGACGAGCGCGCGCAGCCGCCGTGTACGCGCCGCGAACGGACGAAACGTTCGTCGCGTCGGATGGCGGCGGGGCAACGCTCAACGGGGTACGGATCTCGGTCTCCACCGTCTCACGCGCGAGCGACGCGTTCACCGCGACGAGCCTCGCATTCAAGGCCGCCTCACGACGCGACTCGCGCTTCGTCGCCCTGAACGCGCTCGTCGCGCGGCTGCGGGTCATCGGGTCGGCGGCGCTCGAGATCAGCTACCTCGCGTGCGGGAAGCTCGACCTTTTCGTGCACGAGGCGCTCGCCCCCTGGGACATCGCCGCGGCGCAGCTCATCGCGCGCGAGGCGGGCGCGGTCGTCCGGTCGCTGAAGACCGGGGCCGACGCGGCGTGGGACGAGCCGCAGGTGATCATCGGCAACGCAGCGGTCGTGCGCGACGCGCTTCGGAAGGCGCGACTCGTGCGGGCCGCGCGTTCGTGACGCTCCGGGGTCGTGCGCGGCCCGGTCGGTGGTATGAAATGTACTCCGGCGACCCGCCGCGACCTCGACGCTGAGCACATCCACGCCCGCTGGCTGCGGCGCCTGCGGGACGAGGGTGTCATCGAGCGCGTCCGCGCCGGCATCTACCGCGCCGCGGAGCCACCGGAGACGACCGACCAGACCCTGTTCGACGCATGCGCGGTCGTACCCCAGGGTGTGGTCTGCATGGCCAGCGCGCTC
>DASWCU010000039.1:0-7862 GCA_036389935.1 Candidatus Limnocylindria bacterium
GAGCGCACGAGCTCACCGGCGTAGAACGGATTGCCCTCGGAACGGGCGACGACCCGCTCCACGATCTCCGGGCTGGCCGACTCGATGAGGTGCCGGACGAGCTCGGCCACCGCGTCGGGCGCGAGCGGCTCGAGACTGAGCGCGAGGTGGTTGCGGCGGCCGCCGCCCCAGGCCGGTCGCCGGTCGAGCAGCTCCGGACGGGTCAGGACGAGCATGAGGATCGGGGCGTCGCCGCGAGGCTGCATCACGAACTCGACGAGGTCGAGCAGGCTGTCCGACGACCAGTGCAGATCCTCGAACACGATGACGAGCGGCTCGCGCCGCGCGGCGAGCTCGATCGCGGCCCGCCACGCGGCGAAGAGCGCGGCGCGATCGCTCAGCTCGCCCTCGCCCGCGCCGACCGTCCCGGCGAGCTGGTTCGCGAGCACGTCCGGCCGCTCGGCGCCGCCCTCGCGGACCCAGGCTTGTGCGCGTTCGCGCACCTCGACCGGCGGCGCGTCCTCGGACGCGCCGATCAGGCGATAGAGGACCGCGCGGAGCGGCCAGTACGTGAGGCGCTGCCCGTACGGCAGGCACTGCGCGATGGCGACGCGCGTCTCACCGGCGACCTGCGGGAGCTGATCCAGGAACTCCTCGAGCAGCCGCGTCTTCCCCGTGCCCGCCGGCGCGATGAGGCTGACGAGGAACGGTCGCCGCTCGGAGAACGCGCGGCGCGCGACGAGCTCGAGCTGCGCGAGGTCAGCGCTCCGCCCGACGAGGGGAACGCGTGGGGCGCGGCCGCGCTCGGCTCGCCCGAGCACCTCGCGGACGCGGACCGGCATGCGCTTGCCCTTCGCGTCGAGGGCACGCGCTGGGCCGAACTCGAAGGCGCCACGGGCGGCGCGCGCGGTCCGCTCGCCGGCGTGGATCGTCCACGGGTCCCCGGCCTGCTGGATGCGCGCGGCGGTGTTCACGGCGTCGCCGGTGAGGAGGAAGTCTCCCGCCGTACGATCGGGCGTGGCGACGACCTCGCCGGTGTTCAGTCCGAGACGGATCGGAAGGCGCTCGCCGAGCTCGGGCGCGTCCCGCACGCGATCGCGCAACGCGAGGGCCGCCGCGAGCGCGCGCTCGGCATCGTCGCCGTGCGCCTGCGGGATGCCGAACACGGCCATGACGGCGTCTCCGATGAACTTCTCGAGCGTCCCGCCGTGCTCGCCCACGACGTCCTTCGCGATGTCGTAGTAGCGGCGCAGCAGCGCGCGCACGTCCTCGGGGTCGAGCTCCTCGCCGAGCGCCGTAGAACCGGTGACATCGGCGAACAGGACGGTGACCAGGCGGCGCTCCTCCGCCAACGCGCCTGTCCTCTGCGCCTAATCCGCGGGGAGCGAGCCGGCGGCGCGAAGGCGCGAGCAGAGCGCGCGCATGATGCTGTACGCGAGGTCGCCGTCCTGATGGACGACGTTGCGGAACTGGCTCGGTCCGAGCACCAGGCAGCGGCTCGGGCTGGTCGTCGTGACCGTCGCCGTGCGCTCACCTCCGTCGACGAGCGCGATCTCGCCGAAGAAGTCACCCTCCCGCATCGTGTTGATGTGGCGCTCCCCGCGCGTGACATCGGCGGCGCCGGAGAGCATCACGAAGAAGTCACCGCCGGGATGCCCCTCGCGGCAAAGCACGCGACCGGCGGGGAAGTCGAGCTCCTCGACCTGCGTCGCGATGAAGCGGAGCTGCTTGTCCGACAGGTGCGAGAAGAGCGGAACGTGCTTCAACCGGTCGACCCGCGGATCGGCCACTAGTGTCGGGCGGCTTCTGCCGCTTCCCGCTCCGCTCGGCGGAGCCGCCGGGAGAGCACGGGCAGCAGCGCGACGGCGATCGCCGGATGGCTCTGGAGGATCCCGCGAAAGTGCCAGCGCTGGATCCCCAGGCAGGTCGTCGGTTCGATCGCGCGCACGGTCGCCGAGCGCGGGAACTCATCGAGCAGCGCCATCTCGCCGAAGAAATCGCCGCTCCTGAGCTCGCCGATCCTGCGCTGCTCGCCGCTCCACTCCTGCAGCGTCTCGGCACGGCCCGAGCGGATGATGAACGCGCCGACGCCGGTGTCGCCCTGTCGCACGATGTCCTGTCCCGCTGTGTAGCTCTGCTCGACCGCGGCGTTCGCGATCGCCTCGAGGTCTCGGCGATCGAGGTCGGCGAAGAGCGGAACATGCTTCAAGAACTCGATGTTGTCCGCCGCCATGCGGCGGCAGCATACCCGAGAGGCCCGATACTGGGCAGCGCCGTGCCGGTCCGCGTCGAAGTCGCTCGCGACATCGTGTCGTGCGCGCTCACGGTCCCGATCCAGGAGGAGGTGTGGAGCGGGGACGTCGTCGTTCCGTCGCAGCTCCTGCTCGCGATGATCCACAACGGCGGCTTCGTCGGGCTCGGCTACGTCGACGGAGACGACCGCCCGGCGGGGTTCGTCTTCGGGTTCCTGGGCATCTATGACTACCACTTCCGTCACCATTCGCACATGCTCGCCGTGCGGCGCGAGCATCGCGGCACCGGCCTCGCGCTCGCGCTGAAGGAGGCGCAGCGCGATCACTGCCTGGATCAGGGCATCGAAGTGATGGGCTGGACGATGGACCCGCTCGAGGCGCTGAACGCGCGCTTCAGCTTGGCGAAGCTCGGCGCGTTCGCGCGCGAATACCACCGCGACTTCTATGGCGATATGCCGGACAAGCTGAACGCCGGACTCCCGTCCGATCGGCTCTACCTCGAATGGCCGATCGGCATGGATCGGACGTACAAGCGCCTGCGCGGCGAGGACCGCCCGCCGTCGCTCGAGGACGCAGAACGCGACGGGATCCGCTACCTCCTGCGCGCCGACGGCAGCCGGCCTGTCGCCGGCGATCCGCCGGCGGACGACTCGCATCTCCTGCTCGAGGTCCCCTCCGACTTCCAGAGCCTGAAGCACGACGATCCCGCGCTGGCGCGGTCGTGGCGGGAGGCGGGGCGCGAGGCATTCGAGGGCGCGTTCGCCGCGGGCTACGCGGCGGTGGAGTTCCTCCGATCGATCGACGGCCGCGGCGCATACCTGCTCGTGCCGCAGCCGCGCCGCGAGGGTCCGAGCGCGCCGGATGAGGTGCGCGGATGAGAGCGGAACGCGTCGAGCTCTTCGTCGTGCGGCTGCCGCTGAAGCACGCGTACGAGACGAGCGGCTCGCGCGAGACGCACGAGACCCACGTCCTCGCGCGGGTCGAGGACGGCGGGGCGGTCGGCTGGGGCGAGAGCGTCGCGCCCGAGCTGCCGTGGTACTCGGGCGAGACGCCGAAGACCGTGTGGTACGCCCTCGACGAGGTCATCCTGCCGACGCTCCTCGGCGCGGACCTCGCCGGCCCGGAGGACGTCGAAGCGCGACTCGGTTGGATCCGCGAGCACCGGATGGCCAAGGCGACGATCGAGATGGCGATGTGGGACCTGGCGGCGAAGCAGCGCGGTGTCCCGCTCTCGGCCGCGCTCGGCGGCACCCGTGAGCGGATCCCCTGCGGTGTCGCGATCGGCATCCACCCGACGACGGATGTGCTCATCGAGACGATCGAACGCGAGCTCGCGGCGGGCTATCAACGCGTGAAGGTCAAGATCAAGCCCGGCGCCGACGGCCATGTCGCCGAGGCGATCCGCAACCGCTTCCCCGAGCTTCCCTTCATGCTCGACGCGAACTCCGCGTACACCTTGGCCGACGTTCCGCTCTTCCGGCGGATCGACGCCTATCACCCGATGATGGTCGAGCAGCCGCTCGCGTACGACGATCTCGTCGACCATGCGGCGCTCCAACGGCAGATCGCGACACCGCTGTGCCTGGACGAATCCATCCACTCCGCGGAGGACGCACGGAAGGCGATCGAGATCGGCGCGACCCGCATCGTGAACATCAAAGCGGGCCGGGTGGGCGGCCACACGTCGGCCAAGCGCGTTCACGACGCGTGCGCCGAGGCCGGCGTGCCGGTCTGGTGCGGAGGCATGCTCGAGTTCGGGATCGGGCGGGCGCACAACGTCCACCTCGCCTCACTGGACAACTTCAGCCTGCCGGGCGACGTGAGCGCGTCGGAGCGCTACTTCGAGACGGAGCTGATCGAGGAGCCGTTCAGGGTGCGCGCCGACGGCACGATGGCGGTGCCGACCGGACCCGGCATCGGCGTCACGGTGCGCGAGACCCTCATCCGCCGGATCGCGCTCCAGACGAAGGAGTACCGGCCGGCTCGGGCGGCGACTCAGCCGGCCACACCACCACCTCGTCGATGACGGTCCCGAACGCGTCCACGAGGCGCACGTAGTCGCCTCGCGGCCAGAGCAGCCGCGCGGCACCGAGCGGTCCGGCGACATAGACGTGCTTGCGTCCCTCGGTGAGGTCGTCGCCGAGCGGGTGCATGGCGGCCCTGATCCGCGAGCCGGAGTGGATGCGATAGATCTCGCCCGCGCGTACGAACGCCGGCGAGCCCCACGTGTACACCCACTCCCACTCGATCGGCTTCGCCAGCTCCTCGCGCCACAGCGCACGCAGGTGCTGCAAGCGCCAGTTCGCGAGGTCGCTGTCGAGATCGATCGCGACCTCGACCCATTCCGCGTTGGCCATCTCGATCGCGGTCCCCGGGGCCACCGGCCGGATCGTCAGGATGTGCGCCTTGTTCGCCTCAACGGGACGAAAGTCGCTCACGCCGCGAACGCTAGCATCAGCGGCCAGCACCGAAGCGGAGGGGAAGCTACGTGACCGAGCACACCCGCGCGCTGCTGGCGGAGATCGCGGGGACGTTCCTGTTCTTCGTGATCGGCGCGGGATCCGTCGTGACCCAGGTGGTGATCGGCTCGCCTCCCACGGCCCTCCTGACCATCGCGCTGGCGCACGGTCTCGCCCTCGCGATCGCGGTGTCGGCATTCGGGGCGATCTCGGGCGGTCACTTCAACCCGGCGGTGACCTTCGGGCTCGCCGTCGCGGGCAAGCATCCCTGGCGCCGGCTGCCGACGTACTGGGCCGCGCAGCTCATCGGCGCGGTGCTCGCGGGCCTCGCGCTGCTCGTCTTCTTCGGCTCGTCGCCCGCCGCGCAGGCGGGCACGCATCTCGGCACACCGATCATCGCAGGCGGGGTGGGCATCGGGGTCGCGATCTTCATCGAGGCGCTCCTGACCGTCTTCCTGCTCTGGGCGGTGTTCGGCACGGCCGTGTCGCCCGACGCGCCGTCGATCGCGGGGTTCGGCATCGGTCTGATGGTGGCGGCCGACATCCTGATCGGTGGACCGCTGACCGGTGCGGCGATGAATCCGGCGCGTCACTTCGGGCCGGCGCTCGCGGCGCGCTTCTTCGACAATTGGTACGTGTACTGGATCGGCCCGCTCATCGGCGCCGGCCTGGCAGGGCTCTCGTATCGGTTCGTGTTCTCGAGCGCGGTGGAGCGCGGAGAGCGGGAGCCCGATGCCGAGCCGGAGACCGGTCCAGCGCCACCAGCGACGCCGGCGATGGCCCCTTCGGAGCGCACCGAGCGGCTGTAACGCTCGATCGATCTCTGGCCTTCGGCCAGGAGACACGCTCAGGGCTGGTGGATTCGCTCCTCGCGGCAAAGCCGCTCGTCGCTCACTTCACTTCTGTCGCCACGAGGTCGACCTGGATGTTCAGCTTGTCGACGATCGAGAGGACCGTGGCGACGCGCGGGACGGTCATCCCGAAATCGGCGAAGATCCAGGGCGCTCCGTCGTTCGTGACGGTCGCCGTGAGGTCCGAGCCAGAGCGCTTCGCCTTGACGTCGAGGGTGACCTCCTTGGTCGTGCCGTGGATCGTCATCGCGCCGGTGATCTTGAACGTGAGGTCGGCGCCGTCGGCCAGTGGCAGCGTGAGTCCGTTCGTCGTCTTCGGGACGAACTCGGCGTTCGGGAAGCTCCTCGTCTCGAGCGTGCTCATCTTGATGAACTGATCCCGCTGCGAGCGATCGCTCTGGAGGGCGGTCAGGTCCGCGGTGATCTTCGAGTCGGCGGTGAAGGTCCCGTCGGGCTTCAGGGTGAAGCTTCCAGTGAGCTTGCTCGTTGTCAGCACCGCATCGGAGGGCGCCTGCACGTTCGCGAGCTGCTCGCGCGCGCGCACGGTCCCCTTGCTGGCCGACGTGACCGTGAAGGTGGTACCGCCTGCGATCTTCGACGCCGCAGCGGACGCGGTGGGCGAAGCCGGGTCCGCTGATGCCGTTGCGGGCGCGACCGATCCGCCGCCGCATGCGGCCAACGAGAGCAGCGCGAGGATCGCCACGCTGATCCCCTTGAGGACGGGCATTTACTCCTCCGGGCGGAAATGAGATCGCACGAGAGAGTACGGACGGAGGGCGCTCAAGGTTGCATACGCGCGAGCCGGAGGCCGGGCGAGGGTGCGACCGGTCGATTCAATCGGGCGCGGCGAGCGGCACGTCCAACGTGACCACGCCGGCCGAGCCATCGACCGTGATCCGCGAACCGGACGCGATCCGGTCGGTCGCGCCGTCCACGCCGACGACCGCGGGGATCCCGTACTCGCGCGCCACGACGGCGCCGTGCGACATCATCCCGCCCATCTCCATCACCAGCCCGCCCGCGGTGAGGAACAGCGGCGTCCATCCCGGATCGGTGGATGGCGCGACGAGGATCTGGCCGGGCTCGAGCCGCGCCCCATCTGGCGAGCGGACCACGCGCGCGACTCCGCTGACGGTGCCGGCCGAGGCGGGGGTCCCGGCGAGGCCTCCACTCGTCCCCGCGGGCTCGGCCCGCGGTTCGGTGCCATCCGAGAGGAGCACGCGCGGCACGTGGCGCCGCCGGCGCTCGCGCTCGTACTCCGTCCGGCGCCGACGCACGAGCTCACGCTGATCCGTGCCGGCGACGGCGGCGCGCGCCTCGGGCAACGTCAGGAAGAACAGGTCGGCAGGACGGTCGACGCGCCCGGTCGCCGCGAGCTCGCCACCGGCGCGGAGCAGGAGCGCGCGGGCTCGCGAGATGAGCAGCACGGCGTAGAACTTCGGCGTCTCCCGATAGCCGGCGAGCTCGCGCACGCGGCGAAGCAGGAACCTGGTGGCCGCACCGCGCACCCGGCCGCGTCGCGAGGCGCGTCGGGCGAGCTCCTCGACCATCGCGTCCGCCTCGCCGGCCAGTCGACTGAACTGGACGTCCGGCGCGGCTTCGAGGTCGCCCGGGCGAACGTAGTTCTGGAGCACGAGGAGGATGTGCGTCGGGTCCTCGGACCAGCGCGGTACGCCGAGATCGATCTCGGCGACGCCGCGGTGCCCGTATCGCGCGAGGAACTCGTCGAGACCGCGCTGGAGCGTGATCGGCAGGCGGCCGCCGTGGTGGGCTTCGGCCAGCGCCGCGGCGGTGCGGTCGCGGAGGGCCGACGCCGATGCGGGATCGGCCTTCGCCTGCTGCGCGAGCGCCCACAGCGCGAGATTCATCTGGCTCGTGGGACTGGTGGGCAGCGCGCGGAGCAGCGACCGCCGCTCGTCGAGCGTCGCATCCGGACCGAGCAGCCTGCCCGCAGCGCCGTATGCGAGCATGGCCGCGGCCGCGAGCGACATGGCATTGGGCATGAGCTGCCCCATTCCGCGCAGGAGGCTTCGTTCGTACGCGTCGAGCAGCTCGGCCGCCTGCGCGCCGGGGACCGTGTCCGCGAGGGCCATCACCTCTCGCATCCTCTGGTCGACGCGATCCGCCGCCGCCCGCGGGCGAAGGAGCGCACCGGCGACGAGGAACGGAAGGCGCGTTCGCAGGAGCGCTTCGACGAGCGCCTTGAGCACCGGACCGCGGCGCGTCGGCCGCGGCGAGAGGCGTGGGTCGTCCGCCAGCCGGGCCACGATCGCCTGGCTCAGCGCTTCCATGTTCGTCAGGACGGCGTTCAGCACCGGGCG
>DASWCU010000040.1:0-29613 GCA_036389935.1 Candidatus Limnocylindria bacterium
TACAGCTCCCGCGACACCGGGAGGAGCACCGCTACGCGGTCGCCGCGTGAGACGCCGGCCCGCGCGAGCCCCGCCGCGAGGTGGCCGGTGAGCGCCTCGAGCTCCGCGTACGTCAGCGTGCCATGCCGGTCGACGATCGCGGACCGGCCAGGGGCTTCGCGGGTGCGCTCGATCAGGAGCTCGCACAGGTTGCCCGTATCGCCCGCGGCCATCAGGACGCGGTCCCGAGCACGAGGACCGCCGCGACCGGGATCGTGAGGTTGTCCAGCCCCGATGGCGAGAACGCCTCCGCGACCGCGGTCGCGGAGGCGACGGCGATGGCCCGCAGCACGCTGGGCATCGGCGCTCCACCGAAGGCGAGGAACGCGGTCAGGCTGACGGCGAGCGCGACGGCCGCGAACGCAGCCGTGCCTTCGACCGAGCGCGAGGTCCCGAAGGCCACGAAGCGCCGCGTGCCCCAGCGCCGTCCGGCGAGCGCCGCGGCCGGATCGGCGAGCGCGAGGACGGCGACCGCGACCGCGAAGGCGACGACGTTCGGGCCGGCGAGGACGAACGCGGCGTAGAGACCGGCCGGATACGTGAGGTCTCCCGCACCGCGCCGGCCCTCCGGATGCAGGGGGCCGAGCACGCCGATCCAGCGCGACGCGAGGAGGAGCAGCGCGAAGCCGGCGGTCAGCAGCAGCATCGCCCAGTGCGACGGCAGCACGGCCGGCGCGAGGAGCGCGATGCCGCCCGCGCCGACGTGCCCGAGCTTGCGCGTCGCCTCGCGGTCGACCCGTCCGCCGCGGTCGATGAGCTCGATCGCCGTGAACAGGATCAGGGTCATGCTCGCGAGCAGGGCCACGCCGGGGAGCGCGGCCCCGGCGTCGCGGACGGCCGCATCGATCGGTGCGCGGCCGGCGAGCGCGGCGCCGGTCGCGACCAGGCCCAGCGTGGCGAAGGTGACGACGGCGTCCGCGCTGAGACCGCGGAACGCTCCGGGTCGGAGCATCACGCGACCGCCCGGACGCGCTCGACGCTGAATCCCCGGTACAGGAACGAGCGGTCGGCGAAGTGGAGCTCGCGCGAGAGCGCCTCGTCCGCGGCAAGCGTGCGCGCGAAGCGCGCCGACGGCCGCCGGACGACGAGGTTGTTGTAATAGCAGATGCGCGCGCCCGGGCGTGCCGTGCGGATCGCGTCGCCGAGCACGCGCTCGTACTCCTCCAGCGACATCCATTCGAAGATGTCGGAGAGCGCGAAGGCCGAGAACGCCCCGTCGGGCGAGCGCGCGAGGAAGCCGGCGAGGTCCATCGTCACGGCCCGGATGCGGCCCGTGGCCTCGCGCAGGCGCGCGAAGTCGGCGGCGCGGAGGTACGCCGGCATGCGGTCGTCGCCCCGATACCCACCGGTGAGGATGTACTCGACGAAGTGGTTGTCGGCGAGCGGCAGCTCGACGAGTGCGTGGCGCGCGCGCTCGCGGTAGTGCCGCCCGACGTCGCGGATCTCCGCGTAGCGGAACACTTCGGGGTGCCGGCCGATGCGCGCCTGGAGCAGCCGGCCGAAGAACAGGACGAAGAGCGCGTTCCAGCGGGCGTTCGCCCACACGCGCTCGTAGAACCGCGCCTGCTCGTCGAGGCCACGGAGACCGAGCAGCGTCTCGATATCGGCCCTGCGCTCGGTGAGGGGAAGCACCGTACGGCGGAACAGCGCGAGATACCGTTCGAAGCGGCCGGCGTGGATGACGCCGCCGGCGATGGCGCGCCGGTGCTCGTCCCAGTACCGCCGGGCGGCGGTCGAGAGTCCCGGCGCCAGCGCGTCGCGGTACACGGCGAGGCGATCGTCGCGCCGCCGGAGGCCGGCGAAGCCGAGGAACGTCTCGTGATCGAGCGAGCGGATCGCGGCGATCTTCAGCTCGAGGAGGTGGCTCTGCGCCGGGTTCACGTCGATCGCCGTCACGCTGCGCGGCCCCTGGAGCGCGAGCGCGAGGGCGTTGCAACCGCCCGAGGTGATGACGACGACGTCATCGTCCGGTGCGAGCCGCAGCGCGCGCGTGACGGTCCGCGAGTCCTCCCAGCACTGGCTGTACACGAGCGTGCCCGCGAGCGCCCGTGACACGCCGCTCACGCGTTCGTCCTCGCGACCGCGGCGTGATCTGGACCTCGGACGTCGATCATGCGGATCACGCCGCGGCCGCCGTCCATCTCGACGCGGTCGCCGCCGCGCACCGTTGCGGTCAAGCCGCGGATGCCGACGATCGCGGGAACGCCGAGCTCGCGCGCAACGATGGCGGAGTGCGAGAGCAGGCTTCCGCGCTCGACGAGGATGCCCGCGGCGAGCGGGAAGAGCGTCACCCATGATGGATCGGTCTCGCGAGCGACGAGGATGTCGCCCGGTCGGAACGGCCCATCGGGCGCGCTCACGACGCTCGCGAGGCCACGCACGACGCCGGCGCAGCACCCGAGTCCGCTGAGCGTCGCGTCGCCGGTGCCGGCGGGTGCGGAGGATCGGGCAGCATCGGGCGCGGGCGGATCGCCCTCGAAGCGGTCGGGCAGCGGAGGCTCGGCCCGGTAGCGATCGAACTCGGCCGTCCGCTCGGCGACGAGGGACCGAAGGTCCGCCCCCTCCGCCGCACCGCGAGCCGCGGCGCAGACCTCGTCGACCGTCAGGTAGAACACGTCCCGCGCCCGGTCGAGGCGGCCGGACTCGGCGAGCCGGCGGCCAAGCCCGGTGAACAGCTCGCGCGCGACCCCGAACACCCGGCCCCGGGCGAACCGCATCTCCTCGCGATCCCGCACGTGACGGCGCGTCCGTGCGAGCACCCAGGAGAAGAGGAGCACGCGCGGCGCCGCCCGGCGCCCGAGCGCCGACCGGACGCGCGCCTCGGCGCTCGTCCGGGCGTCCCGGTCACGCTGCTCCGCCGCCGCGATGTCGACGTCGGGCCGATCGACGTACGTCCGGATCGCGGCGAAGAGCGGCGCCGGATCGTCGCCCAGGCTCGGGTATTCGAGCTTCAGCTCCTGAGCGGATCGGTGTCCGTAGCGCTCGAGATACGAGCGGATCGCATCGCCCAGTGCCGCGGGAAGGTGCCGCTCGCGGAGCAGCACCGCGAGCTCGCCGTCCGAGCGCTCGGCATAGAACGCGCGCAGCGACGGATCATCACCGACGAGGCGCGCGATCGCGACGATCCGATGGGCCGGCTCCACGCTGCGCACCCCGCCGATACCGCGGAGCAGGTCGTTGTGGATACCGAGGCCGTCGCGGTCGAGGTGCCAGCGCGCGATGAGCCGCCGCAGCAGGCCGAAGAAGAGCATGGTGAGGAAGTCGTTGAGGATCGGCGCCTTCCATTCCGTCCGGATGCGTCGCTTCAGGTCCTCGTAACGCGCGACGAGGTCGGCCGCGGAGCGGTCGCCCAGGCCGGCGCGCTCGTATTCGCCGCAGACGGTGTCCACCATCCGTTCGAATCCGGCCACCCGCCCGTCCATCGTCAGCCCGAGCACGGCCATGCGGGCCAATAGCGCGGTGGTCCGGATGAGGGGCATCCGGGGCCGCGATCGCTCGAGCGCCAGCGACTCGCGGACGCCCATCATCTGTTCCATGAACGCGCGGTTGTGTCCGAAGCCGGGAAACAGCGACAGCAGCGTGTACCAGCTGACCAGGTCGTAATACACGCGTCCGTGGACGAGGCCGATCATCCGCGCGAGCTCGCGGCCGTGCGCGGCGACCGCCTCGGGGCTGAGACCGGCGAGCTCCGCCGCCTGCCGGTAGACAGCCTCGTACGACTCACGCGCCAGCGAGAACGTGAGCGGGAGCGTGATCCCCGGGTAGCTCTCGACGATGTTCGAGTTGTCCCAGACCGTGCGGCGCGCGGGCGCGCCGGTGATCGGCCTGGCCTGAAGCACGTAGAGCGCGTCACCCGCCCAGGCCCATTCGACGTCCTGCGGCGCGCCGAGCTCGCGTTCGATCCGAACGCCCAATCGGGCGAGCTCGCCGATCTCGTCGGCGTCGAGGACGGGCTCACCGTCGCGCGCGCTCACCGAAAGCGTATTCCGGTCGACCCGCACGGTCTCACCGTCGATCGCGCCGGAGGCGAGGCGATCGCCGAGACCGCGCGTCGCCGCGATGACGACGTGCTCGGAGCCCGCCTGCGTCGGATCGCGCGTGAAGAGCACTCCGGCCGAGTCCGCCGCCACCATCCGCTGGACGATCACCGCCATGCGTTCATGGCCGCCGTCGGATCCGCCGGACGCGCGATACGCGATCGCGCGGTCGCCATAGGCCGAAGCCCAAACGCCGTGCACGGCCCGCCCGAGGGCGTCCGCCCCTTCCACGCCGAGGAAGCTGTCGTACTGACCGGCGTACGAGCGATGGGCGCCGTCCTCTTCCGCCGCTGACGAGCGCACCGCGACCGGTCCACCGCCGAGGCGGGTTCGGTACGCGTCGACCACCGCGTGCCACGCCCGTTCATCGACGCGGGCGTGCGCGATCGTCTCGCGGAGCCGTGCCGCCCGCCCGCTCCGCTCGCCCGGGCCGGCGTCTCGTAGCGCTTGCTCGGCGGCCGCGACGAGCGGGTCGTGGCGCGTGCGTTCGTACAGCTCCGTCCCGATGACGAAGAACGGCGGGACGCGATGTCCTCGCTGAGCGAGCGCGGCGAGCGCCGCTGCCTTGCCCCCGACGGCCTCCATCGGCAGGACCCGCCCCTCGGCCGGTCCGATCACGACGCGCATCACCGACCGCCCACGATCGCCGCGACGATGAGCAGCGCGTACGGGCCAAGCACCGATGCGGGCAGCACGGACGTCCCGAGCGCGGCGGCGAGACGTTCGGTCGGTGCGAGCCGGAACCGAAGGAGTGCCAAGAGCGTACCCGCGGCGACGAGCGCGACGCCGGTGATGAAGACGACACCGAAGCCGAGGAGCGCGCCAAGCGCGACGGTCGACAGCGTGCCCGCCGCGACGAGGCCGATGAGCAGATCGCTCACGCCCCGCGTGCCGAGATGCTTGGAGTAGGAGTACGCCTCGGCCGGCTCGGCACGCGGCGCGTGGATCTTGCGCGCGACCTCGAGGGTCAGCCCTCCCGCGTAGCTCGCGACGAGGAACAGCCCGAACGGAGCGCTGAGGCCGGGCGGGCCGCCGGCCAGCACCGTCGCGTACGCGTATGCCGCGAGCAACGGCAGCACCGGCATGTGCATGAGCGTGTAGACAAGGAAGTTCGCCCGCAGCCGGCGGCCGGCGAAGAACTCCGCGTACATGAGGAACGTGAAGGCGAGCGCGACGAGGAACGGCAGGAGGACCGAGGCCGGCATACCGATGTTGAGCGCGACCTCGAGGAGGATCACCAGCCCCCCGACCGCGCGGAGCTCACCGAGCGTGATCAGCCCTCGGGGCACCGGACGCGTCGGGTAGAGCCGCTCGTCGAGGTCGGCGTCCTTCAGCTCATCCATGAGCCTGAGATGTAGGAAGACGAGGAACACCGTCGCGAGGCCCGCGAGCACCGCCGGCGTGACCGGCGGCGCTCCGGCAAGGCGCGCGGCGGACAGCACGGCGGCGAAGTAGAAGATCGCGACCGCGAACGCGTACTGCGCGGGCGGGAATCGTTCGCGCAGGTAGACCGCGAAGCGCCGGGGCAGCGTGGCCGGCGAGATGCTGGCCGCCGTCGCGCGCGCTACCGGCGCGATACCGACGGGCGCCAGCGGAGATACCACGTGCCGAAGCCGATCCAGCCGGGCCAGCTGTCCTGGCGCAACGCGCGCAGCACGTGGCGCTGGTAGCCGACCGCGTCGCTGACCGCGAGCTCGAACGTCCGGCGCGGCCGGCCATGCAGGCCGGGGATCACGAGCCACTGGCCGCCCACGTGGATCAGCGTGTGCGTGGTGTCCGGCTCCTGCGCCGGATCCGGGCTGACGAGGCGAACGTGGATGAGCGGCTCGACGCGCGCGAGGCGTCGCAGGACGCCGTTCGCCAGCATCGGCTGCCGGAGCGTCGCTCGCGTCGCCGGCGTGAAGAGCGCGCGTACGGCGCGGTACTGCTCGAGCGCGTCGAGCTCACCGGTGCCGGCCGACTGCGCGAATCGCTCCGCTTCCGCCGACTTCAGCTCGACGGTGAAGTCCGTCGTCGATTCGTTGAGCGCGGGCTCGAATTCGACGTGGTCGCCGCGGTGGATGCAGGTGAAGCTCTCGCCGGTGTCGGTGA
Source organism: Candidatus Limnocylindria bacterium (assembly GCA_036389935.1). Taxonomy (GTDB): domain Bacteria; phylum Chloroflexota; class Limnocylindria; order P2-11E; family P2-11E; genus UBA4735. Next base: position 6,168 of record DASWCU010000040.1, read on the forward strand.
TGCGCACACCCGCGCGCTCGAAGGTCCCCTTGAAGAAGCCGACGACACGCGGATCCTGGGTGACCGCACGCCATTGCTCGAGGCTCGTTCCCATCGCTTCCTCCCCCGCGAGGCGCGAGGCGCCGGCCCGACGCTAGTTTGGCCGGTAGGTCGCGTCAATGGCCCCCGACACATGTTTCTCGTATCCGGGGCCGCGCTGGTGCCGATCGTGTCGGTCGCGCTTCAGCGGTCCGCGGACCTCAGGCGAGCTCTGCGGTGCGGATCCGGCGCACGAGCGCGACGAGGTCCCCCGCATCGTCGACGGCCTCCCGACCGACCGCGAGCGATTCGCCTTCGAGGACCTGTGCGCGGAGCCGTTCGGCCGGGACCAAGGGGTCCGCGAGGTTCGTCTGATCGGCATCGACCCCATAGGCATCGCGGATCAATCGCCGGGTCTCCGCCCAGCGGACGATCACGTCGCGCTGCTCGATGGGCAGCGCGGCATACGCGGCCGGGTCGTTCAGCGCGGTCCGATAGGGCCCGAGCGTGCGCAGCTCCGTGCCGCGCGGATGCTCACGGGCGAGCCGGATGAGCTTCTCGTCGATCGTCACGGTCCTGTCATCGTAGGCAGGTGCGACCGTCGGGCTTCTCCGCGGCGACCGCCCTCGACGCGGTCAACGCGGGCACGCCGCTTCAGGCGATCGCCGATGCCCGCTCGATCGAGGAGATCGTGCGCGCGGTCGGCGATGCCCTCACGGGGCTGCGCCTCGGCGTGTCCGCGCTCGACGACGCCGGACTCGCTCGGGTCGCCGGGCTCGAGCTGTGGTCGGTCGCTGAGATCATCGGCCACGCCCTCCGGGCCGACGAGGCCGCTCACGAGATCGCGCGGGCGCTCGCGGCGGGGCAGGATCCGGACGCGCGCGTGCCGTATGGCGAGCCGGGGCCCCGGGACGTGACGCGCGGCGCTCTGCTCGAGGCCATCGAAGCCGCCGGCACGCGGCTGTCCCGCGCGGCCGGACTCGCCGCGGGTGGACCGACGTTCGCGCACGAGCAGCTCGGCCCGTTGAACGCGCGCGGCTGGATCCTCTACATCGCGGTGCATCACGCCCAGCACCTTCATCAGGCGGCGGCGGTCGTCCGCTCGCGCTGATCAGCCTTCGCGAGCGGTCCTTCTTGCTTCCCGTCCAGGGAGCGGTAGGCCGGCGCCGACGAGCACCGCGGCCGCCTCGATCGGTCCGAGCAGCGTGTAGACGAGATCGAACGGGCCCGGCACCGGACCGCTGGTGACGCGCAGCGGCAGCTGAACCGCGGCCCAGAAGAACAGGAGGAAGCCGGCCAGGAGCAGCGCCGGGCGTGGCCAGGCGGTAGCGCGCGCCCGCAGCACCACGCCGGCGACGAACCCCGCGAGCGCCGGGATGGCGACGATCAGCGCGGTCCCGACGGCCGGGTCGGGCGACGCGAGGCCGCTGACCGAGAGCAGCGAGCCTTCGACCGCGACCGCGAGCGAGTACGCGCCCGCGCCGGCCAGCAGCGGGTTGGTGCCGCGTCCGGATGAGCCGACCGCGCGCACGGCGACGGCGCCCAGGACGAGGCCGGCGAGCGTGCGAGCCTCGCTCGCGGCAAGTGCCATCAGCCGGGCGTCGATGCAGCCCGGATCACCGGTGCGCGAGCAGAACGTGAGCAGCCCCGGGATGGTCGCGATCCAGCGCAGCGCGGTGATCGACACGAGCAGTCCGAGGTAGGTGAGCAGGCCGCGTCTCCCGCCGGCGCGCCAGGCGAGCGCGAGCGCGGCCGCCGCACCGAGGACCACGACCGCGCCGGCGAGGATCGCGGCCGCATCGCGCAGGCCCGCGAGGCGGAACGGTGAGACGAGCACCTGACCGACGGTCGAGACGATCCATCCCGCGCCGAAGCCGCTGATCGCCGCCCACAATGGCCGCTCGCGATGCGCGCGCGGGCGCCACGCGCGGACCGCTCCTATGGCGCGGCCCGCGAACGGGAATTCGGCCGTGAGGCCTTCGCGAAGCATGCCGACCTATTGTGGGCGGATGAGCATGGAGGACTCCGCGAGCGAGCGCGACGTGCTCGTCCTCGCGAAGACCATCGCGGCCGATGCCTTCCCGGTGGAGCGGCCGGCGGTCATCGGTGTCGACCGGGAGACCGGTCGGCTCGAGCGGCTCACGCCCTTCCCCTGGAAGGGTGCCGACAGCGATCCGCCGATCCAGCGGTGGTCGTGGATCCACCTGCGCACATCGGCGGCCGATCGCGATCCCAGGCCGGAGTCACGCACCGTGGAAGGCGAGGTCGTCGCGACCGCGTACGTCGACGCGAAGGACGGCTGGCGGCTGCGCTGGCCGTTCGTTCGACCGAATCTCCGCGGCTCGCTCGAGTCGCTGCGGCAGCTGGCGCGCGAGGGTGCGGCGACCGCGGGGTTCGTCCGGCCCGAGGTCGATGCCGACGTCCTCCAGCTGCCCCTGCGCCTCCGGTTCCGCTGCGCCGGCGACGAGTGCACCGAGACGCACGAGCTGCCGGTGCTCGACTGGGAGCTGGATGCGGTCGCTCGCGTGACCCGCGAGCGCTACGGGCCTCAATGGGCGACACGGTTCCGCGAGACGTGGGGCCGTTCGCTGTTCGAGAAGTACGACGTCCACGTCCTGCTGTCGGCCTACGCGCAGGCGCCGACGCGCTTCTATGTCGCGGGCCTCTTCTACCCACCGCGCGCCCCCGAGGACGCGCATGAGCATCTCCACCACATCGCCCATCGCGAGCACGCGCACGCGGAGCCGAGCACGAGCTGACGCTACGAGCAGGCGCTCCAGCTACTACGGAGCCGCGAGGCGAAGAAGCAGGACGGTCACGCAGCCGCGAAGCGGCGGTGTGACCACCTACACGCGGCGGGCGAACTGCCGTGGGACGTCGGTGCGCTCGCTTCCGAGCTCGCTCTGCTTCCCGTGATGGCCGTGCGGGAAGATACGCAGCAACAGGTACGTGCCGGTGTTCGGGTCCTCCGCGCGCTCCAGCACGAGGGACGGGCCCCAGCGCGAGTCGAACGTGTCGCCGGCGTCCGGCTGGGGCCGGTCGGACTCGAACCCCTGCCGGTCCCACTGCAGCACCGCGTAGTCGCGCACGACGCGCTCCTCGTCGCCGCCCTCGTCGGGGCGCCAGACGTGCGCGCCATCGTGCTGCCGCTGGCAGACCGCCGGCGAGCCGGAGAACATCGTGACCCACTTGTACACGTCGGCGTCCTTCGACTGGGCGCCCTGCGGATATGCCTCCCGGTGCAGACCCTCACCGACCGTACACAGGTAGTAGAAGAGCACCAAGGCATTATGGAGGGGTGCAGAGCTCCACGATCTCCGTCTGCGGGTCGCGGATCCGGGTCATCGAGGCCGGAACGGGCGACCACGCGGTCCTCTTCGTCCACGGTCTCGGCGGCTGGGCCGAGAACTGGCATGAGGTCCTGCCCGCCATCGCCGCTTCGGGCCGGCGCGCGATCGCATTCGACCTCCCCGGTTTCGGCGACAGCACGCCGGTCCGCCGGCCGCGCTACTTCGATCCACGCGGCGCGTACTACGCCGACGTCGTCGATGGCGTCCGGTCCGCTCTCGGGCTCGAGCGGCCGCATCTGGTCGGGCACTCGCTCGGCGGCGCGATCGCGTATGTCGCGGCGGTGTCGCATCCGGAGTCGTTCAGCTCGCTGACGCTCGTCGCTCCCGGAGGTCTCGGGCCGGAGATCGCGCGGTCGCTGCGCCTCGCCTCGGTGCCGCTGCTCCCGTATCTCGTGCGGCTCGTCCGCCCGAGGGAGCTCAGCCGCGCCGCGCTCGAATCCTGTTTCCACGACCCAGAGCGCATTCCCGACCACCTGCTGAGCGAGCTCGGCCGCTACCACGTGCGGTATCGCGAGACGCTGCGGGTCCTGCGCACGGTGGCCACCGCCCGCGGCGTGAAGCGTTCGCTGCGCAAGGGTTGGATCCCGCGCGCGGCCCGGTTCACCGCTCCGGTGCTCGTCATCTGGGGCCGTCAGGACGGCGTCGTCCCGCCGACGCAGGCCCGCGTGCTCGGCGCGGTCTTCCCGAACGCGGAGCTCCGCTTCATCGAACGAGCCGGCCATCTCGTGATGGCGGAGCGGCCCGACGAGTTCGCCGCGCTGCTCGTCCCGTTCCTCGAGCGCGCGGAACAGACGATCGAGGCGACTCCTACCATTGAGGCCGGAGTGGGACATCAAGACCGGTAGCCGAACGACCGGCACGGTCACGACGCCCGAGGCGCACCTCCGCCTCTCCGCCGACGAGGTCATCGCCGACTACCGGCTCGCGTTCCGCAGCCGCGTCGCCAGCGTCAGCGGCCGCCGCGAGGTGCTCACCGGGAAGGCGCCGTTCGGGATCTTCGGTGACGGCAAGGAGATCGCGAACATCGCGCTCGCCAAGGCCTTCCGGCCGGGTGACTGGCGCTCCGGTTACTACCGCGACCAGACGTTCATGTTCGCGACCGGTCTCGCCGATCTGCCGCGGTTCTTCGCGCAGCTCTACACGAACACCGACGTCGAGGCGGAGCCGTTCTCGGGCGGTCGGCAGATGGTCAGTCATTTCGCGACGCGGACGCTCGACCAGGATGGCCGCTGGAAGCGGCTCGTCGATGCCATCCAGTCGGCCGCGGACCTCTCACCCGTGGGCGCGCACATGCCGCGCCTGCTCGGCCTCGCGTACGCGTCGAAGCTGTACCGGGCCGACCCAGGGTTGATCGATGCGGCGCCGGGCTTCTCGGTGAACGGCGACGAGGTCGCCTTCGGGACGATCGGCAACGCGGGCACCACCGAGGGGCTGTTCTGGGAGACGATGAACGCCGCCGGGGTCCTCCAGGTGCCGATGCTCGTCGCCGTCTGGGACGACGGCTACGGGATCTCGGTGCCGAACGAATACCAGACCGTGAAGCGGTCCATCTCGGCCGCGCTGGCCGGGTTCCGCCGCGAGCCCGGCGCGCCGGGGTTCGAGATCCGCACCGTGCGCGGGTGGGACTACGTCGGCCTGTGCGACGCGTTCCTGACGGTCGCCGCGATCGTGCGCCGGGAGCACGTGCCGGCCCTCATCCACGTCACCGAGATGACGCAGCCGCAGGGCCACTCCACGAGCGGCAGTCACGAGCGGTACAAGTCGAAGGAGCGCCTCGCCTTCGAGACCGCGGGTGATCCGATCTCACGCATGCGCGAGTGGATGATCCGCGAGGACCTCGCGACGGCGAAGGAGCTTGACGGCTTCGAACGAGAGGACCGCGAGGCGGTCGAGTCGGCCCGGGTCGCGGCGTTCGAGGCGTACCAGCGGCCGATCCGCGCCGAGCTCGAACGCGCCCGCGCGCTGATCGAGCGCGCCCAGCAGGAAGCGCCGGACGTACGGCTCGCCGATGCCATCGCCGAGCTCGCCGATCCCCTGGAGGTGAGCCGGCGCGTCGTCCACGCGGCCGTCTCACGCGCCGCGTACGCCCTCCGCGGCCGCGACGGCCCGGCCGCCGCCGCCCTCGAGGCGTTCGTCACCGACTACCGGCATCGCAACCTGCGGCGCTACACGGCCCATCTGTACAGCGAGTCGCCCGAGTCGCCGCTCGCGGTCGCGCCCATCGCGCCGCGGTACTCCGACCGCTCCGAGACGGTCGACGGCCGCATCGCGCTGCTGCGGTGCTTCGATCTGAACTTCGCGCGCGATCGCCGGCTCTTCGTGATCGGCGAGGACGTGGGGAAGCTCGGCGACGTGAACCTCGTGTTCGAGGGGCTGCAGGCCAAGTACGGTGAGCTGCGCTTCACCGATACCGGGATCCGCGAGGCGACGATCCTCGGGCAGGGCATCGGGTGCGCGATGCGCGGCCTTCGCCCGATCGTCGACATCCAGTACCTCGACTACCTGCTCTACGCGCTCGAGCTCGCGAGCGACGATCTCGCGACGCTCCAGTACCGGACCGCGGGCGGCCAGAAGGCGCCGGTGATCATCCGCACGAAGGGCCACCGGCTGCAGGGGATCTGGCACACCGGCTCGCCGATGTCGGTGGTGCTGAACGCGCTGCGCGGCGTCCACGTGGTCGTGCCGCGCAACATGGTGCAGGCCGCGGGCTTCTACAACACGCTGTTCCGGGGTGACAACCCCGCGGTCCTCATCGAGGTCCTCAACGGCTACCGGCTGAAGGAGCCGGTCCCGGACAACCTCGGTGAGTTCCGGCTCCCGCTCGGGATGCCGGAGACGATCCGCGCCGGGAAGGACGTCACCGTCGTGACGTACGGCGCGCTCTGCCGGATCGCGCTCGACGCGGCCGAGGTGCTCGCCGGGATGGGGATCGAGATCGAGATCGTCGACGTGCGCACCCTCAACCCGTTCGACCTCCAGGGACTCATCGGCGAGTCGGTGAAACGCACGCACGCCCTGCTCGTGGTCGACGAAGACGTGCCCGGCGGCGCCTCGGCGTTCGTCATGCGCGAGGCGCTCGAGACCCAGGGCGCGTTCGACCTGCTCGAGGCGTCGCCACGCACGCTGACGTCGACGGAGAACCGCGCGCCGGTCGGCGTGGACGGCGACTACTTCTGCAAGCCGAACCGCGAGCAGATCGTCGAGGCCGCCTACGGGCTCATGCGCGAGCGGTGGCCCGATCGCTTCCCCGACCTGCGGCTGGGCTGAGGTGGCCGAGAAGAGCAACGTCCAGGCGGTCCACGACACGATGCTCGGCGAGCTTCGGCGCGACGAGCGCGTGATCGTGCTCGGCGAGGACGTCGGCGTGCGTGGCGGCGTGTTCCGGGCCACCGATGGGTTCATCGACGAGTTCGGGCCGGACCGCATCATCGACACGCCGCTCGCGGAGTCGTCGATCGTCGGTGTCGCCGTCGGTGCCGCGATCGCCGGCCTCCTGCCGATCGCCGAGATGCAGTTCGCCGACTTCAGCGCGCCCGCCTTCGAGCAGATCGTCGACGAGGCCGCCCGCATCCGCTATCGGTCGAACGGGCAGTGGCACGTGCCGCTCGTCGTCCGGATGCCGTGGGGCGCGGGCGTGCGCGGCGCGCTGTATCACTCGCAGTCGCTCGAGGCTTTCTACGCCCACGTGCCGGGGCTCAAGGTCGTGGTCCCGAGCACGCCGGCGGACATCACCGGGATGCTGCGCTCCGCCGTCCGCGATCCCGACCCGGTCATCTTCCTCGAGCACAAGGCGACCTATCGCGCGGTGAAGGGCGACGTGCCCGACGACGACTTCACCATCCCGCTCGGTCCGGCGGACGTGAAGCGCGAGGGGACCGACATCACGGTGTACGCGTACGGGCTCATGCTGCATCGCTGCCTCGAGGCGGCGGAGCGGCTCGCGGCCGAGGGCATCTCCGTCGGCGTCGTGGACGTCCGGAGCCTCCGCCCGCTCGACGCGGACACGATCCTCCGCGAGGCGCGCAGGACCGGGAAGTGCCTCGTGGTGTACGAGGACAACCGGCTCTTCGGCGCAGGTGCGGAGATCTGCGCGATGATCGCCGAGGAGGCGTTCGACGCCCTCGATGCCCCGGTGATGCGCCTCGCGGGCCCGGAATCGCCCGCGACGCCGTTCAACAAGGGCCAGGAAGACGCGTTCCTCCCGAGCGCGGACAATATCGAGATGAAGATGCGGGAATTGGCGGAGTACTGAGATGGCGCTGTTCGAGCTCAAGATGCCGAAGCTCGGTGAGTCCGTCACCGAGGGAACGATCGGGAAATGGCTGAAGCAACCAGGCGAGAAGGTCGAGAAGTACGACCTGCTCGTCGAGGTCCAGACCGACAAGGTGAACACCGAGATCCCGTCCCCGGTCGCGGGCACCCTCAAGGAGGTCAAGGTCAACGAGGGCGACACCGTGCCGATCGGCACGCTGCTGGCGACGTTCGACACGGCCGAGGCGGACGCTGCGGTTGCGGGCGGCCCTGCCAGCGCGCCGGCGGGGCAGCCGGCGCGGCCGGACAACTCGCCGTCTCCGTCCGCTCCGCCCTCCGCCGCTCCGATGCCGGCGGCTCAACGTCCGTCCGCGCCGGCGCAACCCGCCAGCGCTCCAGGGACGACCCCATATCCGACCGCTCAACGCGCATCGGCATCGACGTCCGTCGCGCCGACGGCTTCCTCCGGTGTCGCTACCGCACCCGCGCCGTCCGCCGATGGTGAAGCTCGGGCGACGCCCGTCGTCCGGCGGCTCGCCGCCGAGCACGGGATCGACCTCGCGCAGGTCCGCGGGACCGGCCTCAATGGCCGGGTCTCGCGCCAGGATGTCGAGCGGTACATCGCCGAGCAGCAGGAGCGCCAGGCCGCGCCGCAGCGGCCGGCCGGCGCGCCGCGTCCGGCCGAGATGCCGATGCCCCAGGCGATGGCCGGCGACGAGCTCATCCCGCTCACCCAGATGCGCAAGGCGATCGCGAACGCGATGGTCCTCTCGAAGTCGACGATCCCGCACGCCGCGGCGATGGTCGAGGTGGACTGGACGAACGTCGCGCGGTTCCGCGATTCGGTGCGTGACACCTTCCGCGCCCGCGAGGGCTTCGAGCTGACCTACCTGCCGTTCGCGATGAAGGCCGTGTGCCTGGCGCTGCGGCGGAACGCCCTCGTGAACGCGAAGTGGACCGACCAGGGTGTCCTCAAGCTCAAGGCGATCAACCTCGGCGTGGCGATCTCGCTCGAGGACGAGGGGCTCGTCGTTCCGGTGGTGAAGAACGCCGACGACCTCTCGATCACCGGCCTCGCGCGCGCGGTCCGCGACCTCGCCACGCGCGCGCGGTCGCGCAAGCTCACCATCCCCGACTTCGAGGGTGGGACGTTCACCGTGAACAACGGCGGGACGCTTGGAACGTACCTCAGCTACCCGATCGTCAATCCGCCGCAGGCCGCGATCATGACGACGGAGGCGATCGGCAAGCGGGTCGTCGCGCTGGATGACGACACCATCGGGATCCGGACGATGGGCAACCTCGTGCTGTCCTTCGACCATCGGGTCATGGACGGAGCCACGGCCGCGCGGTTCCTCCGCGACGTGAAGACGTGGATCCAGGACGTGGATCCGGGGAACGTCGCGCTCTCGTGAGGCCGGCTGCATGAGCTCGACGCCCGAGCTCGTCCCGATCGCGTTCGAGATCCCGGGTGAGGTCGAGCGTCCGCGGTCGCGCGGCCGCAACGCCGTGAACGAGCGCGTGCCCATCGACCGCACGCGCCCCGATTGGCTCAAGGTGCGCCTCCCGATGGGGCCGCAGGTCGAGGAGCTGCGCCGGCTCATGCGCAGCAAGTCGCTTCACACGGTCTGCGAGGAAGCACACTGCCCGAACATGGGCGAGTGCTGGGGCGCGGGCACGGCGACGTTCATGATCCTCGGCGACACGTGCACGCGGTCGTGCGGGTTCTGCGCCGTGAAGACCGGACGGCCCATGGAGCTCGACCTGGAGGAGCCCGCCCGAGTGGGTGAGGCGGTGGCGCGGATGGGCTTGCGGCACGCGGTCGTCACCAGCGTGAACCGCGACGAGCTCGACGACGGTGGGGCGTCGATCTTCGCGTCGACGATCCGAGAGATCCGGCGACAGTCGCCTGGCACGTCCGTCGAGGTGCTGATCCCGGACTTCCGCGGCGTCGTGGCGGCGCTCGACATCGTGCTGGCGGAGCGTCCGGAGATCCTGAACCACAACGTCGAGACGGTCGAGCGGCTCTATCCGCGGGTGCGGCCACAGGCGCGCTTCGAGCGATCGCTCGCGGTGCTGCGGCGGACGAAGGAGCGCGCGCCCGACCTCGTCTGCAAGAGCGGGATCATGCTCGGGCTCGGGGAGACCAAGGCCGAGGTCGCAACGACGATGCGGGCGATCGCGGCCCAGGGCACGGACGTCCTGACCATCGGCCAGTACCTGCGTCCCTCGGCGCAGCATCTGCCGATCGAGCGCTACTGGACCCCCCAGGAGTTCGCGGAGCTCCGCGAGATCGGGATGACGATGGGCTTCGACCACGTCGAGTCGGGCCCGCTCGTGCGGAGCTCGTATCACGCCGAGCGGCACGTGGGGCTCGCGCGTGCCGTCTGAGCTCCACGCGAGCTGGCTCGGCCGCGTCGACTACCTCGCGGCGTGGCGGCTCCAGGAAGCCGTGGCCGCACGCGTCGGGTCCGGCGCGCCGGAGCGGCTGCTGCTGCTCGAGCACGACCCCGTGTACACGATCGGTCGGCGCGGAAGCCTGGACCATCTGACCGCGTCACTGCCGGAGCTGCGCGCCGCCGGGGCGTCGGTGTATCGCGTCGATCGCGGCGGGGACATCACGTATCACGGTCCGGGCCAGCTGGTCGGCTATCCGATCGTCGCCCTCGGCCAGGCTCCGGACGTGGTCGCGTACGTGCGCGCGCTCGAGGACGCCATCCGCGCATCGCTCGCGGACTTCGGGATCGGCTCACGCACGATCGACGGCAAGACCGGCGTGTGGGTCGAGGTCGACCCGCGCGGCCGGCCGGGGCCCGCGGCGCGCGAAGCGAAGATCGCGGCCATCGGCGTGCGCGTCTCACGCGGTATCACCCGCCACGGCTTCGCGCTGAACGTGTCGACCGATCTCGCGGCGTTCGAGCGCATGATCCCGTGCGGCTTCGCACATGAGGTGGCGTCGATGCGTTCACTGGGCGTTGAGGCGACGTTGGATGCGGTGCTGCGCGTTTGTGCACGCCGGCTCAGCGAGCGGCTCGACCGCGCCCTCGTGTGGGACGAGGCGGTCGCCGAGCCACGCGACGACGAGATCCCGCTCGAGGCGCCGGTCCGCCGGGCCGAGGACCTGCTCGCGGCGACCGCCGCGTAGCTCAGTCCTGCCGCTCGGCCTCCGACGCGCGCACGGCGCGGCCCTGCTTCGGCACGCGTCGCCCCGCGCGGGTCTTCGTCGGCGCCGGCCTCGGCCGCTTCGGCGCTGGTGGCGGCGCGGGCCGCTCGAGCGCCGCATTCGCGGTCAGGCTCGTGCCTCCCGCCGGCCGTTTCTTCGTCGGTGTGCCGGGGCGGCGGAGCTGATGCGCGCGCGTTTCGCCTGTCGTCGGCTTCGCTCGGCGTGCGCCGAGCCGGGCCGCGGTGATCTCCTTCGCCGCGGGCTTCTTCGCCGCCATCGCCGGTCGATGCAGCAAGGGCCGGGCCACGCCGGCCCATCGCGAGGCTGGACGGGTGACGCTCGCGGACTGCCGCAGGCACGCCCACCGCAAGGCGGATTCGCGATCTCGCGATGCTGATCCGGGAGGAGCCGGCGACCGAGCTCACGGTCGCGACGCGGATCCTCGCGCATGCCGGCGCGCTCGGACCGGAGGGCCGCGTCCTGCTCGTGACAGGCGAGGTCGCATATGTGGCGGGCCGGGGTATCTCGACCAGCACGATGACGCCATACGACATCGCGATCGTCCGCCTCAGCGATGGGATCGAGCTCTGGAGCGTCCCGCCCGCCGACATCGAGCCCTACCTCGCGGCGCTTCGGGCCCATCGGGCCGGCGCGGTCGCGCTCGCGAGCGACGGGACGCTGGTGACGGCCGAGACCGTCCGCGCGCTCGTCGCGGCGTTGGTGGGCCGGCCATTCGACGAGGCCGAGGCCGCCGCGCGGTCGGTGGGCGCGCTCATCGGCGCCTACCCGGCGGGCTGATGGCTACCCGATCTCGATCCGCTCCACCCACTTGATCCACTGGAAGCCGCGACGCTCCGGCACGACCAGCCGTGCCGGGAAGCCGTGCCCCGCGGACAGCACCTCATCGCCGACGTGCGTCGCGAGGAGCGCGTCCTCGACCTCGGCCAGCGGGAAGGTCCAGCGGTGACCGGTGACGGAGATCACCGTCGCGGCGGTCGCGTCCTCTCGGGGTCCGCAGCGCGCGAGCAGCTCGCCGATGCGCGCTCCGCGCCAGCGCTGCTCGCTCCACCACCCGCCCGTGCAGTCGATGACCGCCACGCGGTCGCTGCGGGGCAGCGCGACGAGCTCGGCGTAGGTGAAGCTCGATGGCCGCGTGACCGCGCCGTCGATCGTGATGCGCCACGCCTCCGGGCGGATCTCGGGAATGCTGTCGAAGTTCCAGATCGTGAGCGGGAAGCCGTTGCCACTGAACGAGGCCGCGTGCTTGGAGCCGGTGGCGCGGCGCTGATCCGCGAAGCGTTCGAGGAGCGGTGTGGCGACGGCCGCCACGATGCCGATGCCGGCCAGGCGCAGCGCGTTCCGCCGGCCCGCGAGGCGGATGAGCGACGGCCGCCGCTCCCAGCGCAGCGCCGCATGTGCCGCGACGAGGGCGAATAGGCCGAGCCCAAGGAAGACGTGGATGTTCAGCGCGGAGTAGCCCCACGTGTCGAACGACACCGCACCGAGCGTCCAGCCGAGGCCGAGGGCGAGCGTCGCAGCGAGGGCGAGCCCCGCGAGCACGGACAGGGCGACGGAGGGATCGAGGGCCCGACCGAGGCGTCGCCGGATGGACGCGGACGCGATCCCGTATTTGGCGACGAGCGCGACGACGAGCGCGAGGCCGAGGACGCGGTGCGCGACGTAAAGGGGCGCGGCCTGCGCCTCCGTCAGGACCCACGCGAGCAGGCCTGTCGCAACGAGCGCGCCGGCGAGCGCGAGGAGGACGAGGTTCGTGACGCGACGGCTCACGCGGTCGCCCGCCGGATCCCTCGGTGCCAGCCGATGTATGCGATCGCACCGCCGAGCAGCGTCGCGCCGATGGTCGCGAGGACGACGTAGGTGACGAGCACGATGGTCAGCAGCTCGGGCGGGACGGAATAGGTGCCCAGCACCTGGCCGAGGTAGTCGGAGATCGCGATCGCCTGCGCGCTCCCGCCCGCGAGCCCGGCCACCGCGCCGGCGAGACATCCGGTCATGACGGCCATCCGGGCCGTCGCCCCGTCGCGGCCGATGGATCGGCCAAGCCAGAAGAACGCCGCCACGCCCACGACGAACGCAACGAGCGACGCGGCCGACGCGAGGGGGTCGGGATCGATGCGCCCACGGGTCGGGGCGGTCGTCAGGCGCAGCGCGGACAGGAATGCGACGAGCGCGGTGGCGGTCGCGCTGACGAGCGCGGCGATCGCGCCGCGCGTCGCGTAGCGCACGACCTCAGCCCGGCGGCTCGAGGTCGAACGGCGGCGGCGGGGCGCCCTCTTCGCGCCGATCGTGGGCCGTCTGCATCGCGACCTTGCGGCGGCCTTTGCGCTTCTCGAACGGGCCGCGCACGTCGAAGCCGAGCTCGAACTGGTTTGCGGCGTTGAGGAGCGCTTCCGCGGGCGAGAGGCCGAGGACCCTCACGAGGTCGTCGTAGAGCCGGTCGAAGCGCTCGCGGTCGTCGTCGGTCCGCACGATCTCCGGGTAAGCGGGCGGTCGGATCCGGCGCTCGGCTGGCGTTACTTCGTCCCCTTCCTGCCGGCGACGCCGCGGATGAACGTCTCGATCGGGATCGCGGTGAGCGTCTCGATGCTGAGCGTGCCGCGAGCGCCGAGGCCCACGGAGACCTTCGCGATCGTCTCGGAGTCCTTGGCCTCGACGATGTTCACGAAGTCGTAGCGGCCGAGCGTGGCGTACTGCGCGACGACGCGGGCGCCCTGAGCCTCGATCTCCTTGTTCACTTCCTTGATGCGGCGTGGGTTCGACTGCAGCGTCTTGATCCCGGCCGGCGTCACGCGCGTGAGCAGCACGTACGTTGCCATCCGATCCTCCCTTGTCGCGACCTACGATGAGGATATGCCGCGGTTCACGCGCGCCGAGGCCGAGGCGCTCCTGCCGCAGGTGCGTCCGCTGCTCGAGGACCTGAAGCGGCGGAAGGCGGCGCACGATCGCCGTCCGTCGGCGCCCGTGGCGCGCGAGATCGAGGGGCTCATGCGTGAGGTCGCTGCGCTCGGCGTCGAGGTGAAGGATCTCGACAACGGTCTCGTCGATTTCCTCTCGACACGGAACGGCGAAGACGTGTATCTCTGCTGGCGGCTCGGCGAAGGCGACCGGATCGCGTGGTGGCACCCGCTCGACACCGGCTTCCCCGGCCGCCGCCCGCTCGTCGAGAACTAAGAGGACAGGCCTGCCCTCCTGAGAGGGCGGCGTTGCCCTCTCGTTGACCTCCGGCTGACCTCAGAGGACACCCCCCTCCGACCAAAAGGAGGACACCCTCCGCCCAAAAGGAGGACTTTGCACGACCTCACGACTTTGGTTTCTTCTGAAGGTTGGACGAGCACGAGCTCGCATGGGCGGCGGGATTCTTCGATGGTGATGGGTGGGCCGCCTACGTCAATCAGAAGGGCCGCAAGACCGGCCAGCCGCACGCACAGATCAACCAGGCCGGCGCGGATGGGATGCCTGAGGTCCTCGAGCGATTCGCCGCTGCCGTTGGGGTCGGTTCCCTACACGGGCCGCGGATCATCGCAAAGCGGCTTCCGCTCTACAACTGGGCCGCTTCAAGCGCGGTCGATGTCCTGACCGTTCATGAGCTGCTCGGTCCGTACTTGTCACCCGTGAAGGCCCGCCAAGTCGCGGCAGCCGCGCGCTCTGGACGAGCGACCACTTCGTCGATGCGTACGGAGAGCACGGAACGAGCCTGGGCTGCCGGATTCTTCGACGCAGAAGGAAACGTTTCCCTGAGCCCGCATCGGTCACATGCTGGTCACTTCCTCGGCGAAGCGGCCGTGACGCAGACGTCAGGCGAGACGCGTTCCGGCGAACTCGAACGCTTTCGGGCGTCGGTAGGAGGGCTCGGCAAGATCTACGGGCCGTATCAGAACGACGCGGGCGGTGCGCGGGTCTACCGTTGGAAGTTGCCGGGACCCGACAGTATCGCCGCCCTGTTGCACTGCTTGGGGCCTTGGCTTGGAGCCCTGAAGACGAGTCAGTTCCATCGAGCCCTTCGCGTACTCGGGGAGCAACCCGAGCTGCCTCGCGGAAACCCATCGTGGGGCAACCGCAAAACACACTGCAAGAACGGGCATGAATACGCGACCGCAAGGATCAGGCCGTATCGAGCTCGGAGCCCCGATGGGGTGGAACCTCGACCCTCCCATCAGTGTCTCGTTTGCGTGCGCGAGGCGGCCTTTATTCGCCGTCGTCTGCGCGATGACTGGTCGCGTGGCCGAAGTCGCTAGCTACTTGTTGAAGTAGTTCTTGTTGATCTCAGTGTAGTTCTTCCACTTGTCCGGCACGGCGTCCTCGGGGAAGATCGCGCTCACCGGACAGACCGACTCGCACGCGCCGCAGTCGATGCACTCATCCGGATGGATGAAGTACATGTTATCGGCGTCCGTGGTATATATACAGTCAACCGGGCAGACATCCACACAACTTGCGTCCTTCACGTCTATACAGGGCTCGGTGATCACGTAGGCCATGACGCTCGTTGCTCCATTCGTTGGGGTCTCCGGAGCCCACTTGCGCGGTCCCTCCAGCCTGAGTAAGAGGCTAGCATCAGCACCGCCCATGAGCGAACCGACACCCACGGCCGAATTCCCTCTGCCGTCCGATGCGACCGACGAAGACCGCACCGCGGCCAAGCGCGCGATCGGGCAGTACGCGTCCATCACCGGTGAGGAACCCGGCGTGATCCGTTTCAAGGGACGTCTGCTCGGGAAGACGGGTCCGCACTGGCACTTTCAATACACGCGCATCTATGCGCTCGAGAAGGGCTACCTCGCCGTGGGCCGGGACATCCGCGAGGGGATCAAGCTGAGCTACGCGGACGAGCTCGCGCAGGTCGCCGACGGCTTCGAGAACGACGGCGTCCGCGAGTTCATCGAGGACGAGCTTCGGTTCCGCAAGCTCCTCCAGGACGAGCCTGCCCAAGCCCACTAGCCGCGAGCGCAAGGCCGCACGACCGCCGAAAAGGACGCCCGGCGGCGCCCTCGTCGAGGACCCGCGAGCTCGTTGCGACGAGCCGCCACCGCCAGACCTGATCCACGGCATCGAGCAGTTCAACGCCGGCGAGTTCTTCGAGCAGCACGAGACCCTCGAGCTCCTCTGGCGCGCCACCCGATCGCCGATCCGCGGCCTGTACCACGGGATCCTGCAGATCGGCGTCGGCTTCCATCACTGGCGCAACGGCAATCATCACGGCGCAGTGGTCCTGCTCGATGAGGGGATCGAGCGTCTGCGGCCGTTCGCGCCGGCCTGCCAGGGCGTCGATGTGGAGCGCCTGCTCCGCGACGCGACCGCCGCGCGCGAACGACTGCACGAGCTCGGTGAGCAGCGGATGGCCGAGTATGACCTGGCGAACGCACCGCGGGTGCACCTGGTCGACGTCGAGCTATGAGCGCGTCGACGAGTCCAGATCACGGTGATCCTCAGCGCTCAAGTGACATCGGAATCAATACTGGGCCTCAGCTCCGCAGCCCTGCCACGGGCCACGCGAGCTACGGCTGCGGCAGCTCCACCGGCACGAATCCGTCCTGATCCCAGCCCACGAGGGTGTGCGGCGGCAGGTTGATCGCCTCGACGCCACGCAGCTCGGGGATCGCCGCCCGCAGCATCCGCTGGAGGCCGCTCGCGACTTGCAGCGACGCGACGAGCCGGCTCGCACCGGGTCGCGTGAGCCACACCTTGATCTGCGCGATCCCATCTTCGAGGCCCACGAGCTCGCACGACGCGCCCGAGCGTTCCAGGTACGGCCGCATCTTGTCGAGCTCGCTCGCGACCCGCGACTTGAGATCCGCCACGCACCTAGGATACGGGCGTGTGCTTCCCTCCTGAGGCTCGGCCACCGGACCTTCCGGCCTCGATCGCGCCCATCTCTGGTGGCGCCGGCGGCGATGACGCGATCCTCCAGAGCGCCGACGGCACCAAGTTCCTCGCGTTCGTCGCGCCCGCGCCGCAGGGGGAGGCAGGCGTCGTCATCGCGCCGGATGTCCGCGGGCTCCATCCCTTCTACGAGGATCTCGCCGAGCGTTTCGCCTCAGCCGGCGTGCACGCGATCGCGTTCGACTACTTCGGCCGGACCGCCGGGACCGAGCCCCGCCCGGATGATTTCCCGTTCCGGGACCACAGCGCGAAGACGAAGCCGGAGCAGGTCCAGGCCGACATCACCGCATCGGTCGCCGAGCTCCGCAGGCGCACGCCGGTCCATCACGTCTTCGTCGTGGGCTTCTGCTTCGGCGGCCGGGTCGCGTTCAACGCCGCCGCCGAGCAGATGGGGATCGCCGGCGTCATCGGCTTCTACGGGGTGACCCGCCGGCGCGACGAGCAGGACCATGCCGCGCCCATCGACAAGGTGGACCGGATGCACGTGCCGATCCTCGGCCTCTTCGGCGGCGCCGACCAGGGCATTCCGCCGGAGGACAACGCGGCGTTCGCGAAGGCCCTCGAGCAGCGTGGCATCCCGCACGAGGTCGTCACCTATCCAGGCGCGCCGCACTCGTTCTTCGACCGGCGCTTCGCGGACTTCAAGCAGGAGTGCGACGACGCGTGGAAGCGCGTGCTCGGCTTCGTCGGCAGCGGCGACCCGAAGGCGGTCCGGTGAGCGAGCGCGCGCTCATGGCACTCGTCCTCACGATCGCCGCCCGATGAGGGACCGAGCGCTCGTGGGGCTGTTGGTCCTCGGCTCCGCGATCTTCCTCGTCATCACGCTGTTCGAGCAGCTCCCCATCATCGGGTGGTTCGGCGCGATCGTTTCGATCGCCGCCTGGATCTGGCTGGCGCGCGAAGTGGGCCGGGCCGGGGGCTCGTTCGCCGAAGCCGGGATCATCGGCGCGGTGACCGGCTTCGTCGGTTCGCTCTCCGCGTGGCTCGCGCAGCTCGTGTCGCTCTTCGGGCCGGCCACCCCAGGACTCGCACGATTCGGCGCGGTGCTCGGCGCCGTCGGGGCGACGATCTTCCTCTTCGTCTGGCCGGTCATCGGTGCGCTCGTGTGCGCCGGCGCGGCCGTGGTGCTCACTCGGCGCCTGACGGCGGATCGCTGAGCCGCCGCGGCGTTGCGCCGCGGACCGCGCACGCGACGCGCGTGACCGCTATGCGACCCGGCGCTTCTTGTGGGTCACGTAGTCGATGAGCACGAACTCGCCGAGGTGCTCGGGCTCCACGTAGAACGCGCGGCCGGCGTTCAGCTTGGACATCTGGTTCACGAAATCCACGAGGTAGTGGCCGCGCGCGAGCATGAAGGTGTTGATCGTGATGCCCTCGCGCGTGCACCGGACGACCTCGCGCAGCGTCTCCTCGAATGTCTTCCGGGTCGGCGGATAGCTGAACCGCAGCCGGCCCTCCTCGAAGTGCGCCGTCGGCTCGCCGTCGGTGATCAGCAGGATCTGCTTGTTCTTCCCGCGCGAGCGTGACAGGAGCGTCCGGGCCGTCTCGAACGCGTGCTGCATGTTCGTCCCGTACACGTACTCGTTCCACGTGAGGCGGGGAAGGTCCGTCGGCTTCAGCTGCGTCGCGTAGGCGGAGAAGCCGATGATGTAGAGGTCGTCCTTCGGGAACGTTGAGCGGATGAGCGAGTCGAGCGCCAGCGTCACCTTCTTCGCGGCGAGGAAGCAGCCCCGGAACAGCATCGAGCGCGATACGTCGACGAGGATCGCGGTCGCCGACTGCGTCACCAGCTCGGTCCGGTAGACATCGAAGTCGCGCGGCTCGAGCTTCACCGGCGTGCCGGCGCCGCCGCGGAACACCGCGTTGCGGACCGTCCCCGGCAGATCGAGCAGGAACGGGTCGCCGAACTCGTAGGTCTTGAGCTCGTCGGTCGGATCGCCGCCCCGGCCGCGCGCCTGCGCGCGGTGCCGGCCGAACGCGTCGCGCTTCAGGGTCGAGAAGATCTCCTCGAGCGAGCGCTGCCCGATCTTGCGGATCCCGCGCGGCGTGAGCTCGTACCGCTCGCCGTCCTTCCGGATCAGGCCCGCTTCCTCGAGGAGCTCGCTCATGCGTTGCAGCTCCTCGAGCGACTGCCGGGCCCGCTGCCCGGCGAGACGCTCGACCTGCTCCGGGTCGAGCCCGGTGAGGTCGCCGTGATCGCGTGCCGACCGGACGACGTCCTCGAGGTCCGACAGCTGGTTCATCTCGTCCATCAGGCCGAGCGCCTCGGCGAGGGTCAGCGGCTCGTCACCGCTGAGGTCGTGCTGGTAGCCCTCGAGCGGCATGAGCTGGCCGAGCGTGTCGGCGAGCTCGTTCATCGCCGCCTGCAGCCCGGGATCGTCGAACGCCGCGCCGAGCAGATCCTCGAGCTGCCCCCGCATGTCGTCCGACATGCTGTTCCAGAGCGAGCGCATCGCGGACATCCCCATCGCGAGCTGCCGCAGGAGGTCGTCCCAGTCCTTCGCGTTGCCCGCGAGCTCGGGGTACTGGCGCTGGAACGCTTCGAAATCCGGCTCGCCGCCCTCCATGCGCTCCTTCAGCGCCCGGTTGAGGTCGCGGATCATCTGCCGCGTCCGCTCGAGCTGCTCGGGGGTCAGGTTCTTCAGCGACTCGCGCATGTTCTTGAAGTACGACCCGAGCACCTGCTCCTGCAGCTGCTTCAACAGCTCCTGGTACTTCTCGGCGGCCTTCGGCTCGACGAACTCGTAGTCCTTGAGCGCCCGGATCGCCCGCCCGACGTCGTCGGGCAGCGCATCGAGCTGCTCGCGGCGCTCGCGCGCGAGGTTTCGCATCGCGGCGCGCAGCGCCTCGTCGGGGGTCTCCTGCTGCTCACGTCGGTCGAGGCCCTCGCGCTCGAGGCGCTTCACCTCGTCGAGCTTCTGCTTCAGCTCGTCGAAGATGCCCGACAGATCGTGCCGCTCGGCCCGCCGCTGCCGCGCGGCCCGAAGCCGCTCGAGCAGGTCCTGCATCCCCTCCATCCGGCCGGGCAGGCCCCAGCGCGAGAGGCGCGCCATCGCGTCCTCGAGATCGCCGCCGGAGAGCAGCTCGTCGGCCATCGCCCCGAGGAGCTCCTCCGCCTCGAGCGCATCGAGGCGCTGCGTGCCGTCCCAGCGGCGATAGATGGTGCGGTCGTCGAACATCGGGGCGCTCGCGGTTCAGCCCCGGAACGTCGAGCGCGTCTCGCCGCGCTCCTTGTTCAGCTTGCGATTGAGGTGCAGGCCCTCGAGCACGAACTCCACGGCGGCCGCGATCGCCGCGGGGTTGCCGGTCGCGCCGAGCTTGCCGACGGCGCCCTTCATCCCCGGGATCTGGAGCGCCTGCTTCACGTATTCCTGGCTCGACATGTTCGGCGAGACGTGCATCGTCGCGCCGCGCGCGAACGCGGCCAGGAGCGCGTCGAACTCGACGAGCGCGAACGTGCGATTGAAGACGTTGAGCACCGCGCGCTGGACGAGCCGGTCGATGACCCGCTCTTCCGAGAGCTCGCCCACGGACTCGAGCTCGATCTTGCCCGCGGTGGACGACACGACCGCCGGCAGGTCGCTGATCCGCGGCACGACGACGGTCTCGCCGTTCCGCAGCGCTCGCTTCAGCGCGTTCGAGGTGAGGTTCTCGTAGTTCGCGATGGTGACGCGGACCGACACGCCCGACCGTTGGGAGATCTCCGGCGACTTCCGCGCGAGCTGAGACAGCTCGACCAGGATCTCCTTCATGTAGCCGGGCACGACGGTCGAGATGCCCTCGTCCGTGAAGGCAGCCCGTTCCTGCTCCATGATGCCGAGCTCGGTCGGGATGTCCTTCGGGTAGTGGGTGCGGACCTGCGAGCCGAAGCGATCCTTGAGCGGCGTGATGATCCGGCCGCGGTTCGTGTAATCCTCGGGGTTCGCGGAGGCGACGACGAACAGGTCGAGCGGGAGGCGGATCTTGTAGCCGCGGATCTGGACGTCGCGCTCCTCCATGACGTTCAGAAGGCCCACCTGGACGCGCTCGGCGAGGTCGGGCAGCTCGTTCAACGCGAAGATGCCGCGGTGGGTCCGTGGCAGGAGGCCGTAGTGGATCGTGAGCTCGTCCGAGAGGTAGCGCCCCTCGGCGACCTTGATCGGGTCGACCTCGCCCACGAGGTCCGCGATCGAGATATCCGGCGTCGCGAGCTTCTCGCTGTAGCGCTGATCGGGACGGAGCCACACGAGCTCGACCTCATCACCGTCGTTCGCGACCCGATACCGGCACGCGGCACAGATCGGCGCGAACGGGTCGTCGTTGATCTCGCATCCGGCGATCGCCGGGACCAGCGGATCGAGCAGCGAGATGAGCGACCGGGCGATCCGCGTCTTCGCCTGCCCGCGCTCGCCGAGGAAGATGATGTCCTGGCCCGAGAGGATCGCGTTCTCGATCTGCGGCAGGACGGTCTGCTCGTAGCCCACGATCCCCTCGAAGAGCGCCTTCCGTCCGGCGAGCGCCGCCATGAGGTTCGATCGCAGCTCCTCTTTCACCGAGCGCGTGCGGTAGCCGGCCTCGCGCAGCGCTCCGATGGTCGAGCTTGCGTCGGTCATGTTCGCGCTCCGCTGGTCGACGGTCGGTCGTTGGTCACGGGCGATCTCCTTTTGGCCGACGATCGGTCGCTCGTCAGGTTCGGTCGTTCCGCGGCATCGATGGCGGAGGTCCGATGCGCGGCGAGCGCGGCGCGGACCTCCTCGATGCCGAAGACTCGCTGGTCCACGAGCCGCGCCAGGTACGCGGCCCGCTCCTCTAACGCGGGCATGGATCCGACCAGCTCCAGCTGGGCAGCGTCGTCGTGGCGCCACGC
This sequence comes from Candidatus Limnocylindria bacterium, assembly GCA_036389935.1. Classification (GTDB taxonomy): domain Bacteria; phylum Chloroflexota; class Limnocylindria; order P2-11E; family P2-11E; genus UBA4735. Next base: position 27,697 of record DASWCU010000040.1, read on the forward strand.
GCCGGACGTCGCGTCGCGCTCGACGAGCGCGACGACGTGCGGGCCCGGCATGCGAAGGCGGTGCACGCTCGCGACGCGACGGGCGACCCCCTGCGCGGCGCCGTCCACCCGCATGACGACGAGCAGATCGATGCGCGCGAGATCGTCGGCCGGCACGCCGAGCTCGTCGCGCAGCTGCGCGATCGCGTCGTACGGCGTGTCCGCGTGCATCGTCGCAGCGAGCGCGAAGCCGTCCCGCAGCGTCCGGAACACCGCGACCGCGCGTGCGCCCCAGAGGTACACCGGCAGATGCGAGGAGAGCTCGTTGGCGAGCAGCAGCGTCTCGTCCGGTGCGCATTGGTCGGCGTAATCGAGCGTCTCCGAGCCGCCGCGGAGGTACACCCGGCGGACCGAGGACGGGACGAGATCGAGGAACGCGGTCAGGGTCGTCGTCTTGCCCGAATGTGGTGGGTCGGCGGCGATGAGGATCGAGCCGTGCGCTTCGAGCACGAGCCAGCAGAGGGCCGCGGTGCGCGCGTCCATGTTGCCCGCCGCGAGCAGCTGCGTGACCGACATCGGTACGGGTGGCTCCCAGCTCCAGCCCCACCACGCGACCGGCACCGCGTAATCGCGCGGGGCGAGCGGCCGCGTCCCCACGGTCGTTCGGCGTCTCTGCTGCAGGAGCGCGTTCGTGGATCGAGGGTAACACGCTGACCTCGCGCTCCAGTGCGCGATTCGCGCGCTATCCTCGCGCCCCAGTGAGCAGCGACGCCCCGATCCCGAGCGACGATGACGAGGCGATCGCCACGACGGTGCGCGAAGCCGCCGACCGCAACGCCAAGGCGATCCGAGAGACGGACGTGCCGATCGCGCTCGAGCCACCGACCGTGTTCCGCCCCTGAGCGAGCTGCGTTTCGCGACCGTCGCGCAGCTCGCCGAGGGTCTCCGGCGCAAACGCTTCTCGTCCCTCGAGCTCGTGGAGGCCACGCTCGCCCTGCTCGAGCGCGAAGGGCCCCGCTATAACGCCGTCGCGACCGTGATGCGCGAGCGCGCGGTCGCCGAAGCTCGTCGCGCGGATCGCGCGCGCCCGCGCGGCGCCGCGCGGGCGCCGCTCCACGGCGTGCCGTACGGCGCGAAGGATCTCGTCGCCGCGCGCGGCGCGCCGACGACCTGGGGCGCGCCGCCGTACCGCGATCAGGTCTTCGACGACGACGCGACGGTCGTCACGAAGCTCGGTCGCGCCGGCGCGGTGCTCGCGGCGAAGCTCGCGATGGTCGAGCTCGCGGGAGGCGGTGGCTACCGCTACGCGAACGCGTCGCTGCAGGGACCGGGCCTGAACCCGTGGGATCCGGGACGCTGGTCGGGCGGCTCGTCGAGCGGGTCGGGCGCCGCGGTCGCCGCCGGCCTCGTCCCGTATGCCATCGGATCCGAGACGTCGGGCTCGATCGGCACGCCGTCCGCCTTCTGCGGCGTGACCGGGTTGCGCCCGACGTACGGCCTTGTGAGCCGTCACGGCGCGATGGCGCTCTCCTGGACGCTCGACAAGCTCGGGCCCATGGCGCGCACCGCGGAGGACTGTGCCCTCGCGCTCGCCGCCATGTCGGGCGGCGATCCGAACGACCCGACCACGAGCGGCCGGCGCTTCGTGCCCCTCGCGCACCGCGCCGCGACCGCGGCGCTGCGCGCCGTCCGCATCGGCTTCTCGGAGGAGGACGTCTCGCACGCGACCCCCGAGGCGAGGCGCGCGCTCGAACGCGGCTTCGCGGAGCTGAAGCGCCTCGTGCCCCGCGTCGCGCACGCCGTGCTGCCGCCCGAGCTGCCGTACGGCGCGATGGTCGGCACGGTCTTCGGTGCGGAGGGCGCGACGATCTTCGCCGAGCTGATCGAGTCGGGGCGGGTCGACCAGCTCGTCGACAAGCGGCAGGCGGCCGGGCTGAA
>DASWCU010000041.1:0-12946 GCA_036389935.1 Candidatus Limnocylindria bacterium
GTCGGTGCGAACGGATCGGCCCGCACCGTCCCCGCGCCGACCATCACCGCATCCGCCAGCGAGCGCAGGTGGAACATCAGCTCTCGGTCGGTCCGGGTCCCGATCTCCGCCCGACCGCGATACGAGACGCGGCCGTCGGCGGTCATGACGAAGTTGAGCGCGACGTGCGGCCGGCCGTCGTGGGCCGGTGGATCGAGCAGGTCGCGGTGGACCGCGCCGAGCTCCTCTTCGGCGGCCGCCTCGAGCCGGAGCAGCCGGGTCATCGGACCACGGCGTCGAACGTTGAGCGGATCCGCCGGCCGGCCACGCTACCGGCTCGCCGGTAGCAGCGCGTCGACGAACGCGCCCGGATCCATCGGGATGAGATCGTCGGGCTTCTCCCCCACGCCGAGCAGCTTCACCGGGATGCGGAGCTCGTCCGCGATCGCGAACACGGCGCCACCCTTGGCGGTCCCGTCGAGCTTCGTGATGACGAGCCCGGTGACCCGAGCGGCCTGGGTGAACTCGCGCGCCTGGATGATCGCGTTCTGCCCGGCCGTGCCGTCGAGCACGAGGAGGACCTCGTCGGGAGCCCCGGCCCGCGCCCGGCCGGCCACGCGGACGATCTTCGTGAGCTCGTCCATGAGATGGCTTTTCGTGTGGAGCCGCCCCGCGGTGTCCGCGATGACCGTGGTGTTCCCCCGCGCGGTCGCCGCCTGGACCGCGTCGAACACGACCGCGGCGGGATCGCCGTCGGGCTTGCCGCTCACGACGGGGACGTCGACGCGCTGTGCCCAGCGCTCGAGCTGCTCGATCGCCGCGGCGCGGAAGGTGTCCGCCGCGGCGAGCAGCGGCCGCTCGCCCGAGTCCCGGAGGCGTTTCGCGAGCTTCGCCGCGGTCGTCGTCTTTCCGCTGCCGTTCACCCCGACGACGAGCACGACGCGCGGCGGATCCGCGCCGTTCCGGAGCCCGCGGTCGCCGGTCGCGAGCACGGCCACGAGCGCCTCGCGCACCGCTGCGAGCACCTTGGGCACGGTATCGGCCTTGCCGTCACGGACGATGTCGCGCACCTGGAGCATCACCGAGTCGACGAGCGAGACCGAGATGTCCGAGCGGAGGAGCGCCTCCTCGAGCTGCTCCAGCCATTCTGCGGTGACCGGCTCGTCGCGCTTCCCGAGCTTGAAGAGCCGCGCGAGGAACCCGCCGCGCGTCTTCGCAAGACCCTGCTCCATGCTCACCTGAACCAGTGTGACCGCCATCGCGGCCGGGCGTGGCGGTAGTGTCTCGGTGCGAGCGCGGCCACCTTGATCAGCGCCGGTGGCTTATTTCTGCAGGATCGATCCAACCGCCTGAGGCGTCGTTATCGGGTCCGCGTGTCGGTGCGCGACCTTCCAAACGTCTTCTTCCGGCCGAAGGACCGTCGTAACTCGTAGGGAACCTGACCCTTCGATTCCGTCGACCGTTGACCGAAACCGTTCCACCTCAAGGATGTATGCGAGCTCTGGGGTAGCGAACGTGCTTACCCTCTCGAAGTCGCACTCGCCGTCCGCGAAATGCGACGCTGCTCGCTCAAGCGTTTCGGCAACCTCACTCGGGCCACGTGCGAAGGGCCGCAACGGATTGCACAGGACGACGTCCTCTCGTTGCGAGAACATCTGTCTGACCGGCTCATGCTGACCTTTGACAAATTCGAGAAGTGCCGCGTGGTACTGCTCCACGGCCCGATCGAAACCGTCCATGTGGGCTCCCTTCGGCCGGCTAGCCGGCGATCCCCGCGCGCTCGTCGACGTCGGACAGTCGCAGGGAAAGGATCTTCGACACGCCGTTCTCGTCCATCGAGACGCCGTAGAGCGTGTCGGCGGCCTCGATCGTCTTGCGGTTGTGCGTGATGACGATGAATTGCGTCCGATCGGTGAGCTCGCGCAGGGCTTCGGTGAAGCGGCCGACGTTGCGCTCGTCGAGCGCGGCGTCCACCTCGTCGAGCACGCAGAACGGCGCGGGCTTGACGCGCAGGATCGCGAGCAGGAGCGCGGTGGCGGTGAGCGCGCGCTCGCCGCCGGAGAGCTGGGCCAGGCTGCCGATGCGCTTGCCCGGCGGTCGCGCGTAGATGTCCACGCCCGGCTCGTCCGGGTCGTCGCTCATGCGAAGCGACGCCTGTCCGCCGTTGAACAGCCGCTGGAAGAACACACCGAACTCGCGGTCGACCGCCTGGAACGTCGCGCTGAACTGTTCGGCGATGGTGGTGGCGAGCTCGTCGGCGAGCGAACGCAGATCGGCGATCGCCTTCTCGAGGTCGGCGCGCTGCTCCGAGAGGAAGCGATGCCGTTCGCCGATCTCACCCAGCTCGCTCGCCGCGAGCGGGTTCACCGGCTCGAGGGCGATGAGCTTCCGGCGAAGGCGCTGCAGGTCCCGGAGCGCGTTCGACCGCTCGTGCTCGGTCACGGCGTCCTCGACCTCGATCGCCTCAGGATCCGGCAACGGCTCGTCGTCGCCGAGTCCCAGCTCCGCGCGGACCTGCTCCTCGAGCAGGCGCAACGCGCCCGATGCGCGCTCCTCTTCGACGCCGAGCTTCGAGCGCTCGCCGCGCAGCTCCGCGAGGCGCTCGCGCGCTTTGGCGAGCCGTTGCTCGGATTCGCGCCGCGAGCCCTCGGCCGCGAGCGCGCGCTCGCGCGCGAGCTCCGCCGATCTCGCCGCCTCCTTCGCGTCGGCCGCCGCGCGACCGAGCTCGTCCTGCGCGCGCTCGAGCGCCGCGCGAGCGTCGCGGTCCTGCGCGACGAGCGCGCGATGACGCTCGTCCTCCGCGGCGATCCGCGCTTCGGTCGATGCCACTTGCTCGTCCAGCGTGTCGCGCAGTCGCACGAGCGAAGACCGGCGCTCCTCGCTCGTCGCCGCATCCAGGCGCGCGTCCTCCGCCCGTTTGGTCGTGCCGCCGTGTGCGGCCGCCGCGGCGCGTTCGTCGCGCTCGGCCCCGGCGAAGGCCCGTGCCGCCGAAGCGCGGGCGGCGGCCGCGTCGTGCTGGTCGGCCTCGATCCGCTGCCGCCGCTCGATGAGCTCGGCCCGCTCGCGTTCGACCGCCAGGGCCCGCGCCTCGCCCGCTCGCACGAGATCGCGAACGTCGGCCTCGGTCGCGCCGAGCGCGTCCGCTTCGATCTCGAGCTGGCCGCGCCGGCGCTGGGCCTCCGCGAGCCTGGCTTCCGCATCGCCCAGCCGCGCGTCCGCGGCGGCGCGCTCCGTCTCGAGCTCGGCCAGCGCGCGCTCAGCGGCCGCGAGCTCCTGTACGAGGCGCGTGCGCATCGCACGAACGCGCTCGGTCGCCTGCTGTTCGGCCGCGGCCCGGTCGTCGGGGAGCCGAATGATCCCCGGGGTCACGACCATTCCCTCGGGCGTCACGACGATCCCGCCCCGAAGCGAGGTCGCGGCGCGGTAGGCGGCCGGCGGCCGCGCGACGAAGACGTTGCGGAACAGCGCGCCGGCGATCGCGCGCACGTCGTCGTCGAGCTCGAGATGATCGGTGAGCCGGGTGCAGCCCTCGGGCACCGGCAGCTCCTCTTGCGGGTTGGGGACGAGCACGGTCACCCGCGTCGCGTCGTCGAGCTCGGCGTAAGCGTCGGCGGAGGGCGGGAAGGCGATCGCGTCGCCGAGCGCCGCGCGGACCGCGAGGGTGAGCCACGCCGGGACGTCGAGCCGCTCGTGGAGCCAGCGCAGGCCGCGCGGCAAGGTCGCCGGCGCGTTGCCGGTCATGCGCGCCGCGAGCTCCTCGTCCGCGCGGGCGACCGCCTCACGCAGCGCCGTCGCCTGTCCGCGCACGAGCGCGAGGTCGCCGTCGATGCGCTGCAGGTCATTGCGTCCCGCGCCGGCCCGCTCGGCCGCGACCTCGGTGAGCCGGGCCGCGTCGCCCGCCGCGTCGCGCGCCCGCTCGACCTCGCGACCGATCCGCTCCCGCTCCCGCTCGCGCTCGGCGCGCTCGGCCGCGAGCGTCGCCGCGAGCTTCGCCAGCTCGTCGTCGCGACCGAGCAGGCCCCGATCCTCGTCGCCCAGGCGGATCTCTTCGCTCTCGCGAAGGACGTGCGCCCGCTCTGTCTCGACCCGTACGGCCTGCGCCTCGGCGAGCGCGACGCGCGTTCGCGACGCGTCCTCCTCGGCCGCGCGCGCGGCGTCCGCGGACTCGCGGGCGCGCCGAGCCGCGGCCCCCGCCTCGTTCTCGACCGCGGCCCGCCGCTCGCGGAGCGAAGCGAGCTCGGCCGGCAGGCCGGCGAGGGTGACGCGGCTCCGGTCTCGTTCCGCGCCGATCGCCTCGAGGCTCGCGGCGAGCGCGGCGATCCGTTCGCGGAGCGAGGCCTCCGCGCTCGTCGCGTCGGCGGCGGCGATGCGGCGCCGCTCTTCCTCCGCCCGCGCGGCCTGGAGCTCCTCGTCGCTCCCGGCGGTGAGGCCTTCGGTCTCGGAGACGTAGTCCGCGAGCCGCGCGATCTCGCGGTCGATGCCGGCGAGCCGCGCGGCGAGCGCGTTGCGCTCGGCGGCCGTCGTGCCGAACGAGCTCCGGTACCAACGCAGCGCGCGCCGGCGGAGATCGTTCCGGATCGTCTCGTACTCCGTCCACTTCGCGGCCTGCTCGGTGAGCAGCTGCACGCGCGGACCGATCTCGCGCAGGATGTCGATGACCCGCACGAGCTCGGCCTCGGCGTGCTTGAGGCGCTGCAGCGCGTCTTCCCGGCGCATATGGAGCCGGCGGGTGCCCGCGGCCTCCTCGATCACCGTGCGGCGGTCGGCGGGCCGCAACGCGAGGACCTGGTCCACGAGCCCCTGGCCGATGACGACGAACGGGTTGTCGGCGAGGTTGGCGCCGGCGAGCAGATCCTGGAGATCGCGCAGCCGGACGCGCGCGCGGTTCACGAGGTACTCGGCCTGGCCGTCGCGATAGAGCCGCCGCCCGACCTCGATCTCGCTGAACTCGATCGGGAGGCGGCGCGACGAGTTGTCGAGCTGGAGGATCGCCTCGGCCATCCCGAGGCCCCGCCGGGTCTCGGAGCCCGCGAAGATCAGCTCCTCGTTGCGCTTCGCGCGCAGCACGCGCGCATTGTTCTCGCCGAGCGCCCAGCGCACGGCATCCGCCACGTTCGACTTCCCGGACCCATTCGGGCCGATGATCGCAGTTACACCGGGCGCGAATTCGAGATGGGTGCGGTGCACGAAGCTCTTGAATCCGGTCAGGGTGAGCGTCTTCAGCACGGCGTTCGCGCCGCCGCCCTCGATCACACGGAGCTCGTCGCTCACACCGCCTCCAGCAGGGCGGTCGCGGCCGCTTCCTGCGCCTCGCGCTTCGATCGGCCGGCGCCTCGGGCGCGCAGATCGCCGCAGGTGACCTCGACGACGAACTCGCGGTTGTGTTCGGGTCCCTTGAGCTCGACGACCTGGTACGTCGGCAGCTCGAGGCCGCGGGCCTGCGCCCATTCCTGGAGGACCGTCTTCGGCGAGCGGCGTGGCTCCGCGGCGGCCTCCGCGATCGCGTCGGCCATCGTCCGCAGCACGAAGTCGCTCGCCACCCCGAAGCCGCTCTCCACGTAGATCGCGCCGACGGCCGACTCATAGAGGCTCGCGCCGAGCCCCACGCGCTGCCGGCCCCCGGTCTCGGCCTCGCCACGCCCGAGCCGCGCTCGGTCGGGAAGCCCGAGCCGCTGCGCGACGAGCGCGAGCGGTGGCCCGGACACCAGCTGGGCGCGCATCGCGGTGAGCTCGCCCTCGGTCGCCTCCGGGTGCCGGCGGAAGAGGGCCTCGCCGATCACGAGGTCGACGACGGCATCGCCGAGGAACTCGAGGCGCTCGAAGTCCTCGACCTCCTGCTCCGGATGTTCATGGAGGTACGAGCTGTGCGTGAGCGCCGTCGCCAGCAGCGACGGGTCGCGGAACCGGTAGCCATCGATCTCGTCTTCCGTTCTGACCTCCTCTAATGCGAAGAGGCAGGGGCCGTAGTGCCCCTGCCTCCCCTGGCAGCGCTCTTTTTCTTCTGTCGCCGGGCCTGGATCGTCAGGCCACGTGTTCTTCGATGTACTCCTGGGCGTCACCCACCGTCTTGATCTTCTCCGCGTCGTCGTCCGAGATCTCCATCCCGAATTCCTCTTCGAGGCTCATGATGAGCTCGACCAGATCGAGCGAGTCCGCGTTGAGATCGTCCACGAACGAGGCATCCGGCTTCACGTCCGCCTCGTCGACGCCGAGCTGCTCGACGACGATCCGCTTCAGGCGCTCGTACGTCTTTTGGTCCGGCAAGCGCTACCTCCCTGCCATGCTCCACGCACCGCCGGCTCGCCCCCGGCGTCCGGCAAAGTGTCAGGGTAGGCCCGCTGGTCCGTCAATCGGTGCTCGGGCTGCGTCCGCCGACCGCGGTCGCGAGGACGCCATTGACGAATTTGGGCGATGCCTCCGAGCCGAAGAGCTTCGCGAGCTCGACCGCTTCATCGATCACGACCCCCGCCGGCGCATCCCCCGACACTCGAAGCTCGTAGAGGGCGATGCGCAGCACGTTCTTGTCGATCCGCGCCATCTGCTCGATCGGGAACTCGGGCGCCAGCGTGGCGATCTCGGCATCGAGCTCGCGGCGGTGCTCGAGCACGCCCTCGATCAGCTCCCAGGCGAAGGCGGCGGCCTCGTCGCTCAAGCCGGCCCGGAACGCTCCTCTGGTCCAGGTATCGCGCGCATCGCCGCGGTTGAAGTCGATCTCGAACAGCGTCTGCAACGCCACCCGCCGGGCCGGGTGACGGCCGGCCCGCTCGACCCGCTTCACGAGGCGGCCGCGTCCGGACGCTCGGCGATCGCGGCCACCAGGCCGCTCGATACCGCGCGCTCGGCGACCGCGATCGCGTGGCGGAGCATGTTCGCCCGCGCGCGGCCATGGGTCACGACGGACACCCCCGCGACGCCGAGCAGCGGGGCCGAAGCGTACGCGTCGTAATCGAGTCGGTGGCGCATGCGCTGAAGGCCCCCGTACGCGAACGCGAGCGCGACCTTCCCGAGTATCCCGCCGAAGATGTCGTTGCGGATCCCGTCTCGGAAGACGTCGACGACGCCCTCCATGCCCTTCGCCAGCACGTTCCCCACGAACCCGTCGCAGACCATGATGTCGGTCGTGCCGCGGAGCGCGTCCCGCCCCTCGACGTTGCCATAGAAGTTCACATCTTCGGCACCGGCGAGGAGGGCGTGGGTCTCCTGCTGGATCCTCCCACCTTTCTCGGCCTCCTCGCCGACGTTCAGCAGCCCGACCGTCGGCCGATCGACGCCGTGGACGCGCTCCATGAAGCGTGAGGCCATGCGCGCGTACTGCAACAGGTTGCGCGGCTCGGCATCCATCGTCGCGCCCGCATCGATGAGGCAGGTGGGCTTCCCGGCGGTCGTCGGGAAGATGCCGCAGAGCGCGGGACGATCGATGCCCTTGACCCGGCCGAGCGCCATGAGCGCGGCGGCCATCGTGGCACCGGTATTACCGGCGCTGACGACCGCATCCGCCTCGCCACGCTTCACGAGGGTGGTGGCGACGCCGATCGACGTGTCGGTCCGGCGACGGAGCGCGGCCGACGGATGCTCGTGCATCGCCACCACGTCGCGCGCTTCGACGATCGATACGCCCGGCCGAGCCGCGGTCCCAAGCGACCGGCGCAGCCGCTCCTCGGCGCCGACGAGCGCGATCTCGGCGACGCCGCCCTCCTCCCGGTACAGCAACGCGCCCCGGACGATGTCGTCCGGGGCGTGGTCGCCACCCATCGCGTCGACCGCGATGCGCATCGAGCGCGCTACGCGGTCGTTCGCTTCTTGGAACGGATCTCGATCACCTGGCGGCCGCGGTACATGCCGCAGTGCGGGCACGCCTGGTGCGGCGGCTTCGGGCTCTTGCACTGCGGGCATGGCACCAGCTGCGTCGCCCGCAGGCGCAGGTGGCTGCGCCTATCGCCCTGCGCCGCGTGCGGGGTTCGTTTCTTCGGTTCACCGGCCACATCGGACTCCTTCCAGGTACAGCGATGATTCTAGGGAGCGTGACCGCCCAGATGCTCCTCATCGGCGCGTACCGTGTGGCCGGATCGCTTCCGGTCCTCCGCTGGCCGTTCGCCGGCGGCCTCCTCGCGATCCTCGTCGACTTCGGCGATCTGTTCCTGATGGACTGGTTCGGGGGCATCCCCGACTACCAGCGCTTCGACAAGGTCTGCGACCTCGTGTACATGACGACGTTCCTCGTGGTGGCGCTCCGCTGGCGCCCGCTGGAGCGGAACGTCGCCGTCGTGCTCTTCGCGCTCCGGATGGTCGGCGACGCGTTGTTCGAGCTCACCGGCGCGCGCGCCGTCCTGTTCGCGTTCCCCAATCTGTTCGAGTTCTGGTTCCTCTTCGTCGCGGCGCGCGATCGGTTCCGTCCGGGCGCTCGGCTCGATGCGCCGCGAACGGCCGTCGCGCTCGCCGTACTGCTCGTGGCGAAGGAGACGCAGGAATGGCTCCTCCACATCGATCGCTTCCTCGATAGCTACGTCGCCACGGACGTCGTCGCGGACCTCTGGCATGGCCTTACCGGCCGCTGAATCCGGCGAAGCCGCTCGTCGCTCACGCGCCTTCGCTCCCGATCCGGTCGCGGAGCTCCTGGAGCTTCGCCCAGCGCACGTCGACGTGCTCCTCGTGGATATGCGGACGGTCGTTCAGGTCGTCGCCGCAGATCGGGCAGAGACCCTTGCAGTCCAGGCTGCACAGCGGCGCCTGCGGCGTCGCGAGGATGAGCTCCTCGCGCAACAGCGGCGTGAGGTCGATGCGGAAGTCGGAGCCGATGAGCTTCACGTCGCGGGGCGGCTCCGCAAGCCCGGCGCCGGTATCGACGGCGATCGTCGCGTAGTACTGCTCGGCGAATTCAGCGTGCACCGCGGTGTCGATCGGACGCAGACACCGACTGCACTGCCCGCCGACGTGCGCATCGGCGGTGCCCTCGAGGTACGCCCCCGGGGTCGTGTGGGTGCCGCGGATATGTGAGTCGATGTCCTCGATCGACGCCTCGAGCAGGCCGGCATTCTGGCCGCGGGGGTCGATCGGCGATTCCCGCACCTCGTAGTCGAAGTGCGTGCCCATCGGCTGTTTCAGCAATGGCGCGACGTTGACGATCACCGCAGCTCACCTGTCGAGCTGACCCGCGGCCGGCTCGGCCGGGATCGGCCTCTATTCCCTGACGGCTTCGGGTTCCGGTCGGCGCTCTTCCAGCACTTCCAGGCTCTTCTTCACGATCGAGAGGGTCTTCACGAGATCGCTCTCGAGGCGCACGAGCACGTCGGCCGCGTACTGATCCGCCCCGCGCATCGTCTCATCGGCCTTCGATCGCGCGCCGCGATCGATGTCTTCAGCGCGCGACTCGGCCTCGCGGAGGATCGCCTGGTCCTGCAGCAAGAGCGCGGCCTGCTCCTGCGCGGCGCCGATGATCCCTTCGGCTTCCTCGCGGGCCTTCTGGACGACGCGCTCGCTCTCCTGGTTCACCCGCCGCGCCTGGCGCACCTCTTCGGGAATGGCGACGCGCATCTGGTCGATGAGGTCGAGCACGGCGGCCTGCTCGAGGATCACCTGGCTGGTCATCGGCACCTTGCGTGCGTTGACCACGAGGGCTTCGAGCCGTTCGACCAAGTACTGGATGTCCACGTTACCCTCCCGCAGCGCCCGCATCGTACCGCAGCAACACGATGCGCTCTTCGCCGACGTCCTTCGTGCGCTCGATCCGCAGCGACGGCGGGATCGTCGGTAGGTGCTTGCGGTGCGCGCGGGCGACGATCGACCGGCCGGGTGCCGCGACCTTCGCGAGCGCGGCACCGTGCGCCGCGACATCCGCGAACGGCGGGTCGCAGAACACGACGTCGGCGTCGACCGGCGCGTCGAGGTATGCGAGCGCGTCCGCTCGAACGACCGTCGCGCGACCCCCCAGGCCGGTCGTCTCGAGGTTCCGCCGCAGGGCCGCGAGCGCGCCGGGGGCACGCTCGACGAACGTGGCGTGCGCCGCCCCTCGTGAGAGGGCCTCGATCCCGAGCGTGCCCGCGCCCGCGAAGAGATCGAGTACCTCCGCGCCCGGCAGTCGCGGCTCCAGGATCGCGAACAGCGTCTCCCGGATCCGGTCCGTCGCGGCGCGCGTCCCGCCTCCGGCCGGAACGACGAGGCGGCGGCCCTTCGCCTCGCCCGCGATCACGCGCACCGTTGGCCGTTACGCGAGCGCGTAGCGCCGCCAGAGCGCCTCGACGGCCGCGGCGAGCCCGGCGTTCGCGGGACGTTCGAGGGACGGGTCATCGGCGAGGACGGCGTCCGCTTCCGCCGCCGTGTCGCGCGCGAGGCGCGGGTCCACATCCGCGAGATCCACGATGCGCAGCTCCGAGATCCCGTGCTGCTCGTCGCCGAGGAACTCACCGGCGCCCCGGATCTCGAGGTCGCGCCGCGCGAGCTCGAACCCGTCGAGCGGCCGATCGACGCCGTCGGGCCCGCGCTTGCGCTCGGTCATCGCCCGCAGGCGCTCCGACTCGGCGGCGTCCTCGCTCACGAGCACGCAGTACGCCCTCTGGCCCCCACGGCCCACCCGGCCACGCAGCTGGTGGAGCTGCGCCAGGCCGAAGCGCTCGGCACCCAGGACGACCATCACCGCCGCGTTGGGCACGTCGATCCCCACCTCGACCACCGTCGTCGCGACGAGGACATCGACCTCGCGGCCGGCGAAACGCCGCATGACGTCGTCGCGCTCCTTCGCGGGCATGCGTCCGTGGAGGAGCGCGAGGCGGAGCCCGTCGAGCGGACCGGACCGTAGCTCGGCCTCGGTCGCGACGGCGCTCGGCGCCCCGTCGTCGCCGTCGGATGGATCGATGCGTGGACAGACGACGAACGCCTGCTCGCCCTGTTCGACGCGCTCGCGGACCCAGGGCCAGATCTTCGACAGGGCAGCGGGCGGTCGGACCTCGGTGCGGATCTGCTGCCGTCCCGCCGGGAGCTCGTCGATGACCGACAGGTCCAGGTCGCGATAGACCGTCTGGGCGAGGCTGCGCGGGATCGGGGTCGCCGTCGTCAGCAGGAGGTGAGGGTCGAGGCCCTTCTCGCGTAGCGTCGTCCGCTGGCGGACCCCGAAGCGATGCTGCTCGTCCACGACCGCGAGGCCGAGCCGCGCGAACGCCACCTCCTCGACGACCAGCGCGTGCGTGCCCACGACGACGTCGCAGTCCCCGGAGGAGAGCCGCGCGAGGATCTCGCGCCGGGCGGCGGCGCCGACGCTCGAGGTCAGGAGCTCCACCCGCGGCCCGTCGCCGCCGAAGAGCGCCCCAAGCGTCCGGAAGTGCTGCTCGGCCAGCAGCTCGGTCGGGGCCATGAGCGCGGACTGATGGCCCGCGGCCTTGGCGACCCGCGCCGCGAGCGCGGCGACGACCGTTTTGCCCGAGCCGACCTCACCCTCGAGGAGCCGCGACATCGGAACCGGGCGGGCGATATCAGCGCGGATCTCCGCGAACGACCGCCGTTGCGCGACCGTGAGCTCGAACGGGAGCGCCGCGATCCAGCGCTCGACTTCCGCGTCGGACGCGTCGAGCCGGGGGCTACGCGCGTCGCGCTGCCAGCGCGCCCGCCGCTGTGCCAGACCCAGCTGGAGGGTCAGGAGCTCGTCGAACGCCAGTCTGCGACGGCCCTCGTGCAGCCGCGCCTCGCTCGAGGGGAAGTGCACCTCGCGGAGCGCGTCGGGCAGCGCCAGCAGCTCGCGGCGGTCGACGATCTCCTTCGGCAGGCGATCCGGGACGTCGGCCACGACCGGCGGGCGGCCCTTCGCGCCCTCGACCGCCGTATGCAGCCACCGCCGCAGGTTCCCCTCCTTCAATCCCTCGGTCAGCCGGTACACCGGCACGAGCCGGCCGGTGTGCACGCGCTCCGCATCGGCGGGCTCGACCTTCGGGTTGGCCAGCTGCAGCGAGCGGCCGAACCACGTCGGCTTGCCGGACAACCGGATGAGCTGCCCGGGCCGAAAGCGCTCCTTGATGAACTGGCGGCCGAACCACGTGGCGTGGATGCCTGACGGCCGGCCGTCGGCGGGGTCGATGAGCTCGACCTCGGTCATGAGCTGCCCACGCGCGGTCCGGCGCTGGCCGATCGCGCCGACGATCGCCTCGGTCGTCTGCTCCTCGCCCGCCACGAGTCGGCGCACCGGGCGGATCTGGGCGTAGTCGAGGTAGCGCGTCGGCAGGTGCCAGAGGAGGTCGCCGATGGTGCGGATGCCGAGCCGGTCGAGGAGCTTGACGGACTCGCCGCCCACGCCCGGAAGCGTCGCGACCGGGGCATCGAGGCGCGACCGTTCGACCGCGGCCGGAGCGGAGATCTGCGGCGGCACCACCCCTCCATGCTGACGGGCGCGGGCTATCGCGTCGACGCCACTCCTTCGCTCGCCCGCGCGAGCACGTCCACGGTGCCGTCGAGCCCGCGCGCGCGGTCGACCGTCTCGGGCCGCTCGCCACCCATCGCGGAGGCGGCGGTCAGGCGGTACATCTCGGCCGCGCCTTCGAACATCAGCGGCGTGAGCCCGACCTCGGCGAACGTCCGAGCGATCTCTTCCATCTCGGCGACCCAGCGGTGCGCCTTCCCCGGCATCGACTCGACGCCGCGGAGCCGTCCGGCCGTCGTCTCGCTCGACCGCAGCTCTCCGATCACCGCCTCGTAGACGCCGAGCTTCCGCGCGGCAACGAGCAGCTCGGTCGCGATCGCCGTCGTGCCCTTCGTGAGCGCGGCGTAGCACATCTTCACGGCCGAGGCCTCGCCGATCTCCGGCCCGAGCGGAACCACGTCGAGCCCGGCGGCAGCGAGCTCCACGAAGCGCGAGCGATCGGGCCCGCAGGCGAAGAAGCGCGGGCTCGGAGTCCCGCGCGGCGGGCCGCCGATGATCCCGGCGTCGACGAAGCCGCTCCCGCACGCCACGATCTCGGCCGCGACCTCGCGCACCGTTCGCGGCGAG